>DAAK01000193.1 GCA_001701075.1 Bacteroidales bacterium GP3 | reverse complement strand
TCCGAGCGCAAGTGCCAATCCAAAGATATATAATATTGATTTTTTCATCTTTACGTTGGTTGTTACGTTTGTTAAAAGACTGATCTTTTGCCGTTATTCTGCAGATGCGTCAGAGTAGCCTGGATTCTGCTTTAGTTTTGGATTTCCATCAAGAGCGGCACCCTTGGGAATCGGGAATATGTCGGCGTGACGGTCAGCAGGATCGCTTATGCCATCTTTGCAGAACCAAGATTTGCCATTCCATACATTACAGCCATTGCTCATCATGAAGCGGATGAGATCCTGGCGGCGATGTCCCTCTGCAAGGAACTCCCATGCGAGTTCATCAAGAAGACCACCAAGTTCGATGTCGGCACCACCTTCGTTGGTTATGATCCAGTTGTCGGGCTGGTCCATTTCAGCAGTGTTCTCGCGGTGTCCGTATTGATAGCAGCTGCCTCCGCGGAGCTGAGCTACAGTACGGATGGCCTTTGCAGGATTAGTCGGGAAGCTACGCATACGCACCTGAGTCACGAGGTCGGCGGCGGTATTCTCGTTTTCACCCTTGTAGCTGCCGCTGATACGGAGCAGACATTCAGCCTTCATCATGAGGGCATCGGCATAACGGAAGATCACCTGGTCGTCATAGCTTGTACCCCATTTTTCCTGAATGTAGTATTTCACGAGGCGCTCACCTTCCTGCTCATAGCAACCGGGGACATCGATTGAACGGAGTTCATGAGTGTAATTGAGCTGCACACCGTCAATATAGATTGGGTCTCCGTTAGAGTCATACTGTGGTCCGGAGATCCAGCAATCTTTATAGCGTTTGTCGTCAACATCGTAAGTCTCGATAAACTGAGGAATTGCACCTCCACCAGAGGTAGCCCAGCTTACGAGGTTCCAAGTAGCACGGCCGGCGTTGCACATCCAAAGGTTGGCGTAATAGTTGCCTCCTGCGTAGTCCTCTTCATAAGGAATAGCAAAGATAGTTTCCGGACATGCAGCTATGCTGAGAGCGAAGTTTTCCGAATAAGTTGATGCCAGTGAATAGCCCATCCCCATAATCTCGTCGATTTCATCAATACAGAGCTTATACCAACTTTCATCTGCTTGGTCAGGGAAGTAGGAATTGTGCTGGAGATACATCTTGGCCAAAAGCATGCAGACGGTGGCGTTGTTGAATCGGCCGAGTGAGCTATGGTCGGAGAATGAACCCTTGATATCCTTGAGTTCTGAGATGATGTAGTCCCAAGTCTCTTGTGGAGCTGCCTGCTCTGGAAGCCAGCCTGCTTCGTGAAGCTCGCCCTTGTCGAGAGGGATGTTGCGGAACATATCAAAGAGGAAATAATAGTACAGTGCACGGTAGCCACGAAGTTCATTGACAGAAGCATCAGACTCACAAATCAATTCGTCGCGTAGAAGAGTGTTGCAGGCATTGACGCCGGCGTATGCGCGCTGCCAAGCTGTGTCGAAGAAGCCGATTTCGCTATGGAATGTATGCTTGTGAGTAGGGATGTAGAGGTCGCCCCAGCCAATACCGATACGGTAAGGAACGCACCATAGGTCGGATGCCATGTCGGAGATATCAGTGAATCCGAACCATCCCCATACGAAGTCGCGGAGAGAGGAATACACCGGAAGGAACATCGCAGCGCGGTCTGCATCGGTGAATTCATATCTTTCGCTTGTGATCAAATTGTAGGGATGCTCAGTAAGGTCGGTGCAAGACTGGAGGCTGGTGAAAGCGCCACAGGCTGCAGACACTCCCGCAAGCGAGAGTAGAGCTTTTTTATATAGTTTCATCTTTCTTGCTTGTTAGAAGTTAATGTTAAGACCTACAGTAAACGAGCGGATTGTAGGATAGTTGTCGCGGCGTTCTATACCTGGAGCTGTTGCGTCCCAGTTGCTAATCTCCGGGTCGAGACCTTTGTATTTGGTAATGGTAAAGAGATTTTCGCATGATACGTATGCACGGATAGACTCAACAAACTTGTTCTGCTTGAGAGGAACAGTGTATCCAAGTGTAAGGTTGGTCATCTTGAAGAAGTCGCCATCCTCGAGATAGTAGCTTACGAAAGTCTGCTTCTGGTTGCCTGCAAGCACACGGTCGCCGTAAGGAGCCTCGAGCACTGACTGCAGACGGTTGTAGTTGACTGAGTTGTTCTCATAATAAGCACGTGCCTCATTGAGAATCTTGAACCCGAATTGACCGGTGAACTGCATGTTGAGATCGAATCCTTTGTAGCGGAATGTATTGTTCCAACCTAAATAGAACTTGGGAAGACCTGTTCCGAGGTATTGTCTCATCTCCTTATCGGGGAGCATATCGTCGGAAAGTTCTACGACGCCACCGGGTTCGCCGCAATATTTGCCTGTCGGATCCTCAACAAGCCAGAGGCCTCGTTCGCTTACACCTACCGACTTGATACCGAAAAATTGGCCAATAGGTTTTCCGACCTCCAGACGGTGTGTTTCCTGAGAGATTGGCTCTCCGAGACCACCCATATCATGCTCGTTGGCAGTTTCGTAAAGGCCGTTTGAGAGTGAGAGAAGTTTGTTGGCATTGTGTGAGAAAGTAGCGCTGGTCTCCCAAGAGAAATCTCGTGTCTCTACGGGAATGCCACGAAGCAGGATTTCGACACCGGTATTGCGCATCTTGCCTACGTTTGCGAGTGTCTGGTTATACAAGTTTGGCGGAACCGGCACGTCATACCACCAGAGCATATCACGTGTCTCCTTGTTGTAGAAGTCGAATGTACCGCCAAAGCGACCTGCGAACATATCCCAGTCAAGACCTACGTTGAGCTCGCGGGATGTTTCCCACTGCAAATCGGGGTTCGGGTTAGAGTCTACTTTGAGACCTTTCTGCCATACTCCATCATTAAAGAAATAGTCGCCGAAGATATATTTGGTAAGTGATTGATAAGATGCTGATGGGATCACACCTGTAACACCATAACCTACGCGGACTTTGAGTTGATCCCACCATTCAGCTACAGGGAGCTTGCGCCAGAACTCTTCGTTCATCACATTCCATCCTGCTGATACTGATGGGAAAGTACCCCACTTGTGATTGTCACCAAATTTTGAGCTACCTTCACGGCGGATTGAAGCAAGGATGTTGTAACGGTTGTCGTAGCCGTAGCTGATACGTCCGAAGAAACCTATCAGCTTATTGTCGTTCTTGTCGCTGCTCATGCTTGCTTTGCCATCTTTGAGCAGTGAGCCAATGCCAATGTTGTTGTATTTGAAGAAGTCGTTGCCGAAATCAGCATTCCATGCGCTGAAACCCTCGTATGAGTTTTCCTGCCAGCTGTAGCCGACGAGAGCATCGAAACGGTGCACACCATTGAAAGTATTCTTATAGTTTGATGTGATTTCGATAAGGTTCGACTGGTTGTAGCCGTATCCATGGTAGGCATCTCCCGTATATCCATCTACTTGATGGTCGACATGATCAGAAGTCTTGAATGATGCTGAGTGACTATTACTGCGGTCAGTAGAGATAAATACTTTTGTCTGCCATCCCTTGATAGGCTCAACAGTCAAGTCTCCGGCCATACGGCTCCATTCGCTCTTTACTTCTCCATCATACTGCTCGATAAGACCTACAGGGTTGTAGTAGTAAGTAATACCGAGGTTTTCGTAAGGAAGGCCATTCTCATCGTAAATAGGCTCTGTCGGGTTGCGCATGATAGCCTGACGGTAGACTGCTGTGCCAGCGTCGAAACCGCTATCTTTATGTATACCCTTCAGAAGATTGAGGTGAACGCGGAGGATATCGTTGAAGAACCAATGAGAGATATCGAAGTTCATCTTTATCTCCTCGTTGAAAGTATTGAGGATCACACCTTCAGCCTTGCGGTAGGAAACGTTGCCGGCATAAGTAGTCTTTGAGTTTCCACCAGATATCTGAAGGTCGTGGTTGTGGGTAAATGCTGTGCGGGTTACTGCGTCGAGCCAGTCGGTATCATGTCCACGGTCGGTGTAGTTGGTCATACCCTTACGAACATGGTCGGCTGTCATGAACTTATGTTTCTTTGCGAGAGAAGCCCAGGATCCATAGCCAGCGTATGAAACTGTGGTTTTCTGGTCGCGTACACCAGTCTTGGTAGTGATAAGGATTACACCGTTGGCACCACGGGTACCATAGATAGCAGCTGCAGATGCATCTTTCAGCACGTCGATTGACTCGATGCTTTCAGGAGCCACATCACTCAGGCTACCTGCTACTCCATCGATAAGGACAAGTGGAGTTGAACCGCCGTAAATAGAGCTGACACCACGCATACGGATAGTAGACTCTGCATTAGGGTCACCAGTACCTTTGGCGATTGTAAGACCAGCCACTTTACCTTTGATGAGTTCGGCAGCATCTCCGATAGCTCCCTGAGCGAAGTCTTCAGCTTTCACTGAAGCTACAGCTGAGGTGATGTCGCCCTTCTTTGCTGTACCATAGCCGATTACCACTACATCCTTAAGCAACTGGCTGTCGGATTCAAGTGTGATTTGACCGAGATCAGACTTCCCTGCAGGTACTTTAACAGTAAGTGACTGATATCCTACATAGGAAATCTGGATTTCTTTGCCGGCAGCTCCTTTAAGTGAGAAATTGCCGTCAAAGTCGGTAGCGGTACCTGTTGAAGTACCTTTGATCATAACGGTGGCGCCAATCAGAGGTTCCCCTTCAGTGTCAACCACTGTACCTGTGACCGTACCGGTCTCAGCTTGAGGAGCTGCTACCGGTAGGGGATCCGCATAGGCTGTCGGGATGCTCACAAAGCATCCAAGACAAGCTAAAGCCGCCAATTTCAGCATCTGTTTGCTGAAAATAGGTTTAAAAATTCGCGGTTTCATAAATAAAATAGGTTATTGTTATTGAATTATTGATTTATTTCTTGATGTATTCTGATAATTTATCATTTATCATTGATAATTTATCATTGATTACGAGACTTTCCATTCTATCACGCCGCCGCTCTTGCCGTCGCGGAGCTTGGCCGAGACTTTGAGGTCGGTGGTGGTGACAGGCTCAAATTCAAGATGGTTGTATTTGTCTTTCTCCACTCCATACTCCCCTTTCGCCTTCACTGGCTCCCAACGATTGTCGGCTGTGCGATAGAAGAGTTCCCAGCTTTCGGGAGTCTCATAGTCGCCATCGTAATGTTCGAAAGCAAGCCAGTAGATGTCGACATTGCTTACTTCTTTCGGCTCTTCAAAGCGGTAGCAGATGTTTTCTGTCGTGCCTTCACGAAGCCACCAATAATGGTAAGGTTTGGATGTGTCTGCACTTGATTTCGGTTCCCACTGGTCGTTGTAGCCCCATCCCCATTGGAGATTGGAAGTGGCAGCAGGAGCATCGCTGGTGACATTGGTAGGTTCGCTATACATCATTGCTGTGCTTGCAAGTGTTGGAGTCGGGGTGGCTACAGCGTATTCCTTGCTTTCAGGAATCCATACTGCCATCTGGTCGGCACCACGGTTGTTCCATGTGCAGTAGGGGATAGCCTTAAGCTCTACGTCCTCATCGCTGCCATCTGTAAGTACTTTCTTGCCTGTTGCGGTAAGTGTCATTACGCCATTGAGGAGATTTCCATCATATTTCTCAGCAAATTTCACACCGTCGGGGAGATATTTGTTGAAGACGAGGCTATCGGTCTGGTCCTGTCCTTCGAGGCAGAACATCACCGGACCTCTTTGGATGGCAAGCTTACCCTTGTCGTCTGCTACCAAATCGTTGGCTTTGACGCGTTTCACGTCCATTGGGAGTGTCAGCTCAACCTTGTCGCCCTTTTTCCATTGGCGTTTCACTGTCGCATAACCATTGCCGGTCATGACGTCAGCCTTCTTGCCATTCACCTTTACCTCATATTTAGCAGAGGGCTTTGAGGTGTAGCTGTAAAGGTCGGTAGGGACGGGTGCATCCTCTGCCCAACCCGGGATACGCATGCGGAGGGCAAATTCCCCTTCTGCTTCCGGATCAACCGTAATAGTGACATTTCCATTCCATGGATATTCTGTGGTCTGAGCAAGTTTTACTTTATTATTATCGGTTGCTATATCTGCAGTGCTCTGAATGTAGAGATTGACAAGAACGTCATCACCCTGTGTGGCATACATATATTGCGGGATGCTGGCCATGAAGCGGGTCACATTGCCCGGGCAGCAGGCACAACCAAACCAAGGTTGGCGTTCATGCTGGCCCATGCTCTCAAGAGGATTGTCGTAGAAGAACTTGTCGCCAGAGAGGGATACTCCTGAAGGAACTCCATTATAAAGAGCGCGTTCATAGACATCAGCATATTTAGCATCGCCTGTTGCGAGGAACATGCGATAGTTCCAATATACATTGGCTATGGCAGCACATGTCTCGCAATACGCTGTGTGGTTGTTAAGCTCATATTCCGGACCGAACCCCTCGCCTTGTGCGCGGCTTCCGATACCGCCTGTGATATAAAGCTTCTTTGATGCCATATTATCCCAGATGCGGGTGATTGCATTGAAATATGCGCTGTCTTTAGCAAGGGCTGCATAGTCTGCAACGCCGGAATAGAGATAGCCGGCGCGTACTGCATGCCCTACGATCTCCTCCTGATCGAGGATTGGCATATGGTCTTGTGAATATTGGCTTGGCTTGCGTCCGTTGGTCAGTCTTCCGGTCTCTTCTACGAAATATTTTGCCTGGTCGAGATATTTCTTATCTCCTGTCACCTTATAAAGCTTTGCGAGCGCCATCTCAATGATGGGGTGGCCGGAAGGATACTTAATCTGGTCTTCTCCATATCCGAATGTCTTGCATACAAGGTCGGCATTCTTTATTGCGACATCGAGGAGTGATCTTTTCCCGGTAGCAAGATAATGAGCTACGGCTGCCTCATAAAGGTGGCCGCAATTGTAAAGTTCGTGGCTGTTGATCTTTTC
>DAAK01000150.1 GCA_001701075.1 Bacteroidales bacterium GP3 | reverse complement strand
GAATATGGCGTCGACGTTGAGTCGCCGACAGTCCTATCCTATGCCGAGGAATAACTCATACCAAGATTTTAAATCAGCCCTGAATTCTCCGTCATGGAGGGTTCAGGGCTGAATTTTTTTCATTGCTTTGATGGAACTTCGCATTGACCTTAGCAATCGACTCATCTCAGTAATGGGCAACCGCATTTGAGACAATTGCAAAATCGCCTGATTATAGCTAAGCGTCAGATTGGCAAATTAATTCTGAAAAACGCCTCTATTACTGCTTGTTTCTTTCGGTAATCACATTAAGAATACTTGTAATTTGGTGCGCTCTGTCACTGCTTTCGATTATTGGGAGCTTCAAGGTTGGATTTTCAAATGAGTTCAGGTTAATATAAATAGAATATCTATGTTTGTTCTTGGTCTCGCTAAAGGAATCCGAATATGTGTTTTTCTTTGCAGTAGCTGCTCCAGCAACTGCACCCAGTCCTCCACCGATGATGCCTCCTGCCACAGCTCTCCCTATCATACTTCCTGTTGATGTTGAAGTCTTGCCGTCGGAAAATGTTGTGGTCTCTCTTGTTGCATCATCCACCATCGAATAGTCAAGAATGTCGGCAAACCTATATTCTGATTCATTGATTATGAGTAGTTTCGATTCCTCAAAAACAAGAAATCTCTTCTTTAATGTGTGGTCGGTCCACCCACCGAGATTTATGTCAGCAGAGCATTTGCCATATTTTTCGGAAAGTTCATTAATCTGTGATTTTAGTTCCTCTTTTGCCTTTGCCCTGTCGTTTACAACCTCATATGATGCTGTATGCTCGCTGTTTTTATAGGAGCCCTCATTCTTATATACTTTTATTAAGTCAATAATGAAATACAGTGTGACTGGCACCACAATCATCACTGCAATAATTTCTGCAAAGTTCATATGACAGTAAGCCGGTTACTTGGTCTGAGCCGCGATACGGTGCGGAAAGACGCTGAGAAAGGCAGACTCAATGGTGGCATTGACTACACCCTAGGGCGAAACGAACGCAAGCAGTTCACAGGTAAGGAAGTGAAGCGATATTGGAAATCATTCTGACAATCATAAATCATGAATGCGAATCCAATATCTTATTCAGATACACACATTAAATGAAAAAATATTAAGGAAGTAGTTAGGATTATATCATATTTTTTTCTAATTTTGTAGCATGTTTCTGTGTTGGCTACTCTAAGAGAAGAGTCCGCAGAACAATTTGACATAAGAAAGCGTGTATTGGCGCTTGTTTTTGGCTATCTGAAATGTGGAAGTTTTAGAAACCCAGTCAATAACAATGCAGCAATAGACGCCACGGGTATGTCTATACCTATCCGGCTCATTTCAAGTGAAATGCTTGAAATGAGTTTGGGGTATTGCATATATGGCGTGGAGTCTTTGTTGCCTGTTCTACTGGGTTAGGCACCTTCCACAGCCTCAGATAGCGGAGTAGGTAGCAATATAAGGCTCCCGCTTTTCTTTTTATCAAAAGCCATCTGGAGCTTATGGCATAAAGCCTATAGTCCGATGGCAAATGAAGATCTCCGAACTGCGCGAGCCGGAAAGAATGATGAGTTCTACACTCAATACCACGATATTGAGGTTGAGATGAACGCCTACTTAGAATATAACCCTGATGTATTCAGGGGTAAGACAATCCTTCTGCCATGCGATGACCCGGAATGGAGTAACTTTACAAAATATTTCGCCGCCAAATTTGATTCCCTTGGCTTAAAGAAACTTATTTCTACAAGTTATGCTCCAGAAAGCAAGAAGATGGTGTTAGGAGGTTTATTTTCTGAATATGAACAATCATCACCACAATTTGATTCCGATAAATCCAAGACACATGGCAAGATCTTCATCCTTGACCGGGACATTACCGGGGAAGGGCTCATAAATATTGATGATTTACACTGGGAATATCTCAGTGGTGATGGCGACTTTCTAAGCGAAGAGGTGACAGCATTACGAGACGAAGCTGATATCATAGTGACAAATCCTCCCTTCTCTCTGTTTCGTGTGTTTCTCCCATGGATAACTGATGCAAATAAACAGTTCATTATCATAGGCAACATGAACGCGATTACCTATAAGGAAATCTTTCCTCTTATCATGTCCAACAAAATTTGGATGGGATCAACAATCCATAGTGGCGATCGTGAATTTGAGGTGCCAAAGGAATATCCTATAACGGCAGCCGGATGGCGTATTGACGAGACAGGACGAAAGTTTATTCGCGTTAAGGGTGTCCGTTGGTTTACAAATATAGATCACGGACGAAGACACGAGCCTCTGGCACTGATGTCTATGGCTGACAATTTGCGTTTCAGCCGCCACAAGGATCTGAAGAGTAAGGGTGCATACGACTCTTATGATAATTACGATGCTATCGAGGTACCATTTACGGATGCAATCCCCGGCGATTATGATGGTGTGATGGGGGTGCCAATCTCATGGCTTGACAAATATTGTCCAGAACAATTTGAAATATTAGGCATAACCGAAAATCCATCCACCTCAGTCAATCCTGACATACATAACATCATTATACCTAACAAGAAAAAATATGATCGGCCCTATATCAAAGGACGCCGTTCTTATCCAAGAATCTTAATACGTAAAAAATCATGACTCCCACACTACATACTGATTGGACAGTAGGCGACCTATGCCGAGGCTTTGTCTACAACGAATACGAAGGGAAGGGCTTGTTTGGGCTCGACGGAAAGCTGACAATTCAACCTGAATATCAACGCCATTACATCTATAATGATGGTAAAAAGGACGTAGCTGTTATTGTCTCCCTGCTAAAAGGCTATCCTCTGGGACTTCTATATTTCAACCTGACTCCATCTGGGCAAATGGAAGTATTGGATGGTCAGCAACGCATAACGTCTTTCGGTCGTTTTGTAACTGACAAATTCGCAATCATACTCAATGGTCGGGAAACCTACTTTTCCGGTCTTGATGAAGTAATGAAAGAAAAGATTTTGAAGGCTCCCCTTGTCGTATTTGTATGCGAAGGTACGGAACCGGAGATTAAAGAGTGGTTTGAGACAATTAATATTGTCGGAGTCCCACTTAATGAACAGGAACGACGAAATGCTGTGCATAGTGGTCCTTTTGTAACGGCAGCGAAAAGTGTGTTCAGCAACTCACAGAATTCGGCAATACAAAAATGGAGGCATTATGTTAGTGGGGATGTAAAACGTCAGAAAATCCTTGAATGCGCTCTTGATTGGATAAGTCAATCAAAGGGGATGACGATTGATGCTTATATGAGCGCCCACCGTTTTGACAATTCAATTGAAGAACTGATGAATTATTTCAATTCCGTGATTGACTGGGTTGCCGGTTTATTTGACACAACAGAGAATATGGCCGGTTTAGAGTGGGGAAGATTGTATAAGAAATATCATAATGTACCTTATGACCGACTCGCTATCAATGCTCGCGTAAATGAATTATTAAAAGATGATACTATCGGAAGACGTTCTAACATTTATGAGTACGTTTTAGGAGGCGAGGAAAATCCAGTCCTGCTTGAAGTCCGGATATTTGAAGAATCGACAAAAAAGATTGTTTATAATCGACAGACTGAGCATGCTATGGCAAATGGTATCTCAAACTGTCCTTTGTGTGCACTGGGGAATGACAACAACCGCACTCGTATATATAAACTAAAAGAGATGGACGCCGACCATGTTACTGCCTGGAGCCGGGGAGGCGCTACGACCATCGACAACTGCCAGATGCTCTGTAAAACTCATAATCGAGCAAAAGGCAATAAATAGAAATCTTTATTTAAAACATATTATAATAGTGAGGATGTTTATTCCGGAGCAAAACCACCCATTCCAGAGTAAAGGTTAAGCTATTTGCATTCACAAGAAATGACATCCTTCGGCAACATAACATTGCCCACATCATGCGTTGGGCTACTTTTAAGGAACAAAACAGGTATGATGGTGTAATTCTTGGCAAAAGGCAGCAGATTGGCTTTTCGGAGGAGCTCAGTCGTGAGTTGTTGGCCATTCTCTTGATTAGTCCACTTACATTCACCTACAAGGAGATACTTTTTATCGAGCGACTCTGCCATGACATCAATTTCAATTTGCTCTGGATTCTTATTTTCATTGAGAACCGGTCCCCACCAGCGTTTAGCCATGCCGTAAAGCACTTCATCAATCAAATTGCCAGAAACGGCAACTCTGCAGATTTTTTCCCATTGTTGGCTCACATATTCAGAAAAATGAGCATTCAAGAGTTGTTTTATGGGCAATTGACGTCCAAGTTCGATAAATGAACGCGTAGGTACGACAAACTTATAATAGAAAGCCAAGAAGGGATCTGCAATTTTATATAGACTTTTCTTAGCGTTCTTTTCATCAACCCCGAAAGGGATATCCTTCTCAAGAAAACCGAGGTCTATCAGTTTTCTCAGAGGTCTTGATAAGTTGGTTGCTGGTTCATTACACCGTGCGGCAATTTCTGATAGCCGGTTAGCTCCATTTCCCACATAAGACATTATTGTTGATGTCTTTACTATATCCTTGACATCATCTTGAAAGAGTTTTATCGGTTCATCATACAATATCCCATTCACGGAAAGGATATTATGCCACATTGCTTTTTCGAGGGATTCCGCATTTTCCCGCAGTTCCCAATAGCGGGGCACTCCTCCCCAGACGGCATACTCTTCAATTGTATTTTCCGCATTAAGATGCAAAGCCTCTTGAATAAAAGGAAGGTGGATATGGGTGAGCTTCATAATTTCATCTGCGCGACCGTAGAGAGGAGCGGTGGAATCAAGAACTAACCCATACATCATGTTTTGGGATGACCCACAAAGCACTATATTATACTTCAGTTGCTTTTCATCAATGAGTTTCTGCAGAATTGAGGGCAATTCCGGGGATTGCTCCACAAGATATGGGAATTCATCAAGACACAGTGTGAAGCGCGAGGTTGTCCTGTAGTTGATAGCGCTTAATATTGATTCCCAATCTGGATAGGACAACCTATCGAAATCAGGAAATAACTCTGCTACAACTTTTGCGAGAAGTTCAATCTGGTGTTGTTGTTCCGAGCGGTCTGCGAGGAAATAGAGATCGTTTTCTGATAGCACGCGTTTTATAAGAGTCGATTTCCCCAATCGCCTCCTGCCATATAATACCACCAAAGAAGTTTTTTCCCTTGAAAGAGCATTTCTCAAACGTTCTGTTTCTTCAATTCTATCGACAAATACCATATTCTTGATAATTATGCAATTCAAACATAATGTTATGTATACATAACGTTAATACTTGAGTGAATATTATATGGAAGTCCATTTTTTAGCACTCTGACATCGGAGGCAGTTGTCAAATATTATTTGACAACTGAATTTTTATCTAACTCATTTCTTTTTAAAATATTAGATATACACAAACTAATATTTGGCTTCGAGGTGGCAAAAAGTTCTGCTATCTGGGATTGGTTGAGCCAGATATTACCGTCCTTTGTGTAAAGGGCTACATAACTGCGGCCGTCAGCTGTTACCTATTCCAAGAGTTTCATCAACTTCAATGTGCAAGTGTCGAAAAGATTATTTAGTTTTGCTTTTGGATATCTCTTTCGTGTTCACTTAGTTCACACCACAAACGCCTTCTTTTGTAAAGGCATCTCCATGGATAGTTCACAACAATCGCCTCCTTTGTAAAGGTCTCTTCAATAATACTAAAGTAATTATGAAAGCTATATCGGAGCGAAGAAAGGGGGATTGAG
>DAAK01000118.1 GCA_001701075.1 Bacteroidales bacterium GP3 | reverse complement strand
TATATAAATCCTAGGATTACGGAAGGAGGCTGCCCGTGAGGGTCGCCTCCTTATTTTGAGTCTTCAGATTTCAGTTTTCAGATGCCAGATATCAGTTTTCGTCGTTGTCGTCGTTTTCATCGTTTTCACCGAGACTCGGTGGGGAGGCTGGGAAGCTTATTCAACGATTAACGATCAATTATCAATGATCAATTGGCTTCGCGATTTGATTTTTTAGAAGTATTTGATTTCGGTGCCTTCGAGGCTTGAGAGGACGGAGTTAGCGAGGGAGCTTGCTCCGATGCGGAAGAGGTCATGGCAAAGCCATTCGTCACCAAGCACTTCCTTCACAATTGCATAATATTTGAGGGCTTCTTCCGTAGTGCGGATACCACCGGAGCATTTGAAACCGACCTTACGTCCGGTAGCCTGATAATACTCCTTGATGCACTGGCACATCACCCATGCTGCTTCCAAGCTTGCTCCCGGATAAACCTTTCCTGTGGATGTCTTCAGGAAGTCAGCTTCGCTATATAGAGAAAGAATAGAAGCCCGCTTTATATCTTCTGCATTCTTCAGCAAGCCAGTCTCAAGAATGACTTTCAGTCTCGCTCCACGCGCCGCATGCTTCATCTCGATAATCTCATCACTGAGTCCCTCATAGTCACCATCCTTATACATTCCGACAGGGAAGACGATGTCAACTTCGTCTGCTCCTCCGAGAACTGCCATAGCAACATCTGCTACCTTAACTTCAATGAAGGTCTGGGCACTGGGGAAACATCCAGCAACTACAGCCACGTCGACTCCGGGGACATCAAGTGTGTTGCGAACGACTTCAGCAAAATTAGAATAAACGCATATGGCGGCGACATTCTTATACTGAGGGTAGTCGCTGTCGAAATTATTTACCTTTTCAGTAAAGGCAACTACACTTTTCACGCTGTCTTCGGTAGCGAGAGTAGTAAGGTCGATAGAATTCAATAGGAATTCATATACCTCTTTTGAAGCATATTTGCCAGCTTCATCCACTATCTTCTTTACTTCTGCCTTTACAACTTCATCATCGCGTGTCACCTTCGAGGCTACGATTGCTTCCTGATATTTATCCATAGTTTATTAAGTTTTCAGTTGTCAGTTTTCAGTTGTCAGCTGACAAATTTCAAAATATTTTTACATATATTAAACCAAATAGCCGTCAATATAGTTTAGAATAGTGAGAAAAGATTTAGAAACCCATTAAATTTATCTGACTATGAAAAAATACAGATGTGAAGTATGCGATTGGATCTATGATCCAGCAGTAGGCGATCCCGATGGTGGCATAGCTCCCGGAACTGCTTTTGAGGATATCCCCAACGACTGGGTTTGCCCGGTATGTGGAGTAGGCAAAGATGACTTTGTAGAAGAACCGTAAATAGGCGGCGAAGCCGCCAGTCTTCAGTCTTCAGATTTCAGAATTTAACTTGATGGGGAGGCAGGAAAGCCTCCCTTACATATTTTAGGTAGGGGCTATCTTTCATTTGGCAATTCCACAATAAATCACTAACTTTGCAGATAAAAAATTCGACTTTCGCATACGAAAGTGGATGGCGATAGGGTTATTAGGTTAAAGGGTTCTAAGACAATATGGATAAGATCTCGGTGATTGTCCCGGTTTATAATGCTGAAAAGTGGCTCGCAGAGGCTATGGAGTCGCTGCAGTCGCAGACATATAAGGATTTTGAGGTGATTGTGGTCAATGATGGGTCGACGGACAATTCGGAGACTATAATACGGGATTTTTGCAGAAAGGATTCTCGATTTCGGCTCATCACGCAGCCAAATGCAGGGGTGTCTGCAGCACGAAATCATGGGATAGACATGGCAAACGGGGAATGGATAGCATTTATGGATGCCGACGATATCATGCCTCCAGATGCACTCGAAGTCATGATGAGCCATGCGCGAAAAAGTGGAGCCGGAATCATAGCAGGGGGATATACGCGAGGGATTCCATCTAAAATGCCTACAGGCCAGGGACACTCTATGACGATACCATCAGAGACGGCAATCCTCATAGGACTATATCAGATGAAAATCCTCAACAATCCTTGGGGTATGCTCTTTCATTCATCTGTATTCAAAGGAGAAAATCCACTTCGCTTCCGCAAATGCCGCTATGAGGATCTTGATCTGTTTTACCAAGCATTTGAAAAAGTGGAGAAAGTATGTATCCTTGACCGAACGGTGTATTTCTACCGCGATACACCCGGGAGCTTCATCAACACATGGAGCGATGCCCGCTTCGACGTGCTTGACGTGACGGACAGAATCGTGGCTCATATGGAGGAGCGCTCCCCTGCCCTACTACGAGCAGCTAACGACCGGCGCTTCAGTGCGCACTTCAACATCCTCGTTGAAATGCTCCGCAATAATATCGACAATCCGGAGCAGAAAGAGAGATGCCAGAAGGTAATCAAAGAGCAAAGGCTTAATGAACTCACTGACGGCAAGGTGAGATTGAAGAATAAACTCGGTGCTCTCGTCTCTTATTTAGGAATGCCGGCAATAAGATTATTATGCAAGTTCTGACATTAGACCCAGAGAAGTTTGACCAACAAGCAGGGCAACTTGCCCATATTGTGGAAGAAGGAGCACCCGATAAGCTTGACGCAATAGTGGGTGTGAGACGCGGAGGCTCCTTCGTGTGCGACGCATTCTGCAAATATTTCCCTAAAGAGAGATATGGGGCAAGATATGATGTCATCTTACAACGACCTTCCACCAAACGGAAGAACGGAACTGTCGGCAAACTTTTAAAACTTCTTCCCATTTCAATTCTCAACTTCATGAGGATGGCGGAGTCGAGCATACTCGCGCTGCGAAGAAAGATTAAAGGGGCGTCAGAGACTCCCAAAGTGGAGATACCGGAAGGACTTGCAGACATACTTCACAAAGAAAAATCACCCAATATCCTTCTTATTGACGATGCAATAGACAGTGGCGACACACTATTCGCTATAATAGAAACGTTAAAAGAGACGAACAAACAAGCCAATGTCCGCATTGCCGTAATGACCGAAACGACAAGCAATCCGCGTGTACGGGCTGACTATACACTATACCGAAACAAAACCTTGATAAGATTTCCATGGTCGAACGATTACAAGAACCACTAAAACGATTACAAGAACCACTAAAAGGAGTCACATTTGTAGATTTGGACGGTTCACTGATTACTGGCAATTCAATGCATATTTTCATGAAGCGTCTGCCAGGAATGCTCCTTAAGCGCCGCGCTCCCGGAGCAGCTATAGGCGCACTCTGGTGGATAGGGTTAAGAAGTATGCGACTCATCAGCCATCGGAACATGAAATGGCATCTGACCAAAATTGCACGCCGCCATCTACAGGAATCTGATTGGGACCACTTGGCTGAAATAATCGCGCAGTCAATCAATCCACATGTTAATACTTTTGTGGAATCTCACCGACAACTTGGATGCCTCACATATATAGCAACAGCTGCCCTTGAAGAATATACCCTATCGCTATGCCGAATATTGGGATATGAAGGGGCTATTGCCACAAGATTTACTGATGAACGGCATGCATACGTGGAAATGAAAGGATATACGAAACGCGATGGAATAGAGCAACTTTTAGAAACGGAAAGATTACGTCTGGAATCTTTCATTACTGATCATACCGACGATCTGCCAACCGCCGCAGTATACCCGGGATTGACAATAGTAGTCAATCCGACGCAAAAGACAGCCGAAAGATTTCATGAAGTCGGAGTGACACGGTATTTAAGTTTCGCAAGCGAAACTTAAGGGTTATGTGGTTATGGGGTTGTAGGTTATAAGATATAGGATTGCTGTTTAGGGTGTGGGCTTTTTGGAGTAGCGACGTGGGAAGAGGAATATTATCGAAAGGATGAGAGTGAGTCCGAGAGCCCAAGGATAATAAAGGTAAGAGAATGGAGCGGCCGGGGATATGCCTGCAAGAGATGTGGCCAACAGAGTCTGGGCACCATATGGGATAAGACATTGCACTACACATGAAGCAGAGTCAAGAATGGAAGCACTCTTGCGCGGGTCGATACCGAACTTATCAGAAATATCCTTTGCCAAACCACCCACAGTGATAATGGCAACGGTATTATTGGCAGTGCAAAGATTGACTATTCCGACGAGGATAGCCAATGTGGCTTGAGCACCACGCAATCCGGAAATTCTTGCGGTCATTACGTTGAGAATATATGCTATACCACCGCACGCCTTAATCACACCAAGCATTCCAGAAGCAAGGAGTGTGATTATAATCAACCCTCCCATTCCTTCGATACCCGATCCAACGAATCCTGCCATATCAAGAAGATTTATGCCATTGATTGCACCTAAAATCACAGCACATCCAATGCCCAATGTCAGTACAAAGGTAACATTCAATCCTATAACAGCAGTCACTATGACCACAAGATAGGGAAGCATTAACCAAGGATTACCAGACTGATGAGCCTCTACAATAGGCACATCGGGGACAAACAGCACATAACAAAGGAGTGTGACAATAGCAGCGGGAAGAGCAATCCAGAGGTTTACCTTAAACTTATCCTGCATCTGGCAACCTTGTGAACGGGTGGCAGCAATCGTCGTATCGGAAATAAACGACAGATTGTCACCAAAGAAAGCACCACCAAGCACCACACCTACAAAAAATGCCACATTTCCTCCCTCAGCAGAAGCAAGTTCAGCGGCCAATGGTGTGAGGGCAACCACAGTTCCAACTGATGTGCCGATAGAAAAAGAAATGATACAGGCAGCCACAAACAATGTAGGGACAATATATTGGGGAGGAAAGATACCGAGTGTGAAATTTACGGTAGCCTCAACAGCACCTATTTCTTTAGCAAGCGAAGCAAAGGCACCGGCAAGCACAAAAATCCATATCATGTATATGATATCCTTGTCGGCAGCGGCAGCTGAAAAAGTCTCGATACGCTCCCTCAAGGTCTTGCCCCGATATATTACGATTGCCCACATTGATGCAGCGAGTAGAGCCACAGAGATAGGGATCTTGTAAAAATCGCCGATTAATGCGGAGACTGCCACATAGAGCAATAGGAAAACTATCATTGGAGAAAGGGCAAGGAGGCCTTTCGTTTTTGTCGTTGTCGTCGTTGTCATCGTTGTCGTCGTTGTCGCCGTATTCGTCGGTCTGTTTAAAGTTGTCCGCGGGGGAAAGCGTCAATGAAGCTGCCGGGGGTGCAGTTTGTGATTTTTGCACCGATTTCATCGGCAAATTTCGCAATTTGATGGTAAGAGCGAAAAGCTATTGTCAAGCTATTGAGGATATCATGAAGATGATAGCCGGCGTATTCCTGCGCCACTCGTTCAAATTCCTTATCATTATCCTTGTAGAAATGTTTCTGCACGGAAATAACTCGGTTTTTATCGTCTACCCATAGATCACGGCTCCAGGTGTGGTCGGCACCCACAATATAAATATCGCGATAGCCTTCACGCAAAGCTATCATTATGGAGGCAATCAGCACATTTCGGGGACGTGGCATGGCAAGACCCTTTCGATATAGCCAATGGACGGGACCTGCAAGCCCTTCACCGGGAGTGAGATTATATTCCTTTACTTCTATGTTGGCCTTTTGCTTGATGGAGTCAGGAATTTTAGCCTTACAAGGGAGATAAAGGGTCATATTCCAGTCTGCAGATGCTATATTATCCCAAAGACGACGGACATTAGGATCCGCAGAGACACCATCCGGCCCAACCCTGAAGAAATGAGGATCAGCAAGGACATAAATATCCGGTTGCAATTCAAAGAAACTGTCGGCGTTTGCTGAAAAGTTGACAGCAAGTGTCTTGGAGTTCTTGAGTTGGTCTTTATGATTGGCAATGGTATCCCGAAGAGATGGGCCGTTTCCCATTATGATAAGTTTTTCAGACTTTGGAGATCCGGCTTTCGAAGGCATTTTAGAAAGGAGCAATACCTTACCAAAAGAAGCGACAGTATCGAATATTTTCTTTATCATATTTAATCCAGATAGGGATAGGCGTTGCACTGGCGGCTGATGACATCGATGGTGGGATAAGGATTCCATTCAGGCAATACTCCTTTCAATGCTTCAGTCGAGAGTGTCAATGTCTTGCTGCGGCGAGAGAGAATTTCCGGAGAAAGCGAGGCTTTGACGGCAGGAATCCAAGAAGCGAAACGCCACGCCACGTCTGCCCATTTCTTAGGGAGAAATGTCTGACGTTTCATGGCTCCTGAATTGGCACTCATTGCTTCTGTAAGTTCTATCCATGAAGCGTTTTTGCCGTCGGCGATATTGTAAATTCCACCGATGGAATGGAGATTTTTGATAGCGGCGGCTACATCTGATGCGCACACAAGGCTTAGCCGCGCATCATTGTCACGGACGTGTATATATCGGCTGTTGATGACATCATTGAAAAGAGTCTGCATTTCCCCTTTTACACCTTTCCCAAACATACGGGCAGGACGGATTATCGTGAGACGTACATTGCGGTCTGCACACCATTTCCTTATCATATCTTCTGCACGAGCCTTTGACTGGCCGACCTTTGTGGCAGCCCAAAGTTGATGGTCTTCTTTCACGTCTTCGCCAGAATCAGGGCTATACACTTCCCAGCTTGACACATAGACAAATTCTTTAAGAGGATTGGTGCCGAGAGCTTGGAGCAATCGGCGTGTTCCTTCAAGATTAAGTTCTATCGCATCAGCCTCAGCGTGAGAACCGGCAGCATGCACCACAAGATCGAAAGATTTCTGTCCGAAATCAGGGATATCCTTGGTTAAATCGCAATCTATGTCAGCGTTATGACGCTGAAGTGTAGTCACGACGCTGTCTTCATCTTTCAAGATTGAAAGAAGATATCCACCTAACATTCCGGATGCGCCGGTAATAAGTATTTTCATCGCTAAGGAGTGTATGAGAACAGAAGATGGGGATTTATGATTTGGCGTATTCGATTTTGCCGACAACCTTGCGGCTTGGTCCGGCATTTTCGTGGGCGCGGACAGAGGGCTGATGCATGTCCTTGGGGAAGTAGAGGAAGAATGTGTCGTTGGGGGCTGGGACATATGAGATTTCCTCGTCGGTAGTGTAGTTGGTCTTATCTTTTACGGGATCATATGGGCCAGTAGGGATTACATGCCCAGCGAGACCCATCAGTTCGTCGCCAACGAAGGTGTATTGAAGATCAATGAAATTTTCGTGGCTTTCAATCTTGGTGTCTTTGGCACTCTTTGGGGTATATTCAAGAATATTGACCCAAAGGCGTCCGGGCACGATATCATGCTTGCCAGCGGCTACAGTATTTAGGTCGGTATTTTTAATCCAAGCAAATAGAGCATCCCAAAGTTCGGGATTGGCGGCATACTGCTCGGCAAATTCTACAGCATCAATAGTGGCATCTGCCTTGAGATCAAGACCTTTTGCCCAAGCACGGCTGTCTACCCAAGCCTGAGCCTCTTCTTTTGTGAATTTCTTCATATTTAATATTAGCGAACTAAACGATTAAACACATAAACGATTAAACATTCTTTTCAGCATTGATAGTGGCCATGATGCCACTGACCATACCGAGAGCAAGCATACGGCCATGGAAAGAATATCCGGCATTGTAGCCCATTTTCTCGTCTCCGAGCATAAGAGGAGCATGGTCGACACGCATCGGGACATCGGGACGACGAGTCTCGAAAGTTCTGACTACGTCGATTAGACGGGGATCAAGATGTGAGGATTCCTTGAAATCGCCGTTTGGCTGCGGCTTACAGATACGAGCATGCACGAAATGTGTGCGGTCGGCATATTTCTTTGCAAGAGCAGGCACATCGTTGTGGGCTCCTGCGCTGAGGCTACCTGCACAGAAAGTCAATCCGTTGTGAGGATTGGGTACGGCGTCGAGGAAAGCCTGGATGTCTGCGTCGCATGTCACGATACGTGGGAGCCCAAGTATCTGCATCGGTGGATCGTCGGGATGAACGCACAAATTGATGTCATATTCATCGCAGACCGGCATTATGGCATTAAGGAAATATGCCATGTTTGTCCGCAGCTGGTCGGCATCAATGCCCTTGTAGAGATCGAGAAGGGAACGGAATTTCTCTACGGGTTTCAGATCTTTCTCCGAGATATTTCCATTTACGAATCCCTGAGTCTTCACGATGATGTTGTCGACAAGACGTTTTTCTGCTTCAGCATCCATATGAGGAGCGACTTCCTTGCGCATACGATGGAGAGTCTCTTCATCATAGTCTTTTTCAGCGCCTTCGCGCTTGAGAATGTGGATGTCGAAGTAAGCAAATTCGGCACGGTTGAAGTAGAGATTTGATGTGCCGTCAGGGTTCGGATATTCGAGTTCGGTGCGAGCCCAGTCAAGGACTGGCATGAAATTATAACAGATAGTCTTGACTCCAGCTTTGCCAAGATTTGCAAGACTTATCTTATAGTTTTCGATAAGTTGGTCGCGGTCGGGACCACCATATTTGATGGATTCACAGACAGGGAGACTTTCGACAACACTCCAGCGAAGTCCGTGAGATTCGATGTAGTCTTTCATCTTATTAACTTCCTCTTCGGTCCATATCTCTCCATTTGGGATATGATGAAGAGCTGTCACGATACCCTCCACTCCGATTTGACGAAGCATATCAAGGGTGATTTTATCGTTTGGTCCAAACCAACGCCAAGTCTTTTCCATATGATACAGATTTACATTATTTAAGTTTCGCGAGCTCAACTTAAGGGTTATGGGGTTATGGGGCTTGCGAAAATTGAATTAAACTATTGCAAAATTAATGAAAGTTTCTGAATTATCAAAAATAAAAAAGTCAGGAGCTGTAAAGCTTCTGACTTTGGTCGGGGTGACAAGATTCGAACTTGCGACCTCACGCCCCCCAGACGCACACTCTAACCGGACTGAGCTACACCCCGAGTCGGCTAAGCCGGAACCAACCGATATTCATTCTGAACGAAGCTGGGGGCTTGCGACCATATTCCTTGCGGAGCGAATATCTTACGCATTACTGCGGGGGTTCCCTGCTAAAGCGTTGCAAAATTAGTGCTTTTTTCTGAATCCACCAAATTTTCACGTTACTTTTTTCAATTATTCCATTTTTCATACTTAAAAAAGGGACGCAGAATCACATAAAGATCACAGGGGAGCTGTAGACAAAAAAATTTTTGCTCTTGAAATTTGCGGGATTGGAGGAGAATCATTAATTTTGGAATATGAAAACGATTATAATTGCAGAAGCG
>DAAK01000211.1 GCA_001701075.1 Bacteroidales bacterium GP3 | reverse complement strand
TCTATCGTTTTGAATTAAGGGATTCTGTTATCTGGTTGCGAAGTGCACGGTGTGCCGGAATCCATGCTGAAATAAAGTTGAGGATAAGGCATATCACTAAGGTGAAGAGGAAGAGTAGTGGGGCGAAAGCCGTCTCTCCGGTGATGAAAGAGGCATCGTTGCCAAATGTAAATCCTTCTTTATAAGCCAATGGAGTAAGCTGTAGCAGGAAGTTGCCTGCGAAAACAGAGATCAGCCATGCTGCAATCAGTCCCAATATACCTCCGGCAAGAGTCAGAACGAGATTTTCAGACAATACCATCCTCATCAGTTTACGACGGTTGGCACCAAAACATCTGCGTACACCAAGTTCCGATGCCATACGATCCATACGGGCACCAATAAGACCGCTAATATTCAATGCAGGGATTACCAGCACCACGAGGAGCGCTATTAGGAATGGTTTCCACATATCAAGTGCAGAAGTGGATTCCCTGATTTTAAATCTTTCGCTATCATCGATATCACTATCCCAACCGTAGTCGACGCTGGTATCAGTAAGGATATGCTCGGCATGGGAGAAGACTTCCGGCAGATAAAAAGTAAAATCCGTTGTGTCCATAGCGTTTATGCGTCGGCATATATCGCGCAGTTCATCGCGTAGAGCGGCTTCCTTCCCAGGCTTCACTTTGATGGCAGGTCTGAGTCCACCCATATATCCTTGAATACCTCCGGCATTCCCATGAGGATCCAATGTAAGGCTGTATGGGACGAAAACTTCTCCATAAGAATCGACGTTAAGAGCACTTCCTTCTCGGAATACGCCTCGGATTCTATATTTGATATGGTCAATGGAGATGTCCTTGCCAACAGCTTCTTCTGAAGAACCGAAGAGTCGCTTTGCAATCCCTTCACTGATGTTTGCAACTGGAATGGCGGAATCAAAATCTTCCTGTGAGAACGGTTTGCCCGCTTTGAATTCATAACGATAGAATCGGAAGAAGCTTGGTTCCACTTTCCGGACCTCGACATGGAATTCGGGTCCATGACCATCAGTCTGCACCATGGGATAGTCGCCGTTCCATTCGACAATGGCAGTCATATCTTCTGCTGATTTAAGTTTGTCGCGCAAGAACTCTTCGATGAATGGGCGACCTATTGAACCTCTTGATGTAGAGTTTTCAGTCTTCAACAACATAGTATTGATATACACCGTAGAATTGCGGTCATATTCCGGATAGACGGGGCCGAGCTGGCTATATAGCAGCATCCCGTAGATTATGGTGAAGGCGACTGTGAAGGCTACGCCCGCCATATAGAGGATCGAGAAGCCGGGAGTCTTCATCGCCTCACGGATGATTTTTGCAATTTTCTTCATTTTTGTTAATTATCTTACTCTGAGAGAATTGGAATTTTTAAATCTGCTCATATCGGAGAGCACAACTTTGTCGCCGGGTCGGATGCCGCTCACAGCTTCCACAAACTCATAGTTGGAATCTCCGAGTTTAACCTCGCGCTTTTCGAGTTCCTTTCCGTCTTTGCTCAGGAAGAAGAGATTGTAGGTGCCGGGACCTGTATAGAATGATCCGTTGGGGATGCGAATTGCGTCGTCGACTACGTCGCAAGCTACGAAGATATCTGTCTTAAGGCCGGAGCGGAGACGGGGATGAGCGTCATCTTCGAGTCGGACGGTAAATTTTATGACGCCGTTTTGCGATTGAGGGGTTAGATTTGAGACAACTCCCTTCAGTCGTTCCTTTCCTATTCTGACTATGGCTTGGCTGCCTACTCCTATTTTGTTGGCGTAACTGTCGGAGATTTCACCATCTACGCGGAAATGTCCAAGGTCGGCGATGACGGCTATCTTTTGGCCTTCGCTTACTTTCTCGCCTATCTGGTCTTGAATGAAGGTGAGTGTCGCGTCGCGGGGTGAGGAGACTCGCGCATCGCTGAGAGTGCGGCTCTTCTCGTCGAGATTGCGTCTCGCTATGTCAATGTCGAGATGCTTTACATTTTCAGAAGCCTGTGCCACTCGGCTTTCGTTGGCGAGTTGCAGTTTCATTTGTTCCAGTTCCAAGCGACCTGTTCTTACTGCGAGTTCTGCCTGACGCACCCGGTCGCCTGTGCCTGAACCGATGCTGTCGAGATATCTTTCATTGCGGAGCTCTGCCTCAAGGCGGCTTAGGGTCATTTCCTTCACCTTCACCTGCATAGCAAGATCAGTGAGTCGGGTGTCGGAGTTGACACGTTGTTGGTCGAGTTCATGGTTTTTCATTGCGATTTGGTCGCTGAGCTGGTTCACTTCGTTTTCTGTGCTTTGCAGGTCAAGACGGAGGAGAGGTGTACCTGCCTTGACGGAGTCGCCGGCGCGGCAATATACTTCCACGATGCGGCTGTTGATGGGGGAAGTGATGATTTCTTCGAATGCTGCGCTCACTGTTCCGGTGCCTGTTACGGTGACATCTATGGTGCCGGTATCAGCTGTACCGATTGTCAGGTCGGAGGCGGCAACTGAAGCACGCATCATGCTGCCGAGGCCAATCGCTGCGACAATCACAGCGATTGATATGCCTCCGATTTTCAATATCCTATTGCGCTTTGCCTTGCGGCGCTCTGAGTTGGGGATTTCTCTGTCCATGTTATGAGTTGTCAGTTTTCAGATTTCAGATTTCAGAATTCAGTTTTCAGAATTCAGTTTTCAGTTGTCGGACTGGTCGGACAAGTCAGACTGGTCAGACGAGTCATACATAATTCAAAATTCAAAATTCAAAATTAGAAATAATTCTAAATTATTCGTTGCAATATGCGTGCCAAATTTGTAAGCGTTTGATATATAATATTTAATATTTTATTAGGGTGTCCGATTTCGTACACTTTTGTCCGTTTTTGTAACATCATACCACCTCCCACCCTTATGTAAACTTCTTTTAGGATTTTTATAATTCCGAAATTTTAATTTTTTTTCAGGAATTCTTGTATAGTTGGATTGAAAAGTGTATATTTGCAATCGAAATGGGATTGAAAAGTGTGAATTTAAACCCCTATTTGGGATTGAAAAGTGTATTTTTAAGGCCTGTTTTGGGATTGAAAAGTGTAATTGTTGAAGTTAAAATTCAGATTTTATGCTATTTAGAAAGGTAGAGAAAAGAATATCCGATTATTTTGCATCAGATACTGATAAAGTACTGGTCGTGACAGGTGCGCGACAGATTGGAAAATCGTATATCATTAGATACTGTGCATCCAAATATTTCAAGAATATTGTTGAAATCAATCTTATAAAGGATTCGGAAAATGAACGGTTGTTTGATAATATAAATAGCTTGGATGATTTTTATCTCGCACTCGCTTCTTTTACATCCTCTCCTTTAGGAGATTTTTCTGACACCTTGATATTTCTTGATGAGATACAGGAGTATCCCAATTTGCTTACTCTTTTAAAATTCTTAAGAGAAGATGGGAGATATAGATATGTGGCAAGCGGATCTCTTCTCGGTGTCACATTAAAGAAGTCTAATTCAATCCCTTTGGGAAGCATTGACATTATTAAAATGTACCCTCTTGACTTTGAGGAATTCCTGATAGCAAATAATTTTGGTAAAACTGCAATTGATGCTTTGCATGAATGTTTCAATAAGCTACGGAGTGTGCCGGAAAGTATCCATAACCGAGTGATGGATTTATATAAGAGGTATTTGCTTGTCGGTGGACTTCCCGAGGCTGTAAATAAATTCTTGGAGACTCGTGATTTGATACAAGTGAGGGAAGTGCAGCAGACTATAACAGATCTCTATCGACTGGATGCAGCTAAGTATGACAAAGAGCATTCCCTGAAAATCGGAAGGATCTATAATCTCATTCCTTCAAATATGGAGAACAAGAAAAAGAGAGTGGTATATAAGGAAATAGAAGAAGTAAAAGGGAAAAGAGCTTCCGATTATGAGGAAGAGATTGAGTATCTTGTCAGTTCCGGGATTACCTTGCAGGTAAATGCCATATCAAATCCCAGATTTCCTTTGGCTGAGACTGAACAAAAAAATCTTATAAAATTATACTTCAACGACCCTGGGCTGTTGACGGCTGCCCTTTATCGTAGTAATCCAGCTCCAGTCTTGAATAACGATTGCGGAATCAATCTCGGTTCTGTCTATGAATGTGCAGTAGCGTGTCAACTTGCTGCCAACGATAATAATCTATTTTATTATGATAATAGAAACCGAGGGGAGGTGGATTTCCTTTTCGATGATTTTGATTCGCTTTCTGTCGTTCCAATTGAGGTAAAATCAGGCAAGGACTACAAACGACATGTCGCTATCAGCAGATTTGTATCTACGCCAGAATATGGAATAAAGCGGGCGTATGTGTTATCCAACAGCAGGGAAGTGGAATCAGATGGTAAAATAAGTTATATTCCTGTTTATTTTTCCCTGTTTTTCGACAATCGTCTTGACAAGAATGGTCCGGTGCTGATATAAAACAAGGACAGATGCGAAAGCATTTAAGGGAAACAATCTGTGACTTTGCGCCTTTAGAGAAACATTTCTCTGAAGGCGACTTTTTTATATATCATAGCTTTACAATTTCGGACAAAATTGTACGGAATCGGACACTATACTTTTGGAATTGTCATTGATATTCAATGAATTATTGGTATGGCACTATAATTGTTTGCCATAATTTATGGTTATCCAGTGAAAATATTAATGATTAAAGTAATTATATATGGGAAATAAGAGAGATAAAAAAGAGCTACTCAGGAAAGCGACTGAAATTCTCGGCAGATGTAAGGATGTGGTGATTGCATCGGTTAATACTGATGGGTTTCCACGTCCAGTACCGGTTTCGATAATGAAATCGGAGGGGTGCAATAAAGTATGGATGTCAACAGGAGTGGACTCAGTAAAGACTACAGAATTTTTAGCTAATCCCAAGGCTGGTCTATGCTATTCAAATAACGGGGACAGCGTAGTAATGAGGGGTACGGTTGAAATAATTGATGATGATGAAATGCGCAATGAACTTTGGAAAGATTGGATGATCTATCATTTCCCGGAAGGTTCCAAAGATCCGAACTACGTGTTGCTTCTCTTTACAGGATTTGAGGCTACAGTTTGGATTGAAAATCAATTTGAACGCCTGTCCTTGTAAGAAACAGTGTAAAAAGAATAATCAATTTTTAAACTTCAGTAAAAATTAGACAATATGAATTATAGGAAATCATTATTTTTATGTTTAGGAATCCTGACTACATCAATTTTTGCATCTGCTCAGGATACAAACTTTTATATTTATCTTTGTTACGGGCAGTCAAACATGGAAGGAGATTCACCAACTGAGAGCATAGATCTCAATTCTGTACCCGAACGCTTCAGAGTCATGTCTACAGTCGACTACAGCAACCCGAGTCGCGATAAAGGGGAATGGTATGTTGCAGTGCCCCCATTGGTGAGGGAAAATACTCAGCTAAGTCTAATAGACTATTTCGGGAGGACCATGGTTGAGAATCTTGATGAAAATATAACTGTTGGTGTCGTACCGGTTGCAGTAGGTGGAAGCAAGATTGAGCATCTTAGTAAGGATTATGATCCTACCTCAGTCGTTTCTGAGTCTAAGTGGTTTCAGAATAACATGAAAGTATATGGAAATAAGCCCTATGACCATCTAATTGAATATGCGAGGAAAGCGCAGAAGGAAGGGATAATCAAGGGTATATTGCTTCATCAGGGAGAATCGAATACCAACGACACAGAATGGCCGATAAAAGTAAAGAAACTATATGACGATATTATTGGCGATTTAGGTCTTGCTCCAAACTCCATACCACTCGTTGCTGGAGAAGTGGTTTCATCGGAAAAGGGAGGTGTTTGCGGAAGCATGAATGAAATAATAACTACGCTGCCTGATGTGATACCAACAGCTGTCGTGGTGTCAGCTGCAAATCTATCTCATCGTGGCGACGGACTTCACTTTACGTCGGAATCGTATCGAGAGCTGGGCAGACGTTATGCGAGGGAAATACTTGCAACAATGGGCATCAGTAATCTCACGCAGAAAACTGAATTTAAATGAAAAGATATCTCAAGCAAGCATGGGGTTCGTTGACCAAGCAGCCTCTATTGAGTATGGTCAGCATCGTAGGGACAGCCCTCACAATTTTCTTAATCATGATAATAGTCATGATTGATGAGGTTAAAGTGATGTCGTTCTCGCCGGAAAGCAACCGCGACCGATGGCTCGTACAGATGTGCGCTTCCATAGGTAATAAAAATTGGGGATCTACACCTGACCTCAATTCGGCAAATGGCCCTATGGCGTATAGCACTATTCGCCGCACATTCTATGAGATGAAGACACCAGAAGCAGTAACGGCATTCTCTATAACTTCCACCGAAAGCCTTCTCTCTGCAAAAGGGAAGGCATCTTTTGGTGCAAATCTTTTGGGTACCGACCATGGATTCTGGAAAGTCATGGATTTCGCATTCATAAGCGGTCATCCCTATAATGATGCTGATGTGGAATCAGGCTTGCAAGTGGCAGTCATCAACGAGACACTCGCTCGAAAGCTTTTCGACACTACAGACTGCGTCGGAAGTGAGTTTTCAATCAATTATACTCCTTATAGGGTATGTGGAGTAGTGCGCGATGTCAGCAATCTATCATCTTATGCATATGCTGATCTTTGGGTGCCACTTACATCAAATGGCTCGGACAAAGATGAATGGCTCGATCACATGGGATCGTTCAGTGCAATTATTTTAGCCAAGGATAAATCAGATTTTCCTGCCATCAGGGAGGAATACAAGAAAGTATGGGACAAATTCGAGGATGAAGTGAAAACAGAGGGATGGGAATTCTACAGGAGGGAAAGACCCTATGACCAGTTTACTGCAGTCAATACTACGGATGCATTTCATAGTCCGGACATGAAGTCTGTGATACTTCACAATTTGGTGGTCTATGCAATCCTTCTGCTGATACCTGCAATCAACCTCAGCAGCATGACTCAGAGCCGACTTCAACACCGCCGTGAAGAAATAGGAGTGAGACGTGCATTCGGAGCCACAAGATTTGACATCATGTCTGACATCTTCATCGAAAGCCTTATAATCACGATTGCCGCAGGCATCATTGGGTTGCTGATGAGCGTGACATTTATCTTCTTGGGAGGAGAAAGTGTCCTTGCTGACGGGGCGGATGTCAGCGGACTGACATTCGGGATGGTTTTCAATCCATCGGTATTCGGAATAGCCATTTTATTCTGTTTCATTCTAAATCTCCTTTCAGCAATCATCCCTTCCTGGCTGGCATCAAGGACTAATATTGTCAATTCACTAACAGGACGCAACAAATAAACGACAACATGAGACGCAAGCTTTTGAAACAAATGTGTGCCGAATGGCGCGCCAACATATGGATGGCAATCGAATTACTTATTGTCAGTGTTGTGCTCTTTGTTTTGGCAGACAAGATTTATACTGCAGTTGCCATAGTCAACGAACCCCTCGGTTTCAATTCCGAACACTGCTATCTGATTAAAATCGGCACTTTGGCAGAAGCATCTCCAGATTACATACATTATTCTGACAACGGTAGCAAATACAATGATCTGCTAATATTTATGGACCGGTTACGGGCGCGTCCAGAAATTGAGGCAGCTGCCTTAAGCCACAACAGCCATCCCTACAATAACAACTCATCGTACCAACAGATTTACATAGACACTTTCAGCCTTGCTATGAACCCATTGTTAAACCGTTGTGTTCAGCCAGAGTTCTTTTCTGTATTCAAGATAGAGGGAGCCAACGGTGAGACTCCTGAGCAACTTGGAATTGCTTTGGAGCGTGAAAGAATCATAGTCAGCGACAATGCTCTTGAAGACCAAGGTGTGAATACTCTAAAAAGTCTGTTTGGAAAAAGATTAGTGAAAGGGAGTGAGGATACACTTGAACTCCACACATCATATAAGACTATCAGATACAATGAATACTCGTCACGCTATTATGCAACATCCAAATCTATGTTCGAGCGATTGGATCCGGAATGGTATAAATGGATTAATGAATGTTGTGTCCGTGTTCGCGCTAAAATGGATAAAGACTTTATGGAAAACCTCATGAAAGATGCTGAACTGCAACTGCGCGTAGGCAACTGGTATATCCAATCGGTATCATCATTTGACACTATAAGAAAAAATTATAACCGACATTCTAAGAGCGATATGAGAAATACGATTGTATGCGCACTGTTTTTACTCATGAGTATATTCCTCGGGGTTCTGGGTACGTTCTGGTTCCGCACGCGGCAAAGGGTAAAAGAAATGGCTCTGAGAATGGTGTCAGGAGCCACACGAGGTGATATCTTCCGGCGTATACTGGGTGAAGGACAGCTTTTGCTCCTCTTTGTGACACCATTGGCAATAATATTCGATTATATGCTAACAAAATATGAACTTACAACTTGGTATGATGGTTTTTTTGAGTCGGTACGTTTCTGTATCAGTGTGCTGGGTGCTTGGGGTTTGGTAGCATTGATGATAGCAACAGGCGTATTTTTCCCTGCCCGCAAAGCCATGTCCATATCTCCGGCTTCAGCAATGAAATCGGAATAAACTAAAAGTACTATACTATAAAAATTCAAAAAAAAAATGAATATCAAACGAATATTATTAATATTGACATCAATTCAGCCCGATAAGCCGACAAATATTATTCCGTCAGGTGGGAAGGAGTGCTATCAGCTTGTCAAACCATGCGGATAGGGGTGACGGTGCACTGTTTGGTGCGGATTTGTGTAAAAATTTACATTTTTCTGCACTTGCTGATGCAAATTTACGAAAATAATTTGAGTGATGCAAATTATTTGTTACAGCGAGTTGAGCAATGCTTAAAAATTATCAATAAATTATCTGACAATCAAAAATTTTTATTAATTTTGCAGATATAAGAGGCTGACTCGGTGAAGAAGGCAGAATAAATTTAATTGAACAATCATGGTCCAACCAAGATATCCAATAGGAATTCAGACCTTTTCTGAGATTATCGGAAAAGGATATACTTATGTAGATAAGACTCATTATATTCCTGAATTGACTGCGCATGGGAAATATATTTTCTTAAGTCGTCCGCGCAGATTCGGGAAGAGTCTGATGCTTTCTACTCTTGAAGCCTATTTCAAAGGACAGCGAGAACTCTTCAAGGGACTTGCAATTGATAATATGGATCTTGACTGGACTCCATTCCCCGTTTTCCGATTTGACTTTAATGCTGAAGACTATAGCATAGATGGAGGCCTCGAGAATCGTCTGAACCTTCTTCTTAAGGGATTGGAATGTGAATATGGCTATGATGCTGATTTATTTACTCCTGCTCAACGTTTCAATCATTTGATTGAGGCCGCTTACAGAAAGACTGGCCGACAGGTTGTGATCCTGATAGATGAATATGACAAACCACTTTTGGACATAGAAGAAAACCAGATTCTTTTTGAAAAGAATCAACGTACGCTTAAGAGCTTTTATGGAACTTTAAAGGCGATGGATGGATATATCCAATTTGCGTTTATCACGGGGGTGGCTCGTTTCAGCAAGGTAAGCATTTTCAGTGACCTTAATAATCTTGACGATATATCAATGGAAGATGCTTTCGCTGATATCTGTGGATGGACAGAGAAAGAACTTCTTGGTTGTTTCAGTCAAGGTATTGAGGATTTAGCCCATAGGAGGAAAGAAACGTTCGACGAAACGTTGCAAGCACTGCGCAATTATTACGACGGATATCGTTTCACGTCGGAGGGATCGCGACTATATAATCCGTTCAGTGTCTTGCGAGCACTGAAAGCTAAGAAGATAGCTCCATTTTGGTTCGCGACAGGCTCACCATCATTCCTTGTCAGACGAGTTAAGTCAAGAGGTACATATCCACCCGATCTTAACGGTCAAAAATGCAGAGAATCGGAGATGCTGTCAGTTGGGCTTAACGATAAAAATCCAGCACCCCTTATGTTTCAAACCGGTTATCTTACGATTGCTTCTGTTGACGATGCCACTGGAAGATACGAACTCCAATTCCCAAATAAGGAAGTGGAAATAGGATTCTATCAAGAACTCCTGCCAATGTACGTTCCAGCCACCGAAATGCCAGATAGTCCTTTTAATTTCTTCAAATTTCAGGATGATCTGTTTGATGGTCGTCCTCATGATTTCATGAACCGTCTGGCTACATTGCTCAAAGGGTTGCCGCATGAAGATCATAGAGAGTCATCCTATCGTGCAATCACATATCTTTTGTCAGTGCTTTGTTCGCCACTTACAATAGCCGAACACCATGGCTATAAAGGAAAGAGCGATATAGAGGTTGCTACGCGAGAATATGTATATATATTTGAGTTTAAATACAATAAAAGTATAAAAGAGGCGATGGAACAAATATATTCCCGTGATTATGCCGGTCAATATGCTTTGGATTCCCGAACTATATATCTAATAGGCGCTAATTTTAATGAAAATAAGGAAACAAGGGGTCTAGAATATGAAATCAAGAGTTTAAAATGATGAATTATTTGAATAGATTCCATGATTTTTGTAAATAGATAAAATAAGAAATACCTAAAAATATTATCCTGATAATGTACCTTAAAAAATCTTTGCTTTCGGCGATGGCAGTTTGCCTCGCTTCTGTATCTGCTTCGGCTGCTGATTACAGTAAGTATTATACTGATCTTCCTGTGAAGATTAATCAGGTGAAGGAATTCACTATTCCTTCCTACTCAGTGAAAATCACTGAATTTGGAGGCGTCAACGATGGCGTGACACTTAATACCGAAGCTTTTGCGAAAGCTATCGCTCATCTTTCGTCGAAAGGTGGCGGTCATCTGATAGTGCCGGAAGGTATATGGTATACTGGTCCTATTGTATTTGACAATAACATTGACCTGCATCTTGATAGGGGTGCACTCATCCTATTCAGTGATAACTTGGCTGATTATCCAGTGGTTAAATCGGATTGGGAAGGCCTGTCTACTTATCGGGCAATGTCACCTCTCATGGCTCATGGGAAGAAAAATGTTTCTATCACAGGAGATGGCACCATCAATGGCAATGGTCAGTGCTGGCGTCCTGTCAAGAAGATGAAATTGACAGAATCGCAGTGGAAAAAGCTTATACAGACTGGCGTTGTCAATGATAAGGGCGATATTTGGTTTCCAAATGAGAAAGCAATGAAGGCTTACTATGACAAAGAGATACAGGAGAAAGTTCATACCGGAGATCCTCGGGCTTTAGAGGCTGCGCACGACTTCTTGCGTCCTGTGCTTGTTTCCTTCATTGGTTGCACCAATGTATTGCTGCAAGGCGTTACTTTCGAAAATTCGCCGGCTTGGAATGTGCATCCTCTATTATGTGAGAATTTGATTGTGGACAATGTAAATATCCGCAATCCATGGTATGCGCAGAATGGCGACGGTATTGATATCGAGTCATGTACCAATGTGCTGCTTGTCAACAGCAGTTTTGATGTGGGTGATGATGCAATATGCCTCAAGAGCGGTAAGGATAAGGATGGTCGTGACCGTGGAATACCTTCGTCGAATGTGTTGATAGAGGGTTGCACAGTTTATCATGGACACGGAGGTTTCGTAATCGGAAGCGAAATGTCTGGTGGTTGCAAGGATATCGTGGCTAAGAACTGTGTGTTTATTGGCACGGACGTTGGTCTTCGATTCAAGTCAACACGAGGTCGTGGCGGTATAGTAGAAAATATCTATGTTGATAATATCAAGATGACAGATATCCCGGGTGAGGCACTTATCTTCGATATGTATTATGGCATCAAGCCTGGTGCTCCAGTGCCTCCTGTCACTGAAGAGACGCCGTCGTTTCGCAATATCTTTATAAAGGATGTAGTATGCCGTTCAGCAGGACGCGCTGCATTATTTAATGGTCTTCCGGAAATGCCGATGAAGAATGTTGTGATTGAAGATTCCCGTTTCCGTGCAGACAAGGGCTTTACCCTAAATCATGTGGATGGACTGACTATGAAGAATGTCACCGTAGATGTTCCTGGTGAGAAAATCATCTACGGCGAAGGCGTCAAAAACGTTATAATAGACTGAGGATTAAAATGAATTTAAGAATTAAAGATTTTCTTATCCACTTAAGTGTGCTCATATTATTACTTTTCCCAATAGCCACTTTGGCGGGGAATAGAGTGTCTGATGTGGCATATGGCGATTTACTGACTGGGAGTCTTCCTGTCTTGTATATTAATGTATATGAGGAGGATGGTAAAACACTCAATAATGAAATAATTGATAGGAATCTTGACCATAAAAATTATTTCTCTGCAGAATATTGGCTCGATATGAATGGGTGCGTCTGGATGGAGTCGTTCGGAGCTGCCTCCATCGGCTCTTCAGATAGTCCTCTTCCATTAGAAATAAAAGCAAGGGGCAATTATACACGTGTGGCGTTTTCAAAGAAACCTTTCAAGATTAAGCTTGGGAAAAAGCAAAATCTTTTGGGTCTATCTAAAAGCAAACATTTTGCACTGTTGGCTCATGCTGATGACAATTTAGGCTTTTTGCGTAATTTTATGGGTTTCAATATTGGAAAACGCATAGGACTTCCCTGGACTCCCAGTCAGCAACCCGTAGAATTGGTGATTAATGGAGACTATAGAGGTCTCTATTTCCTTACCGAGAGTGTCCGTGTGGAAAGCGGTAGGGTTGATATTACCGAGCTTGATGATCTCGACGAAGATCCTGCACATGTGTCTGGTGGCTACCTTGTTGAAATTGATAACTATGACGAGACAAATCAAATAAAGATTCCTGAAAAGTATTGTGCCGCCGACCAAGCGTCAAAGCAAAATATTATCCGTATCACATGGGATACTCCTGAAGAGTATTCAGAACTTCAAAAAAGATTCGTCACAGATCAGTTTACAGCCATAAATGACTGCATAGGATCTAATTCTGATGAGACATGGAAATATCTTGATCTTGACGATGCTGTGCGCTACTATCTTGTAGAAGAAATGATGTACGACCTTGAGGCATATCAAGGTTCTACTTTCCTCTTCCGTGATAATGGTGAAAACCAGAAATGGCATTTTGGTCCGCTTTGGGATTTCGGCAACTCATATGCCTGGGGAGGGCTAGGCTCATTCTTGTATTATAACACCCGCTTTAACAACTGTTGGATACCATCCATGCGATGCAATGGGCTTTTCAATGAAAAACTTCGTGATACATGGTTATGGTTTATGACTGCAAGATATGATGGACTGATCGAAGATATTGACACTTATGTTGACCATATCAGAGAGGCTGCCAAAAGTGATCATATGAGGTGGATATCGGAAGAGACCCCGGATCATGTGAAGGCTGCGGAAGTAGTTGACAATTCCGACATGATCGCAAAAAGAGATATTATGGTAGATTGGTTTCTTGATAGAATCAGCTGGCTAAAAAAACAATTTGGAGATTTTACGAATGTTTCTTATGCAGAGGAGCCTCCTCGAGATGAAACTCCGGCTGCTCCATTGCCTGACTATGTAAAGCCATCGGAGGGAGACGGTGTCGAAGGCATTGTCATTGATGGAGAAGATGCAAAAGTAGAGAAGTTGTATAATCTGCAAGGTCTTCCTGTGATTAATGTTGAGAAAGGTCAAGTCTATATCAGGATGAAGGGCAATAAGACGGAGAAAATATTATTTTGATAAGTGTAAAATAACGACAGCCCCTTAAGTGGGGCTGCTTTTGTTTATTGGCTAATTATCAATTGACTACGTCTAAGATGAAGCAATAATCAAGTCTAAATTATTTCGAGGATTTGGTTGGCGGCATCCTTGGTGTTTACCTTAGAGATTATCTTTTCTACTGTGCCGTCGGGTGAAAGAAGGAATGTGGTGCGGACGATACCCATGTATTCGCG
>DAAK01000184.1:9259-14714 GCA_001701075.1 Bacteroidales bacterium GP3 | reverse complement strand
GCCTTCTTCACGCGATCTTTTGCCTGGGGGCATGCCGGTGTGAATGAGGCTGATACCCTTACGGCCTCAAAGGTGTTTGCTGAGATTCCTCTCGAGGTGCTCGATTTGCTGCGCCCATCGACGCGTCTCGATATGCTTGACTATTACCATCAGGCCGACAGTATACTGACTGTGCAGGATGCCCTTGGTGGCAGTAGTCGCCTTGAGCAAGTGACCACCGACTACCTCAAAGTCTCAGTCACTCCCATTAGTACCCTCGAGATTAAGCTCCTCCCTTTTAAAAATGGGCATGTCATCATGACCCTCTACACGGTCAGCTCAGAGACCTCAAATACTTCCGACACGGAAATTCAATTCTTCGACTCCTCCCTCAAGCCCCTCGATGCTTCCAAATTTCTAAAATCCCCCTCACTCAAAAGTTTCTTCAACCTCAAGGATTCCGGCCTGAATGAGAAAGAGCTCCGTGAGAAAATCCCCTTCGTGGCCATACTCTATGCCTCAGGTCCCGGTGATGCACCCCTAACAGCTACTTTCACCATACTGTCCTCTCTCTCCCAAGAAGATTGCGACCTCCTCTCGCCATTCCTTATTCCAACACTGACAGCCGACTGGCAATCCAAATACAAATTCAAATAACACAAGCAATAATTCCCTTAAAGACCTTAAAGACTTTAAGGACTTTAATCCCCTCCTACTAAATTATGAAAACCAGAGTAAGATTCGCTCCCTCCCCAACGGGACCTCTCCACATCGGGGGTGTCCGCACAGCACTTTTCAACTATCTGTTTACTCGCCAAAATGGTGGCGACATGATCCTCCGCATTGAGGATACCGACAGCCGACGCTTTGTCCCTGGCGCTGAGGAATATATCAATGAGAGCCTTGCATGGCTTGGCATCAAGTTTGACGAAGGCGTCCGCGAAGGTGGTCCTCATGGCCCTTATAAGCAGAGCCAGCGTCGCGATATCTACCGCAAGTATGCCCAGCAGCTTCTTGACGCTGGCAAGGCTTATATTGCGTTTGATACTCCCGAAGAGTTGGAAGCAGCCCGTGCAGAGCAGCCAAATTTCCAGTATGATGCCCACACTCGCGGCAAGATGCGCAATTCCCTCACTATGCCTGCTGAGGATGTGAAGCGTCTTATCGATGAAGGTAATCAATATGTGGTGCGCTTCAAGACCGAACCAGACGTTGATGTTAAGGTCAACGACCTTATCCGTGGTGAGGTGGTGATCAACTCTAATATAATCGACGACAAGGTGCTTTACAAGAGTGCCGATGACCTTCCCACATATCATCTTGCTAATATTGTAGACGATCATCTGATGGAGATAACCCACGTGATACGTGGTGAGGAATGGCTTCCGTCAGCTCCCCTCCATGTGCTCCTCTATCAGGCTTTCGGTTGGGAAGACACGATGCCACAGTTCGTGCATCTTCCGCTGCTTCTGAAGCCCGTAGGCAACGGCAAGCTCTCGAAGCGTGACGGTGACAAGCTCGGATTCCCGGTTTTCCCACTCGAATGGCACGATCCCAAGAGCGGAGAGATCTCTTCAGGCTATCGTGAGAAAGGATATCTTCCTGAGGCTGTGGTCAATTTCCTTGCCTTACTCGGTTGGAATCCCGGTGATGACACTGAAATCATGAGCATGGATGAGCTCATCTCTAAGTTCTCATTCGATCATTGCTCTAAGGCTGGAGCAAAGTTTGACTATAAGAAGGGAATATGGTTCAATCATGAGTATCTGATGCGTATGGACGATATGGCTCTTGCGGAGCTCTTCATGCCTGTCCTTAAGGAGCGTCTTGCAGAGCGTGGCAAGAGTGCCGATGACTTTGGCATGGACTACGTGGCTAAGGCTGTCGGCATGGTGAAGGGTCGCATCGAGTTCGTTCAGGATCTCTGGGATCAAGGTGATTTCTTCTTCGTGGCTCCCGAATCATATGCAGAGAAAGATGTCAAGAAACGCTGGCAGGAAGATACTCCGCGCATTATGGATGAACTCTGTGGCGTCATTGAGGGTATCGATGATATGAGTTCTGCTAATGCAGAGAAGATTGTGCTTGACTGGATCGCTGAGAAAGGATATCATCTCGGCAACGTCATGAATGCATTCCGTCTTGCCATAGTAGGTGCATGCCGCGGCCCGCATATGTTCGACATCACAGAGCTTATGCCAAAATCTGAAGTTCTCACGCGCATCCGCACAGCTATCTCCAAGCTAAACTAATACAAAACCAAATCATAATGAAAAAAACATTTCTGCTTACTGCGGCTCTCGCCGCAACATGTTCAGCTTTCGCTGCGACCCCGTCGCTCCAGAAAGCCGACATCAATTCTTTCAAAATAGGTCCGAAAGCTCCGGTCATGACTTCCAAGGTACTTACACGTGCCGACGGAGCTATGGAATCTTTCGACTTCACTTATGCCGGAGTTCCCGCCAATGGTTATAGCCTCAATGGTACTACAGGAGGCAAGACACGTGTATTCCTCGCTTTTGAGATGGCTACTGAAGATATCAAGACTTTTGCCGGGAGTATAGTGTCAGGCTTTTCTGTAGTAAGTCCGTTTGATGCTAATTTTTCTTCCAATTCCATCACTGACGCACGTTTCTTCTGTACTACCGATCTATCCAAAGAAGAGTTTACTCAGGACTTCATTATGTCGAAGTCTGCGGTAGCTTACAACGATGTTTCATTAGATGAAGCATATACCATCACTGGCGAAGAAGAAGCTCTCTACTTCGGATATAGCTTTGTTGTGCCGAAGAAGAATGATATGTACTATCTTTTGGTAGATGCCATGCCAAATGATCCCAACACCGGTATCTATGGTATGACAGACGAAGAAAATGCTGTCCCTGAAGAATATTATTCTTTCGCCGACGAAATCGGAGCTCTCTGTATGTCGATTACACTCGAACGTGAGAATCTTCCGAAATTCGTATCATTTGCTTCTTTCCCGAGCTCAATCTGTCTCCCTCTCGGTGAGGCATCCACCCTTCCTATCACTTTGAAGGCTACTTCCGGTTCTCCTATTGAATCTGTGGAGATAGAATACACATTGGGCGGCCAAGTCCAGAATTCTACTATTGTTTTAGATCCTGCTATTTCAGCTGGTGCCGGACGTTATTTTGGAGCTAATCTTGAATTCCCGGCTTGCAACGAGAAATTCAACGAGACTGTCCTCTTCAAGCTTACTAAAATAAATGGTATTGACAATGAAGGTGAAAATACTACTGCCGAAGCTGACGTGGTAGTGGTCAGCGAACTTCCTGTCCACCAGACTCTCTTTGAGGAGTTTACTGGAACTTGGTGCCCAAACTGTCCACGTGGTTTTGCAGCTTTGGAATATATCAAGGAGAATTATCCTGAGTTTGTGGTGGCTTCTTATCACAATGGGGATCCTATGGAAATTACTACAGATTATCCGGCTGCCATTACAGGTTTCCCGCAGGCTGCATTAAACCGTAATCAGATAGTAGATCCATATTATGGAACTCAATCTTATGATATGGAACTTCCAATTGTAGGAGATATTCTTGCTCTGAATGCTATCCCAACTGTTTGGAGTGTGAAGGTGGCTCATGCTTGGGAGTCAGACGATGTCCTGATTGCTAAGGCTGAGGTTGCAAATATGGCTGGATTCAAAGACAAGAACTATAGAATTGCATATATGCTGATTGCTGATAGCCTTTCAGGTAAATCTCGTAGCTGGTATCAGAAAAATAATTATAACACAGACTCACCCAAATATATTCCTCAACTGAATGATTTCTGTAAAGGTGGTATATATGGCAAGAGTTCTGTTGGAGGTCTCATCTATAATGATGTAGTGATTTCCGACACTGGCATCTATGGTGAGGATGGTAGCATCCCGACAAGTCTCGAGGCTGAGCAAGTGGCTGAGCACACTATCAGTTTTGATCTCACTAATATTCCTGCCGACCTTCTCCCTGACAAGAACAAGCTCCGTGTGATAGCAGCAGTGGTTGATGCCAGAGGCACTGTCCTCAACTGCGCTAAAGACGAAGTCAATGATTACCAAGGTGCAGCTGTAGAAAGCATTTCTGATGTAAATGCCCCTGTCGAATTCTACAACCTTAATGGCCAGAAGGTAGCAAACCCATCCAATGGTATCTTCCTCCGCCGCCAAGGTTCCACCACCCAAAAAGTGATAATCAAGTAATAGATAAATATTCATAGCATATGAAAGTCCGACCCTGTGGGCCGGACTTTTTGGTGCTTTTTGCCATTTTTTGGTCTTCTTTCTTGCGTATCACAAAAAAAAATTGTACTTTTGCATCGCAATTGCATCAAATAAGCAACAACTATCAAAAAGCAACATTTACATTAACGGCGACTTTGTATATGGCAGCGATGTCATGCGCCAAATTAAACACTTAATAATGGAAGAGAAGAAACCCAAGAGACCAAGAATCGGGGCACTGCCTACTACTTCAGAAAACACCGAAAATAAGGAACAGTATTTTCAGTCAAGACCTTATAAAGGTACCGAAAGACCCGAATTCCAACAACGTGGCTTCCAGCCAAGACCACGCCAAAGCTATCAGAACAGTTATTCCAACGGCTACCATAACAGGGAAGAATCAGGATATAACCGTCAGCAACGTCCAGCTTACCAGCAACGACCGAATAGCTACACCCGTAATTATCAGAACGGAAATACATCAGAAGAAGGCTACAAGAGATTCAATACAGACTCCGAATCACAGGTAAGCTCTTCTGAAAACACATATTCACAGACACAGACTCAAGGCGGCTACCAGCAAAACCGCACAAACGGCTACTCTCGCCAGAATGGCTACGGCCAGAACCGTCAAAACAACTATAACCGTCAGGGTGGCTACAACCGTCAGGGTGGCCAACAGGGTGGTTACCAAAGCCGCGGTGGCTACAATCGTCAAGGCGGCCAGCAGGGCGGTTACCAAAAGCATCAGGGTGGCTACAACCGTCAGGGTGGCCAACAAGGAGGCTACCAGAAGCGTCAAGGAGGCTTCCAGAAGAATCAGAAACCGGGAATGAAATTCATCCCGCGTCCACGTCAGATCGACTATGTCATCGACGATATCGATCCGAACGAACCGATCCGTCTCAACAAATTCATGGCAAACTCCGGAATCTGCTCACGTCGCGAAGCCGACGAAAAGATTGCAGCAGGTCTCGTGACTGTCAACGATGTTGTGGTGACTGAACTCGGAACAAAGATCAATCGTGATGACGTAGTGAAATGCGAAGACAAGGTGGTCACTCCTGAACGCAAATGCTATGTGCTTCTCAACAAGCCAAAGGATTGCGTGACTACAAGCGATGACCCCAACGGAAGAATGACAGTCCTCGACGTTGTCAAAGGTGCTTGCCGCGAGAGAATTTATCCAGTAGGGCGCCTCGACCGCAACACTACAGGTGTGCTCCTTCTTACCAACGACGGTGA
>DAAK01000184.1:0-9141 GCA_001701075.1 Bacteroidales bacterium GP3 | reverse complement strand
GAAATCCATGCTGATGCCATCTCCTACGCTAATGATACCGACAGAAACCAGGCCGGTATTGAAATCCACAGCGGACGCAACCGCATCGTTCGTCGTATCTTCGAGCATCTTGGCTACCGTGTGACTAAGCTCGACCGCGTTTACTTCGCAGGCCTCACAAAGAAAAACCTCCCACGTGGCCGCTGGAGATACCTCACTCAGGAAGAAGTGAACTTCCTCCGCATGGGCTCTTTTGAATAACTCAAATCAAACCAAAATGCAAGATATCAAACGTACAACCGTCAAGGCTCTTCTTGCCGATCCTGATAAATATATCGGCACAGAAGTGGATGTCAAAGGCTGGGTTCGCACCCGCCGTGGCAACAAAAATGTGGCTTTCATTGCCCTCAACGACGGATCATCGATCAAGAACATCCAGATCGTGGTGGATTTCGCCAAGATTCCGGAAGATTCTCTCAAGGATGTGACCACCGGTGCCTCAATCCATGTCCAGGGTCATGCTGTTGCTTCCCAGGGCAAAGGGCAGGCCATCGAGGTGCAGGCTGATGAAATTGAAATCTACGGCACTGCAAGCGTGGCTGATTATCCCCTTCAGAAGAAAGGTCACTCTCTGGAATTCCTCCGTGAGATAGCTCATCTGCGTCCACGCACCAATACTTTTGGTGCCGTGCTCCGCATTCGCCACGCATTGGCTTATGCTATCCACAAGTTTTTCAATGATAAGGGATTCTATTATTTCCATACTCCGCTCATTACAGCTTCTGACTGTGAGGGTGCCGGTGCTCAGTTTCAGGTGACTACCCTTCCTCTCGATGAGCTTCCGAAAGATAAGGAAGGAAAAGTAGACTACTCTCAGGATTTCTTCGGGAAAATGGCTTCACTGACTGTAAGCGGTCAGCTCGAAGGTGAACTTGGTGCAACTGCTCTTGGATGCATCTATACTTTCGGTCCTACTTTCCGTGCTGAAAACTCCAACACACCGCGCCACCTCTCCGAGTTCTGGATGATCGAACCGGAAATGGCATTCTATGAGATTGAGGAAAATATGGATCTCGCTGAGGAATTTGTGAAGTTCTGTATCTCCTATGCTCTTGAGCATTGTCGCGACGACATAGAGTTCCTTGCTGAACACTTTGACAAAGAACTTATTGATCGACTTAATTTTGTGGTCAATAATGATTTCGTACGTCTCCCTTACACAGAAGGCATCAAGATTCTTGAAGAGAGCGGCAAGAAATTTGAGTTCCCGGTTTACTGGGGTGTTGACCTCGCTTCTGAGCATGAACGCTACCTCGTGGAGCAGCATTTCAAGAAGCCGGTGATCCTTACCGACTATCCAAAGGAGATCAAGGCTTTCTATATGAAGCTCAACGACGATGGAAAGACTGTGCGTGCCATGGACGTTCTCTTCCCGAAGATTGGAGAGATCATCGGCGGCAGCCAGCGTGAGGAAAACTACGAAAAGCTTAAGCAGCGTATGGCCGACCAGGGTCTGGAAGGTATGGACTGGTATCTTGATACCCGCAAGTATGGTACTGTGCCTCACTCAGGTTTCGGTCTCGGTTTTGAGCGTCTCATACTGTTCGTCACCGGTATGCAGAATATCCGCGACGTAATCCCATTCCCACGCTATCCGAACAACTGCGAGTTCTAATGAACCGATTAGTACGGATATTGATAATGATTTTATCCCTCTCCTGCAGCGTGATAGCTCAGGAGAGGACTGATTCAGTCTTCTCCGACATCGACGGGGAAGACCTTACTGTTAGTATACTGACGTGCGATCCGGGGCCCGATGTCTATGAGCTTTGCGGTCATGCTGCAATCCGCATACGCAGCGAGAAGATGGATTCCATATGGAACTATGGAATTTTTGACTTCACTTCTCCCAATTTCATCTACCGATTTTGCAAGGGGGAGACCGACTATATGGTCTATGGCTACCGTTTCGAACGCTTTATGCCTACATACGTGAGGCGCGGTTCGCGTGTCACTGAGCAGGTGCTGTCGCTCACTCAGGAAGAAGCCCGGAATCTGCGCAAACTTCTGCAAACAGAGTCCCTCCCGGACAACAGAGTGTATCGTTATAACTATGTGCGCGACAATTGTGCCACGCGTCCCTGGAAAAGGGTCACTCAGGCTACAGAAAGGGAAATAAATCTTCCCGACACCCTCTATTTCCCTACTTTCCGCTCGGAAATGAGGCATTTCCATCGCAACTATCCCTGGTATCAGTTCGGTATTGATCTTGTTCTCGGCAGTGGTCTTGACTATCCTCTTGCAAAAGATGAGGATACTTTTGCACCCCCAGTGCTTGAGGCTAAGTTGGCGCAAGCCTTAATCGGTGGTGAATACCTTGTAAGCCAAACCAACGTGCTTTTCCCGGGCTATTTAGACGCTACGCTTCCTCCTACTCCATGGTATCTTACTCCTATGGCAGTTGGCGTGGTGATGTTGCTCTTGAGTTTTGGCACACTGTTTGCTTATATTTTCAAAAGGAAACTTTGGAAATGGTGGATTTCCCTCTATTTCTTTGTTGCTGGAATTGCAGGGTGCATAGTGACATTCCTTGTATTCTTTTCAGAGCATGAGGCCACGTCGCCCAACCTGCTGATATTCTGGCTTAATCCGCTTCAATTTGTGGTGGCTGTTGGGATTTGGCTCAAGAAGTGGAGGATACCCTTAAATGTCATGGCCATCTACAATATTGTGGCAGCTTTGGCATTGACTATCATGATGGGATTTGGACTTGTGGCTCAGGTAGCTAATTCAGCTGTTTGGCCAATGCTTTGGAGCATCTTGCCACTCTCTGACACTATCTTGTATGTCACTGGAATATTAAAATTAAAAAATAGAAAAATTAAACGATGAATAAACTGCTGACATCCGTCCTTTGCGGTCTCGTCGGTATTTCGACGGTTGCGATGGCTGATCCTACCCGACCTAAACTTGTGGTCGGGATCATGGTAGATCAGCTTCGCACCGACTATATAGATTTCCTTAGTGCCCGATTTGGTAAGGAGGGTTTCAATCTGCTGAAAAACAAAGGTCTATATCTCAAGAATGTGGATTACAATGTCAAGGATCTTGATATTGTAAATTCTACAGCCATCGTATACACCGGCAATTACGCTTCTGCATCAGGCATACCGGCTAAAAAAGTTTTCGATCCAGCCTCTAAGTATCCTCTCCCTGTGCTTCATGATCCGGCTACTTTGGGCAACTTTACAAACGAAACCTATAGTCCGGGAGCTTTGAGACTTTCTACGATAAGTGATGAAATTGCTGTTGATGGGGTAGGTCTCGGTGCCATCTATAGTGTTGCACCAGACCCGATGCAGTCTATAATAATGGCTGGCCATGCCGGCAGCAGTGCATTCTGGATATCAGACGAAAACGGAAAATGGGCCACTACTACCTACTACAAGGAGGTGCCCAATTCCATTTCTCAGCGCAATTATCAGTCTCCTCTATCAGAGCGTCTTGACACGATGGTATGGACTCCGAGCAAGGCTCTCGATACCTATCACGGAGTCCCGGCTCAGAAGAAGTATTTCCCATTCCGACATACTTTCCCTAAGAAAAGCAGCGACCGCTATGTGAAATATAAGGAGTCTGCCCTTGTCAACACTGAAGTTACCGATCTTGCAATCGACTACATCAAAAATCTTCAACTTGGACAGCGTGGCGACGTGATCGACATGCTCAATATCGGATATACTGTAGCTCCCTATAAATATGGCGTCGACAGCGATATGCGCCTTGAGATGCAAGACAGCTACTTGCGTCTTGATGGGCAACTTGAGCGTCTGATGAAGGCTATAAAGGATAATGTGGGTCTTGATAACACATTAATTTTCCTTGTATCCTCAGGCTATTTTGATGATTCAGCTGAAGATGAGGCGCGTTATCGGATTCCTACCGGGACTTTCTCCATGAAGCGTGCCGTCTCCCTGCTCAATTCCTATCTCAGCGCAAAGCATGGCAACGACCAGTATGTCGATGGCAGTTTCATGAATATGATCTATCTCGACCACGCCACTTTGGAGCGTCATGGTCTTGATATCGCAGACGTAAGGCGTGATGCACGTGATTTTATAGTGATGATGAGCGGCGTGGCTGATGTCAAGTCTCTCACTGATATAGTGGGGGAGACCACACCAGAGCTCCGCAGGATTGGCAGAGGAATTGATCCTAAGACTGCAGGAGATTTGCGACTTGAATTTGCTCCTGGCTGGACCATCAACGATGATGTGCGTCTTCCGGTCATAACATGGCAGGTGCGTGAGGGGAATCCTACCACCCCGGCATTCATTATGGGTCCAGGAGTCCCGGTTAAAATTGAGACCGGACAGGTGAATGCCACTGCAATTGCCCCTACAGTAAGCTCGCTGATGCGCATTCGAAGCCCCAACGGTGCCTTCGATAAGCCGCTTACCTTCTAACTACTAAATTATGCATTGATTAAAATTATGCATTATGCATTATGACTTGCTTTAGCTTGAGCGTAGCTAATTATGCATTTTGATAAAGAATGTGCATTATGAATTATGCATTATGAATTATTTTGATTATCTTTGCATCTTAAAATACGAATATAAATTTAATTCTCATTAAAAATGGGATTCAGCAACATACTAAAATCAATTTTCGGCGATCAGAGTGAGCGCGCTGTGCGTCCTCTCTGGAATCGCCTTCAGAAGGAAATCAACCCGATTTCTGAGCAAATCCGCGACATTTCGAATGATGAACTTCGCGATAGAATCAACGTGATTCGCGATGATATCCGCGGTGAGGCCAAGACATATAAAGACAAGATGGCCGATATTCGCACACAGATCGAAACTATGGAATTCGATAAGCGCGAACCTCTTTGGAAGGAAATAGACAATCTTAAGGAAGACATGTACAAGATGTATGCTCACAAGCTTGATGCTGCTCTTCCTGAAGTATTCGCTGTCATTAAGGAGACAGCCCGCAGGTTTGCCACCAACGACACTGTCGAGGTGACTGCCGACGACTTTGACCGCTCTCTCGCTGCTGAAGGAAAAGATTTCATTAGCATCGACGGCGACAAGGCAATATACAAGACTTCATGGGTTGCCGGTGGCAACGAGCTGAAGTGGGATATGGTGCACTATGATGTCCAGCTGATCGGTGGAATGGTGCTCCACGGCATTCTTCAGGGCGACAAGACCTCCAACAACATCGCAGAGATGGCTACCGGTGAAGGTAAGACCCTCGTGGCAACTCTCCCGGTTTTCCTCAATGCCCTTACAGGCGAAGGTGTGCATGTCGTGACTGTCAACGACTATCTGGCAAAACGTGACTCGGAATGGATGGGGCCTCTTTATGAGTTCCATGGTCTTTCAGTGGCTTGCATCGACAAGACTGAACCAAACTCCCAGCAGCGACGCAATGCATATCGTTGCGATATCACTTTCGGCACAAACAATGAGTTCGGTTTCGACTATCTGCGTGACAACATGGCCACTCAGCTCACCGACCTCGTGCAGCGTGACGACCATTACTATGCTATCGTCGACGAAACTGACTCTGTGCTCATCGACGATGCGCGTACTCCTCTCATCATCTCAGGTCCGATTCCGAAGGGTGACGACCAGATGTTTAATGAGTTCAAGCCAAATGTAGAGAAAGTTGTCAATGCACAGCGTAAGCAGGCACAGGCTCTTCTTCTGGAGGCTAAGGACAAGATTGCTGCAGCTATGAGCGGCGATCCCGAAAGAATTAAGAAATATGATAAGGGTGACGGCAAGAAACCCCTTACAGCTCAAGAACTTCTTGAAGATGGAGGTCTTGCTCTCTTCCGTGTCTACAAGAGTCTTCCTAAGCATGGCCCACTCATCCGCTATCTCAGCGAAGAGGGTATAAAGCCGATTCTCTTGAAGACTGAGGAGAAGTATATGCAGGACAACAACCGCGAGATGCCTTTTGCCGTCGAGCCCCTTTACTTCGTGGTTGATGAGAAAAACCATAGCATTGAGCTCACCGATAAGGGTATCCAGGTGTTGACGGATACCACTCAGGATCCTCAATTCTTTGTATTGCCCGACATCACTTCGCAACTTGCAGAAGTTGAAAATATGGAAGGCACTGATGAGGAGAAACACCAACGCAAAGATGACCTTCTGCAGGAATATAGCGTGAAGTCGGAGCGTGTACATACTGTCAACCAGCTTCTTAAGGCTTATACTCTCTTTGATAAGGATATCGAATATGTCATCGATGATAATAAGATCAAGATTGTCGATGAGCAGACCGGACGTATCATGGAAGGTCGTCGCTATTCTGATGGCCTCCATCAGGCTATTGAGGCTAAGGAGGGTGTGAAGGTGGAAGCTGCAACCCAGACTTATGCTACCATCACGCTGCAGAACTATTTCCGCATGTATCGCAAGCTGGCCGGTATGACTGGTACTGCTATGACGGAAGCTGGTGAGTTCTACGATATCTATAAGATGGAGGTTGTGGAAATCCCGACAAACCGCCCTGTTATCCGTAACGACCAAAAAGACCGCGTATATCGCACTAAGAAGGATAAATATAATGCTGTGATAAAGGAGGTTGAAGATATGGTGGCACAAGGCCGTCCGGTTCTTGTGGGCACTACTTCAGTTGAAATATCAGAGCTTCTTAGCCGTATGCTCCAGCTTCGCAAGATTCCGCATCAGGTGTTGAATGCAAAACTCCACCAGAAGGAGGCTGACATTGTGGCTCAGGCAGGTAAGACAGGTACGGTCACAATCGCTACCAACATGGCAGGTCGTGGTACCGACATCAAGCTTACTCCTGAAGTAAAGGAGGCTGGTGGTCTCGCTATCATCGGCACCGAGCGTCACGAATCCCGTCGTGTCGACCGTCAGCTCCGTGGTCGTGCAGGTCGTCAAGGTGACCCGGGTAGCTCTGTGTTCTTCGTGTCGTTTGAAGACAACCTCATGCGTCTGTTTGCTGGCGAAAGAATCTTCAAGATGCTCGACAAAATGGGCTTTGAAGAAGGCGAGATGCTCGAATCGAAGATGCTTACCACTTCTATCGAGAAGGCTCAGAAGAGGGTAGAGGAGAACAACTTCGGTATCCGTAAGCGCCTTGTGGAATACGACGACGTGATGAATGCCCAGCGTACTGCTATCTACAGCAAGCGTCAGAATGCACTCAAGGGCGAGCGTATCGGTACTGATATCGCCAACATGATTTATGACACTGCCCAGAGCATCGCTGATATGAATTATGATTATAGTGATTTCACCATGGAAGTCCGTAAGACTCTCGCCATAGATTCTCCTTTCAATGAAGAGGAATATCGTAAGGCTGACAAGGATGAGATCACAAATCGTCTTGCCGACGAAGCTCTCAACACTTACTATCGCAACCGCGATAAGATAGCAGCTGCTGCAATGCCTTACATAAAGGAATTTGTTGAGGAACGTGGCGCTTCTGGTGTTGTAGGTGTTCCGGTGACAGATGGACGTCGTTTCTTCAATATCCGTTGCGACCTTAAGGAGGCTTACGACAATGAGTGTCGTCCTATCGTAAAAGGTTGGGAAAAGGCTGTGCTCCTTCAGGCCATCGACAATTCATGGCAGGAGCAGCTTCGCGATCTCGATGAGCTACGTAAGTCAGTGCAGAATGCAAGCTACGAACAGAAAGATCCTCTCGTGATCTATAAGCTTGAAGCTTATGGCCTATGGAAGAACATGCTTGAGGAAATGAATTCCAAAGCTGTTGCCACTCTGATGCGCGGAAAACTTGCCGCTCCCGATTATGAAGAGGCTAAGGCTCAGCGTGAGGCTCAGATAGCTGCTCAGCAGGCTCAGGCGCAAGCCAAGGCCAAAGCGGATCAAGCACGCCGAAATATGCAAGCTGCCACCTATTCACGTACTCAGGAGATTCGTCAGGAATATGGCGCTCCAGCAGGAGCGAACCCTTATGCTAACTATTCCACTACTCGTGAGACTTACGAGGGCGAGAATGCTCAGCGTCAGGCAGCTCAGAGCGTAAATCGTCCGCAGCAGCCACGCCAACCCATCAAGGCTCAGCCAAAGGTAGGACGTAATGATCCTTGTCCTTGCGGTAGCGGAAAAAAATATAAGAACTGCCACGGCAAAAACTTATGATAATGGAGAAAGAATATTATATAGTGGTCGACGACAACCGTGTGGGCCCGCTTACCTTTGCACAACTCTCTGAGAGAGGTATCGAACCTTCTACTCTTGTCTGGACTGCCGGAATGGCCGACTGGGCAAGAGCAGACACGGTGCCTGAACTCGCTCCCATTTTGGCAAACAGAACACGTATTGATGAAAATGAGTCTGCTTTTGGCTCTTATGCTCGTCCTGATGAGCCGAATGCTAATCAATTTCAACAGCAATACGGAGCTTATGGCAATCCAAATCAGGGGCAAGGTTATGGCAATCCTCCTGTCAACTGGAAAACGCTTGCCATTGTGGCTACAATTGTCGGCTTCCTCTTTTCATGTATTGGAGGTTTCGTAGGCGCTTTTGCAATTGCACAGGCTTCAAAAGCAGAGAATGCAACGAGATACAACGACATGATCACAGCGCAAAACGCATGGTCTACTTGCAAGACTCTCTGCATCGTCTCTTTCGTGCTCTCAGGAATAGGACTTATTATCAATATCCTTTCCATCGCAAACATTGTCTCTGTTGCTTCATTGATGAATTATTAGGCTGATGAAGTATTTCGCAATGATCGACGGGCGTCAGTATGGCCCGATGGAACTTGACGCGATGGTGAAGGAAGGTGTCCGTCCCGACACTTATGTGTGGTGTAAAGGAATGGATGACTGGACATTGGCTTCCGATGTGCCGGATATTTGCCGATACTTCCGCCAGCGACTCTCAGGGACACTCCCTTCGCAGCAACAGGATTCTTCCGACCCGGCGAGGACATTGGCTGTCTCCGACGAGGAGCATGAAAGGCTACTCAATCAGCTGCCACCTATGGCAAGAGGCTTGGTAAGGAAATCAGGTATCAGACTGACTAAAGAAAATTTCCCCGATCCTGAGAGCCAGAACTATCCGAAGGCTTTGCCAATCCTCCTCTTTATCCTCTCATTAATAATGATTTTAATCGGATTCCTACTCCTAAAATAGGAATCCG
>DAAK01000205.1 GCA_001701075.1 Bacteroidales bacterium GP3 | reverse complement strand
TTTTTATGTAAGGAGTATATCCGTTTTGTTTATATAATAAAGCTACCTTTCATTATTGAATCATGAAAAAGATAATTGTTTTGTTTGTGCTTTTATTGGGCATACTTCAGTTTCAGGCTCGAAACATAAAGCATCCGTCGCTTCTCTTCACACCTGAGCGAGTGGAAGATGCAAAAAAAATAATAGCAAACGATAGTGCCCGTGCGGATGCTTGGCACCAAATTCTTTCGCAAGCGGATATGTTGCTTGAAAAGAATGATGTACGCAAGATGGAATATCTGGCAATTGCTTATCAAATGACTGGTGATAAGAAATATGGCGATAAATTGCGTGCGATGCTTCTGGATATAGCAAAAATCCCAAGTTGGGCGGATTCTGAAATGAGTTTACGAAAACCTGCATGGAGGAGTGAGTTGCAGATGGCTCATAAGTCTTACCAAGTTGCTGTGGCATATGATGCTGTCTATAATATCCTCACACCTTCTGAGCGAAAAGAGATAGCGCAGGGGATGTGGCGGCTTGCAGGCGAGCCATTGCTTGGAGATTGGCTTCTTGATGAATCACGGATTCATTCCCTGAATTCAATGGGACATAATTGGTGGACATCTTGTGTAGGAATGGGAGGCCTGCTTGCATTGGCTATATCAAATGAAGTCCCGGAGGCTGCAGAGGCCGCTAAAAAGGCTGTTGATGCACTTCCAGAATGGTTCTCCTTTGCAGGAGATGAGATTCAGATGAAACCTAAATCATTTGATGATGAAGGCGGAATGTACGAAAGCATCAACTATGCATCTTTTGGGATTACTGAGGCTTTGTTGTTGCGATTGGCATGGCTTAATAGCCATCCCGGTGAGAAATTACCCGAAATAGTACAGATGAAAATGCTCCCGTCTTTCTTTTCTCAGGTTGCATATCCCCGGAAAGGGATGCTGTATAGTATAAATTTTGGTGACAGCCATAAGAATGTGACAGGAGAAAGCTCGATGGTACTTGCATATGCAATGGGTGTAAAAGATCCTGTCACTTTATGGTATCTGAATCAAATTGAGCAAAATCAACATCGTGAAGGCTTTCCATTGAATTATCCGATGGGTCTTCTTTATGTCCCTGATTTTTCCCAGGCTCCGTCAACCCCTGATTTGCCTACTTCTCATTTATGGAAAGATTTCGGTTGGGCGACTATGCGCGATTCATGGAAAAAGGATGCATCAATGTTGGCCGTCAAGAGTGGTATGACCTGGAATCATTCTCATGCAGATGCTAATTCCTTTATTCTTTTCCACAAAGGAGTTGACATAATCAAGGATGCGGGTAACTGCTCATATGGAAAACCTGAATACCGCAATTACTTTTTTCAGAGTGATGCGCATAATGTGGTTAAATTTAACGGTGAAGGACAGCCTCGCGCTCAACAGTATCATGGCTCACCATTGCCGGGAAATGTCAGTTCACTGCTCGATGCCGGTAACATCAAGTATGTTATGGCTAATGGCACAGGACCAATGTCACGTTGGTTATCCCGCAACTATCGTCATTATCTATGGATTGATGACGTGATATATGTGATAGATGATATAGTATCTCATGAACCCGGACAGTTTGAATGGCTGTGGCATCCGGGGGGAGAGGTAAAGAAAAAAGGGGGCGATCTTGAGATTACATCAGGGCAATCGTCAGTAGTGTTGCGTCCGATATATCCTGAACCACTTGTTCCGAGCGGGTTTGTTCATGATTATCCCGATTTGCTTTGGTGGGAAGTTTTGGATGGCCCAACTGAAGACCTGCGAGGAAAGGAAGAGTATTATTCTTTACATCTACCCAAGATTACTGACAAGATTAAGGCTGTAAATGCTATAATACTCAAGGATACTCCCGACCAAATAGAGCTCCCTAAGATGGAGCGCATTGAAGGTAAAGACTGGATAGGAGTGAGGAGTTTATATAAAGGGAAAGTGACAGATCTTTATATCAATCAGTTGGCTGATGGACGACTTATGCATCTTAATTCTTGGATTGATGCCGATGGGTGGATTACTGATGCTTATATGTTTGCTGTCACATACGATGAGGGCACTGATCCCAATATGTCATCCGACGTGACTTTCATTTACGGCAGCTCACTTAAGAGAGATGGCCGTATCTATCACAATTCAAATACAAAGAGTAATGTTGTCGGTAGGATAACAGGCGGAAAATTTAAGACAGTATCCGCCGATACTCCCATAAGGCACTGAGCTTACGGACTGCCTTGACCTCGGTAGTCCGTTTTTTTTGAAAAAAGTATCCGGCAATGAGTATTATACATATATGGCACGAATATATTCATGAAAACACTTTTATGATAGGTTAATAAGAATGTGGTTAATTATAGTAAGAATTTTTTATTATGATTAGGTTATTAAAATTAATTGTTAGGTTCAAATGTTCGCCGAAGCTCGTGATGAGTCTCGGCGTGCTTGGTTTTTATTGGAAGAGGCATAATATAATGATTTCGCTGTTCTGCTTTGTAGTGGGTATGTCATTAATGGCATGTGGTGAAGGAAATAAGGTTATCGTGAGTGTGTCAAATAAAACTGGTGTCGAACTGGGGGAAAGGTGTGTGGCGCTTAATGGAATTGAGATATTAGAAAGACTTGGGACTCCAGGATTCTATGTGACAGATGAAGATGGCATTGAAGTGGTAAGTCAACTGACATCCGACTCGCTGATACTCATTATGGCCGATGTGCCGGATGGAAAGACACTCCATTTTACTGTGCTGCCTTGCGATTCAGTGAAGTCTTATAAGTCTACGGTCTCTGGACGTTTTTATCCAAAGAGGAGAGACGATGTGTCTTATGAGAACGAACTTGTTGGCTTTCGCATCTATGGTCCGGGTACTCAGAAAGCAGGAGAGAAGTCTTTTGGCTACGATCTTTTCCTCAAGCATCCTACAGATGAACTGATTGTGCCGCAATTGTATGCTCCGGAGACTGATGACGCTATTTGGGCGAAAGTGGACTCACTGAGAGCTATTGATCCTGATTTGGCTGATAATTATATAAAGACTTTCTCATATCATCTTGATCATGGACTCGGAATGGACTGCTATGCAGTAGGCGCAACGCTTGGTGCTGGAGTGGCTGCAATTCTTGACGGTGACTCAATTAGGTATCCGTGGTGTTATGAGACAGCTGAGATTCTTGATAACGGACCCTTGCGGTTCAAGCTTGCTCTTCATTTTGCTCCGGTTTCTTATGAAGGCTTGTCGTATGTCACGGAACATCGGCTGATCACGTTGGATTCATATTCGCATCTTAACAAGTGCAGAGTATGGTATGATGGACTGCGAAATGAAAAGAATATTGTAGTAGGATTCCCTTTACGTGACGATTCGGAAGTAGTTGGAGATAAAGAGACTGGGATTATGGCATATGCTGATCCGACGCAAGGCCCGGATAATGGTAAGGCTATGGTCGGAATAGTCATGGGGTGCGAAATAGATTCAATCTCTTTTAAAGATGGACATGCACTTATGTCATCACAAATTTCTCCTGTCGACACCTTGGATTATTGCTGGGGTTTCGCTTGGAATCGCGCAGATATAAAATCGCTTGGTGAATGGAAGAACTATCTTGATCGCTCTATACTGAACTATACAGTCGAGTATTAAGTTGCATTAGAGTTGACCTTGCTCGATGAGGTAGGCGATGCGGTCGATCATCGCATCGTCT
>DAAK01000113.1:8809-20707 GCA_001701075.1 Bacteroidales bacterium GP3 | reverse complement strand
AACGGAAACTAAACAAACGCGCCCATCGAGCTGCCAAGCGCATATTATACTTGATGGCTTTAATAAAATGTCCTGAATGTGGAGGGCAAGTCAGTGATAGTGCTACAATATGTCCACATTGTGGTTTTTCACTTGCAGACCTAGAAAAATGCTGTGAGTGTAATCATATCATAACAAGAAAAGATGCGTCCTGTCCCGAATGTGGACATCCTACCCCGTGGTCGCGTATATGTCCTGGATGTGGTAATAATGTCCTTCCATCCGAAGAAACGTGTCCTGAATGCGGCTTTGATATGATAAGTCATTTCGGACATACTAATATCGTAACTCCAACTGAACCTAAAATTGCCGATCAAGCAGAGTCTCCTGAATGGGAAGATTTCGAGGAAAAACCATCAAAAAAGAAACGGTATATTATTGGAAGTGTCTTATTGTTGGGAGCAATAATGTCAGGATGGTGGTTTTGGCAGAAGAGTCCCTATTCCAATAGCAATTGTATTCAGTTAAATGCCGAAGAGAATTACGAAAGAGAGTTTGACGGACTATATGAATGGTCTGTCTCAGTTTCTAATGGCACGGATCGTTATAAAGAGGAAATTGGTTGTGAAATTTCCGATGGTAAGGTGGTAAATGCTACGTGGTATGGTTCACACGCAAATTCTCCATTGTCTGCAGAATTAGATGGCAATACCTTAACTCTAAGAGGTCAAAATGCACTTTACTCTGATATATGGATTGAATGCATAATTGATTTACGAACTGATAGAGGTACAATTGCATCTCCTCTTGTTCCTACCACAAATGTAAGATTTGAAAGATTAAACACACCAACGACATCTAATACTTCGTTCAGGAGAACAAACTCTAATCCAAACTCAGGCGAATCGTTACGAATAAATCATTTGCTTGATAAACTTGATTCCAATATTGCGATTTTTGAAAGTTTGGTTAAAAGGTATCGAAATGGAGAAAATGTTGAGTTGGAATTGAACGCATATATGAAGAAAGATGATTCTGCGGAAATAATCAATGAGATAAATTCATATTCTGGGAATATTTCAAATGAACAACGAGAACGATTAAATAGCCTCGTACAAAAATATCAAAGCTTATTATAATTCATTAGATTTCATATAAAATTAAGTTATGGCATTAATTGAATGTCCCCAATGTAGGCATAAAATTTCAGATAAGGCTCATCGCTGTCCTAAGTGTGGATTTATACAAAAACCTTCGGATAGATCCTATTCTCTTACTGAAACAACGAGCTATGGAAATAACAATATTATGCCTACTGAGCAAGTAAGTCCCAGGAGGAACTATTATTGGCTTTGGTTTGTCGTAGGTGGTTTAATTCTTATAGTATTGGTGTTATGGCTCTTTAAGTCTAATAATACATTCTCAAAACAAGTTGGTATAATAACCGAAGAAACTCCTATTGAAGCGACGACTGAGGTAGAACGTGTTATAACAGAAGAACGTGTTATGACAGAAGAAGAGATATTGAATGCTGATACAACTCACATAATAAAAGGCGAAGAAGCAGTAGCAACTGATTTTGATGGTGTATCATCGCAACAGGGAACTTACACACTCACGGGAAAAGTAAATGATAAATTCGCAGTACAAATTTGGCTTACCATAGATGGGAATAAATTGAATGGGAAGTATTGCTATGTATCTACGTTGGAGAAATATGGAGACCAACCTTCCTCATATATCCAAATTCAAGGCTACATTACCTCATCTAATGAATTTAAGTTTACAACTACATACGTTAACTCTTCAAAACAATCTGAATGGGAAGGAGATTTTAAAGGGAATTGCTTCTATGCTAAAAATTGGGGTAAGAATGAAGTAATGATTGCTTATGTCGATGACTAAAACCTATCAGTTCGCCAATACTCAGTCAGTTTATTGCTGATTTTATGCTTTGTGTGTTGCACCATAAAAAGTAGATTCGTTCGGTTTTGGTGATTGTAGACCTTGAAATATGGAAAGATACGCTATAACGGTATAAAACTTCCCTGGGCTTCTGCATCTGCAAAGTTCGTAAATATTTTCCATATTCCAATAGTTCATTTTGTTCATTTCAAAAAATAAATGTTGCCAGTTACATTGGAGTTCTGTGTTTTTATCTTTGATAAGCGTTTCTTCAACTTTTCTTCTGCGCTTAAATATTTGCAATGTCGCAAATATTTTTGTAACTTTGGAATCTGAAAAGAGATAATTGAAGAAATATGGCAGCTGATATAAAATATCCGGTAGGAATTCAAGACTTCAGAAAACTTAGGGAGATGGGCTATGCTTATGTGGATAAAACAAAATTTATCCTTAAGATGCTGGAATCTCCGGGTTATTATTTCCTAAGTCGTCCACGTCGCTTTGGAAAAAGCTTGTTCCTTTCTACTCTTCAAGCTTATTTTGAAGGAAGAAGAGAACTGTTCAAGGGTCTGGCATTGGATACAGATGCTGTCGAATGGGTTCCAAAACCAATTATCAAGTTTTCCTTCAACGCCGTCAGGGCAACTGAAAAAGAGAATCTTGGTAAATATCTTGACATTGTCCTTTCAGAATATGCAGAAAAGTATGGAGCATCAAATCTTGGAGATTATTCCGACCGGTTTGCCTCCGTCATTCGCCGTGCCCACGAGCAGACCGGGCAGAAGGTAGCGGTGCTCGTGGATGAATACGATTCCCTCCTTCTCGACACAATCAGACCTGAACACTCGGATCTAAATTCCTACTACCGCGATATTCTTAAGTCGCTCTTCTCCGTGCTCAAGAATAATGATGAGCATATTTTCATGGCTTTCATTACAGGTGTATCCCGTTTCAGTCACACAAGTCTCTTCAGCGGTGCAAACAACCTTGAAGATATATCCATTTTAAATGAGTATGCTGCTGTGTGTGGAATTACGGAAGATGAACTTTGCAATGTGTTTAAGGTTGGTATTCAAGGTTTTGCAGAAGAGGAGAGCAAAGATTTTGAGGCAATTTTCGCTCTGCTGAAGAGGAATTACGATGGATATCATTTTGCAAAGAAATGTCCCGACATTTATAATCCATTCAGTATTTTGCGTTCTCTTAAATACAAGACAATAGACAATTTCTGGTTCCAGTCTGGCACCCCGTCATATTTGATAGAGGTCTTGAAACATGATGATTTCTTTCTCCCTTCACTTGACTGCTTGGAAACACTGGAAAGCGAACTGACAGCAAAGGAGTCTTATCTTCAGAATCCCGTAGCTCTTCTTTTCGAAAGCGGGTATGTGACAATTAAGGGATATGAGAAAGAAAGTAAAATTTTCACTCTGGGTTTCCCTAACCTTGAAGTTGCAAAAAGTTTTACTGAAGTCCTCCTTCCTATATATTCAGGTAAAGATAAGGAGATAACTAACGATGTGTGCGTAAAAATGCGTAGGTTTGTCATCAATGGGGAGGCGAATCTATTCATGGAGGAAATGAAGACATTTCTGCAGGGTAATCCCTATGGCCTGACGGAACTGGACAAACGGGAAAAATATTTCCAATGTTGTCTCTTCCTTCTGTTGAGGGCAATCGGCTTCGAGCCCCAGGCAGAGCGACAGACATGCAATGCCCGTATGGACATGATGATGGAGACGAGTCGCTTTATTTACATCTTCGAATTAAAGACTGACGGCTCCTCTGAGAATGCCATGTCGCAAATCCACGAAAAGGGCTATCATCTTCCATTTGTTGGAAAAGGCAAACAGATCATAAATATAGCAGCCAACTACTCCTCTAACTCCAACAACATCGAAAGTTGGCAGATTGAGAAATATTCTCTCGACAAACATATTCAAAATGAAGAACCATAGAGAAACTTACTTATAACCTGACATGATAAGAAGCTGCATAAAATTCATCGTATTTCTCGCATTGATCGTTGCGGGTGCCAATTCCATGAGTGCTTCCAAATGCGTCTCTGGCCTTAATGCAAAGGATTTCAAGAAATATTGGGTGGTGGAGTCGGAAGGTCCGTATAAAGTGACTTTTCAAGGCGATACTGCCGAATTTACTGCGCCTAAAGGTCTTAGCGTATGGCGTAAGGATAAGATGAGTGGTCGCACTGTCATCGAATATGATGCGCAGGTGGTGACAGAGGGACCCGACGACCGTCTCAGCGACCTTAATTGCTTCTGGATGGCCTCTGATCCTAATGCACCGGATCCGTGGAAAAACCTTAATAAAAGAGGTGGAAAGTTTGTCAATTCATATACTCTTCAACTCTATTATCTCGGTTATGGTGGCAACCATAACTCCACGACCCGGTTCCGTCGCTACAATGGCGATCAAAGGGGAGTGGAAGATGCTGCTTTCCGTCCGGCTATAATCAAGGAATATAAGGATGCCGACCATCTTCTGAAACCCGGCAAGTGGTATCATATCAAGATAACCCACGATGGCCTCCGCACTCAATATTTCATAGACGGAGAACGTTTAGTTGATTTCCGTGATCCCGAGCCCCTTACCGAAGGTTGGTTCGCATTCCGCACAACTCTCAGCCGTACTCGTCTTACCAATTTCTCTTATTCCTGCGAACCGCTTCAGGAAAAAGAAGTCCCCCTCTCATGGGTTGGAGAGGCTCCAAAATCTGATGTGCCGGTGACGTTTGGTGTGCCTTTTGACGCAGGTGCAGTCACAGCGGCAACTCCTCTTACTATTGCTTCCGGAGTATCGGAAATACCTACCGAAAGTTGGCCGTTGGCTTTCTGGCCCGACGGCAGTGTGAAGTGGGTAGCTGTGTCAGGCACTATCCCGGCTGGTTCGGAAAATCTTATGGTGAGAATCGGGAAGCAAGGAAAGAAAACATCTGAGAAAGAGAAAAAGCAACTCCTTGCCGAAGATGACGGAACGCGAATAGTGGTGAGGGCTGGCAGTTCAAATGTATATATCCCAAAAGTGACATCCTCAGCCCAAATAGTTGAGAATATAATAGACTCTATAGTTATCAACGGAGTGAAAACTGCGGAAGCCGGGCGTCTTGTCGGAGCAGTAAAGGATTCTCCAGATGAAGGCTCTGTCAATTCCTCCGCTTTGAAGAGCAGATTGCTTTTTTCCGGAATAGAACGTAACGGGGCCGAGCGGGCGGTAGTAATCCTCAAAGGAGTTCATCGATCAGAAGATGGCCGTGAATGGCTTCCATGGACTATCCGTCTGAGTGCATTCGGAACGAGTCCGGAAATCAAGATGACACATTCCTTTATTTTCGATGGAGATCAGGATAAAGATTTCGTCTCGGCTCTGGGTGTGTCTTTTGACGTGCCTATGCGTGAACGCACTTACAACCGCCATGTGGCTTTCTCTACTGCTGATGGTGGAGTGTGGAGTGAACCAGTGCAGCCTCTTGTAGGTCGTCGGGTTCTCCGCAATCCGACTTCAGGAAAGTTCGTTCCATCAGTTCAGGAAATGCAGATGCGCGGAGAGAGGGTATTCGGATATGAAGAGTTTGATGAAGCCGGACAGAAACTCATCGACGAATGGGCAGAATGGGATGCGTTCCGTCTTTCCCAGAATAGTCCCGATGGATATACAATTCGCAAGAAAGCGACATCTGATTCCCCATGGATTGGGACTTTTGGCGGACATCGTGCCCAAGGAACGGTCTATGCCGGTGATGTGACCGGCGGCTTGACCATTTCGATGAAAGATTTCTGGCAATCTTATCCTTCGGGTCTTGAAGTGTCAGGTGCAAGGTCGCCAAAAGCTACTATCACAGCATGGCTTTGGAATCCTGATGCCAATCCGATGGACCTACGCCATTATGACGATCGTCCACATGGCCTCAACGCCAGCTATGAGGATGTGCAGGAAGGTATGAGCACCCCTTATGGCATAGCCCGCACCTCGACTATCACAATCCGTCCTGATGATGGTTATCATGGCAAAGCTAATTTTGCTGCAAATGCTGCCGCTGCAGGACATGAAAGCGTGCTGCTTCCTACTCCGGATTATTTGCATCGTCACAAAGCCTTTGGTATATGGAGCTTGCCCGACCGTTCTACGTCGGCCCGTGCTGTAGTGGAAGACCGTCTGGATGATTATGCTGATTTTTATAAACAAGCAATTGAAGAAAACCGTTGGTATGGTTTCTGGAACTACGGCGACGTGATGCATGCATACGACCCTGTACGTCACTGTTGGCGCTATGACATCGGAGGTTATGCCTGGGACAATACAGAGCTTGGAAGCAATTTGTGGCTATGGTATCAGTTCCTTCGTACTGCTGATCCTGAACTTTGGCAAATGGCAACAGCAATGACGCGACACGCCTCTGAAGTTGATGTCTATCATATCGGGCCAAATGCCGGACTCGGTAGCCGCCACAACGTAAGTCATTGGGGATGTGGTGCCAAGGAATCCCGCATAAGTCAGGCCGGTTTCAATAGGATAATGTATTATCTCACTGCCGATGAGCGTCTTGGCGACTTGATGAGTGATGTGACTGACTCCGACCAGAAACTTTATACTCTCGACCCTATGCGACTTGCCCAACCTCGCGAGAAGTATCCCTGTACAGCTCCAGCGCGTCTTCGTATCGGTCCCGACTGGCTCGCTTATGTCAGCAACTGGATGACGGAGTGGGAGAGGACTGGAAACACTTCCTACCGCGACAAGATTAAGGCTGGCATGAAGAGCATTTGTGACCTTCCGAGCCGACTTTTTACAGGTCCGCTCGCCCTTGGTTACGATCCGGCTACCGGCATTATCACTTCCGAGTGCGACTCAACTCTCCAGACCACAAATCATCTTATGACGATTATGGGTGGGTTTGAACTTAACAACGAGCTTATGGAGCTTCTCCCTGACAAGGATTGGGAAGACGCTTGGCTCGAACATGCCACTCACTATAAGCAAAAATCCCTTGAGATACTTCGCAATAGATTCCGTGTTTCTCGACTTCAGGCTTATTCAGCTTGGAAGCGTGGTGATAAGGAACTGGCTGCCGAGGCATGGCAAGATCTTCTGACAACTGCTGAGCACACTGATGCACCGCGCATGCGAGTCAGCATTATCGAAGGAAGCGAAGTTCCCGCTCCTATGCATGAGGCAAACCCAATCAGCACAAACGACGCTGCTCTCTGGAGCCTCGATGCCATCTACATGCAGGAAGTGATCCCACAGGATTAATTTAGAATTTAGAATTTAGAATGAAGTCCGACTCGTCTGACTAGTCCGACCAGTCTGACAACTGAAAGCTGAAAACTGACAACTCTACAACTATGATAAAAGCATTTATAGGTGGTCTCGGCCTTTCCGAGATATTGGTGATAGCACTCGTAGTCCTTCTCTTCTTCGGAGGCAAGAAAATTCCAGAACTCATGAAGGGGCTTGGAAAAGGAGTCCGTTCTTTCAAAGATGGAATGAAGGAAGTGGAATCCGGTATCAACGACGATGATAAGGAGGAAGTGAAGAAAGAGGAAGATAAGGAGAAGAAGTGATATATGGCGATGAAAAAATCGTCGGAAAACTTAAATGATGATGCCGGACAGACATTCTGGGATCATCTTGACGTGTTGCGTGGTGTTTTGCTGCGCATTCTTGGCGTCACGCTCATCTTCACAGTAGTCGCATTTTGCTTCAAGGAAGAAGTATTCGATATAGTGCTGGCTCCTAAGTCGCCCGATTTCATACTTTATAGGATTTTGTCAGACATTGCTGCCCGTTTTGGTATGTCTGGTGCTCAATGGTTTGAGGTTAGTCTCATAAATACCGGATTGGCACAGCAATTTATGATTCATATGAAAACGGCATTCTGTGTCGGGCTTATCGTCGCTTCACCATATATCCTTCACCAGCTATTTGGATTTGTCTCTCCGGCACTTTATGAAAAGGAACGGAAATATTCACTCCGGCTTTTGATTGGTGGCTACATTATGTTCTTGGTAGGAGTGGCGTTGAGCTATTTCATCATATTCCCTCTTACTTTCCGTTTCCTCGGCACATATCAGGTGTCGGCAGAAGTGACAAATCTCATCTCGCTTGAGTCATATATGAGTGTTCTCATTATGCTTTGTCTTTTCATGGGCATTATGTGTGAGCTTCCGGTCTTGGCATATATAGCGACGAAAGCCGGAATCATCGATTCCGGCTTCCTGAAGCGTTACAGGCGTCATGCCATATTGGTGATTCTTGTGGTGTGCGCTATAATTACGCCCACCTCCGACGCCTTTACATTGCTGATTGTCTCTCTTCCTATTTGGCTTCTCTATGAAGTCTCCATCCTTGTCTCCCGCAAGGCAGCCTGATTACTTGCTGGCTTCTTCCTTAATCTTGGAGAGAGCCTCAATAGCACTGTAGGTAGTGCGTGCCTTCGGATTGAAAGTGATGGTCACTGTGTCGCTGTTAGCAACATAGTTGATATACATGTTGGTGCTGTCATTGCCGACTGTCACAGGGATGCCAGTCTTATCAGTGGCCACATAAATGCTGTCTTCTTTCTGGAAGCCCTTGTCGAGCATCAGGATATGTTTGATCTTTGTGCGGTTGCCGTTTTCATATACGAACACTGCAGACTGATCGGGACTCAAAGCATAGATGATACGACCGTCAAACTGTCCCTTACGGGAATCCTTGCCTTTGATATCGAAATATGATGCATCATATAATCCGCTTTCTACCGGTTGTTCTGCATAGAATGCTTCGTTGGCAGATTCTGCCTCAGCTTCCTTTTCCTTGTTTGCATTGCCACCGCAAGATGCCATCAAGAAAGCAAGTCCGCAGAGGCCTAAAAATTTAAATGTTTTCATGTTTTTAGTAATTTTGGGTTATTATCATATAATTATAACACTCATCCGCCTTGGAAAGTTATAGGATAAAAATCTTATTCACTTGGCCTTATATCTTCTTAGCCTCCGAACCCTCAACTTTCGCTTGAAGTCTTACAACTTTTGTCGCCGATTCGCGTTATAAAAGTAAAGGAGGATCTATCGCGATGGAGTGGGGATGTTCTCTCCAGAATTGTTGTACAACCATTAAAACTCAATGACTATGGACGTAAAGATTAAGGCAATCCACTTCGACATCAGTGACAAACTCGAAGCTTTCACCAACAAGAAAATCGAGAAACTCGTCCGCAGATTTGACGCTATCGGCGGCGTAAACGTCAACTATACTCTCGTGAAGCCGGAGACCAACAACAATAAGGAAGCCGGCGTAGAACTCGTGATTCCAGGCTCAGCATCAATCTTCGCTTCAAAGACTGCAGATACTTTCGAAGAAGCTCTTGATCTTGCTCTCGTAGCGCTCGAAAGCCGTCTTGAACGTAATAAAGAAAAGAAGTGAGATGGGACGCCTTCTCGACAAAGTAAGGATATTTGAATTTTCAAAAGTATGTGACCCGCGCGGCAACCTTTCTTTCATAGAGGAAGGTTGCCACGTGCCATTTTCCATTAAAAGGGTTTTCTATATCTATGATGTGCCCGGCGGAGAGACACGTGGCGGCCATGCTCATCGCGAAAATACAACTGTACTGATAGCCGTCTCCGGCTCTTTTGATCTTCATCTCTCTGATGGCGAAGACACGATGGTGGTTCGTATGAACCGTGCTAATAAAGGTGTTCTCATACCTCCCGGCGTTTGGGATTCGATGCACGATTTCACCACAGGTACTGTCTGCCTCGCGCTTTGCGACCATCACTATGAAGAGGAAGATTATATTCGGGATCTCGACGAATATCATGAATTTCTTAAATCTCACAGAGACTAATGCCCAGCTTTTTGCTGAGCTTGAAGAGGCTGCTTCTAATGTGATTAGGAGCGGTTGCTATCTGCATGGGCCTGAGACTAAGGCATTCGAAGAGGAACTTGCCGCTCAATGTGGTGCACGCTACGCCATAGGCGTAAGCAATGGCCTCGATGCACTCCGCCTTATATTCCGGGCATATATCGAGCTTGGAATGCTCAAGAAGGGTGATGCCGTGATGGTGGCGGCAAATACTTACATTGCCACGGTAATACCTATTACAGAATTCGGACTTGTACCGGTATTTGTGGAGCCGGATGCCGACACAATGAATTTCAGTTGGAATGAGGCATTGAAAATCCTAAAGGAAAATGATAGTTCAAAAGAGCCTCTCGATATCAGATGTGCGGTAATCACTCATCTTTATGGCACTCCATGTTGGGATCTCAGAACCGCGGAAGAGATGCGGAATCGTGGAATCCTTATCATTGAAGATAATGCGCAAGCCATAGGCGCAGAGGCCGCGGAGAACGGCTTTAATGGAGTGCACTTAACCGGGAATCTTGCCGATGCAGCAGCCTTCAGTTTCTATCCAACGAAGAATGTCGGAGCTTTGGGGGATGCCGGTGCTGTTGCCACTAATGATGCCGCACTTGCAGCTTCTGTCAAGGCTCTTGCAAACTATGGCACCGATCGCCGCTATCATAACCTATATGCCGGCTATAACTGTCGTCTCGATGAGATTCAGGCAGCTATGCTTCGCGTAAAACTCCGTCATCTAATCGACGAAACGTCACGTCGTAATCATATAGCATCAATATATTCTAATGAGATTATAAATCCTTTGGTTTCGCTCCCTAAGGCTTTTCGCGATACTGTCCAGGTGTGGCATCAGTATGTAATATTGGTTCCTGCCGAGATTCGCGATAGTTTCCGTGAATATCTGGCTCAACACGGAGTGGCAACCGACGTGCATTATCCTGCTCCTCCCTATTTGCAACCCTGCTATGAGGCAGAGTATAAACCCAGCGGAAGAACTCCCTCAATTACGCTTGCTGAAAGCTGTATAAGTCTTCCAATAGCGAATATTAATTCTGAGGAAGCTACTGAAGTGGCTCGCATTATCAATGACTATAGACCATGACTAAAGTTAAGAAAAATAACCCAAAGCGCAAATCTGCCGGAAAAGGCAGTCGCAAGACATTATATTATTGGCTAGGCGGAGCTGTCATATTGGTAGTGGCCATTGTCATTGCATGTTCTGTGATGTTGTCGGGAATGGCTCCATCAAGTGCGATCGTAAGAATTCCGTCAAATGCATCAAATGAGCAGTTGCGCGATTCTATCTCTAAATATCTTGGAGAGGGATATGCTAAGAAAGTATCTCGTCTTGTGAATCTTCGTGGTACAGATCTTAGTACTCGTCATGGTGCCTATCTCATAGAAGCTGGTATGAGTCCTCTCAATGCAATGCGTCGCCTCACGAGTGGGCCTCAGCAGCCATTGACCATTACAATCAACGGATTCCGTCTTCTTCCTGTGCTCGAGGAGAAAGTCTCTACCCGGTTTGATTTCTCCAAAGATTCAATAGCCGCTACGCTTGCCGATTCTGATTTGCTTAAAGAATATGGTTTGACTTCTGAGCAGGCACTTGCACTTTTCCTCAATGATTCTTATGAATTTTATTGGAATGCTTCTCCTGAGGAAGTCGTAAGGAAGGTCGGTGCTCATTACAATGATGTTTGGACTTCTGAACGAAAAAGTAAGGCTAACGCACTTGGATTGTCGCCGGCCGATATCATGATATTGGCTTCAATTGTTGATGAGGAGACCAATAAACTCGACGAGAAAGGAGCGATTGGGCGTCTTTACATCAACCGCATGAAGCGTGGCATGCGTTTGGAGGCTGATCCTACGGTGCGCTATGCAGGAGGTGATTTCACAGTAAAGAGAATTGTCAGGCCAAAGGAAGTGCAAAGTCCCTACAATACTTATCTTCATCCAGGGCTTCCGCCAGGCCCGATTCGCACTACCTCTGTCGAGACGATAGATGCTATACTTGACAGCCGCCCACACGACTATATCTTCATGTGTGCAAAAGAGGATTTCTCAGGCTATCATAACTTTGCATCTACATATTCTGAGCATCAGGCAAATGCCCGGAGATATAAGCGAGAACTTGACCGCCG
>DAAK01000113.1:5214-8698 GCA_001701075.1 Bacteroidales bacterium GP3 | reverse complement strand
AGTCGTGTGGGCGGCTGTCAAGTATGACAATCCATTGCCGGATGAACTGCGTTGGGCTCCTGTGGATAGTGTTGAGGTTGCTGTAGTTGACTCCATTATACCTAATGCTCCTGAGATTTTACCTTGTGAAAGTTCGCTGAATACTGATTCAATTCCAGCGCAGGAGGATCCCAACCGCAACTGGTGGCATCTTTTCAAAAAAGGGAAACTCAGTATGAGCGACCCCACTGTGCATTGGCCGAAATTCCTTGGATTTTGTGTGAAGGTCTATAATTGGGGCGACCGTGTGTTTAGTTCTACTAATCCTGAATATGTGGTAGGCACTGGAAAAAAATGGCGTGCCCGAATAGTCAACGACAATTGGGCCAATTCCTACTACATGAAAATTAATCAGAAGTTTAATTCTATAATGTCGACTCCGTTGCATGTGCTGTTGGGTGCTTCCATACAATATATGGCAGTCAGCTATACTTATTCTCTTGACATGTCGCATATGTGCACAGGTAGCCCTATCAGTTATGTGAAGCAGGAATTTGGATTCAATTGTGCACGCTTCAGTGCGGATGCCTACTATTATTCAAATACCGGTGCCAATATCAGGACATTCGGTGAATACAAAGGTCATCTGCGCGAGCCATTTTCGGGTGTGGACATGGAGACTTTTGGCGTTGATGCTTATTATTTCTTTAATGGCTATAAATACTCTCAGGGAGCCGCATATAATTTCTCAAAGATCCAGAAGAAGAGCCAAGGGTGTCTAATGGCCGGTTTTGCGTATTGCAATCAGAATATTTCTCTCGACTTTACTGAATTGCCAGCCAACCTTGTGCCTTATCTTGATTTTGATGATTTGCATTATCGATTCCATTACAATGACTATAATTTTCTTTTGGGGTATGGATTCAACCATGTGATGGGGCAACACTGGCTTTACAATATTACTGTGATTCCCGGTGTCGGTTTCAACCATTGTTATGAAGATTCGGCTGATGGAAGTGTGAAACTTCTTTCTGTGAGCGGCAGGGCCATGACTTCATTCACTTTCAACAGTGGCAATTGGTTTGCTGGTATACAAGGGAGGATCCGCGGCAACTGGTATCACTCCAAGCGAGTTCACTTTTTTAATGCAGTGGAAAGCATAGTCCTCTCTGGTGGTATCCGCTTCTAATCTAAAAAGACTATATACTAAAAAATCCATCCCAATTGGGATGGATTTTTTTACTTATTCGTGTCTTGGTCCGCGAGGTCCGCGGTCGTTGCCGCCATCATGACGCGGTGGGCGAGGGCCTCTATCTCCGTCTCTGCGAGGACGATCGCCATCGCGACGAGGACGGTCGCCATCACGGCGTGGACGATCACCTCTTTCGCCTCTTGGACGAGCCTCACGCTCAACATAGCCTTCAGGTTTTTCAGTCAGTGCACGCATTGACAGACGATATTTACCAGTTTTCTTGTCAATTTCGATGAGCTTAACCTTGATAGTGTCGCCTTCCTTAAGTCCGGAAGCCTCCATGTTCTCAAGGCGATCCCAAGAGATCTCGCTTATGTGAAGGAGACCATCACGACCAGGCATAAATTCTACAAATGCGCCGAAATCGAGAATTGAACGCACCTTGCCTTCGTAGGTTTCTCCCTCTTCCGGCATAGCAACGATAGCTTTGATCTTTGCGAGAGCAGAGTCGATGCTTGCCTTGTCTTTAGATGCAATCTCAACCTTGCCGATACCGAGCTTTTCATCTTCCTCGATAGAGATAATGGCCCCGGTTTCTTCCTGAATACCCTGGATTATCTTACCTTGCGGGCCGATAACTGCACCAATCATGTCTTTTGGAATCTCGATAGTCACGAGGCGAGGCACATGAGGCTTGTAGTCTTCACGAGGTTCGGGAATAGCTTCAGCAATCTTGCCGAGGATGTGGAGACGACCCTGACGAGCCTGATCAAGTGCCTTTGCAAGGATTTCGTAGCTAAGACCGTCACACTTGATATCCATCTGAGTGGCTGTGATACCATTTTCTGTACCGGTCACCTTGAAGTCCATGTCTCCGAGGTGGTCCTCGTCGCCAAGGATATCAGAGAGAACTGCATATTTTGTTGCACCGGGATCGGAAATAAGACCCATTGCTACGCCAGCTACCGGACGCTTCATCTTCACGCCTGCATCAAGGAGTGCAAGAGTGCCACCGCAAACAGTGGCCATAGAGGAGCTACCGTTAGATTCGAGAATATCGCTGACGATACGGCAAGTGTAGGGGAATCCATCGGGGAACATACGCTTCAGTGCACGGTGAGCGAGGTTACCGTGGCCGATCTCACGACGTCCTACACCACGCTGAGCGCGTGCTTCGCCTGTTGAGAATGGAGGGAAGTTATAGTGGAGCAGGAAGCGTTCCTTGCTTTGGTTGAGCACATCGTCTACGATCTTTTCATCAAGAGTGGTGCCGAGAGTTGCAGTCACAAGAGCCTGAGTCTCACCACGGGTGAAGATAGCAGATCCGTGAGGACCAGGGATATAGTCTGTCTCTATCCAAATAGGACGGATTTCAGTAGTCTTACGGCCATCGAGACGGATGCCCTCGTCGAGAACACAGCGGCGCATAGCCTCTTTCTCAACATCATGGTAGTAGCGCTTCACCATTTCGATGCGCTGTGCCTCTGTATAGTTGGCAAGCTGCTCCTCTGTCATCTGAGGCAGAGATTCGATATATTCATCGCGGATAGCCTTGAACGATTCGTTGCGCCAGTGCTTATCAGCGCTTCCAGCCTTTGCTATGGCGTATGCCTTGTCGTAGCACTTGTCGTGTACGTCAGCGCGCAGAGCGTCATCATTCACTTCGTGGCAATATTCGCGCTTGGTCTCCTTGCCGGCTTCTTTCATGAGTTCCATCTGGGCAACACAGTGCTTTTTGATTTCCTCATGAGCCACCTTGAGAGCCTCGAGAAGTTCTGCTTCGCTCACTTCGTTCATTTCGCCTTCCACCATCATGATGTTGTCGTAGGTAGCGCCTACCATCAATTCGATGTCAGCTTCCTCAATCTGAGCAAATGTTGGGTTGATCACCCATTCTCCTTTGACACGTGCCACACGGACTTCGGAGATAGGTCCGTTGAAAGGTATGTCACTGCAAGCGAGAGCTGCAGAAGCTGCTATGCCTGCGAGGGCATCTGGAGCATCATTCTCGTCAGCGGAGAAAAGGGTCACGTTTACGAAAGTTTCTGCATGGTAGTTGTCGGGGAAGAGAGGACGGAGCACGCGGTCTACGAGGCGCGACGTGAGGATCTCATAGTCGCTGGCGCGTCCTTCGCGTTTCAGAAAACCGCCGGGATAACGTCCGATAGAGGCGTATTTTTCTTTGTACTCTACTGTGAGGGGCATAAAGTCGACACCCTCATTAGCCTCCTGCGCGGAGCAGACGGTAGCCAGAAGCATGGTGTTGCCCATGCGCACTTCCACCGCACCATCTGCCTGTTTGGCGAGTTTGCC
>DAAK01000113.1:0-5175 GCA_001701075.1 Bacteroidales bacterium GP3 | reverse complement strand
TTTTCTTGATTGGCTGTGGTTTCATTCTTTTTTAAGTTCTTTCTTGTTTTTCGTTTACTTTGTCGCTTTTGGGGCAAAAAAGGCATTGAGCCGCAAAGCCGCCCAATGCCCTTTCTGCGTTCAGACTGCAAAGATAATATATTTTATTCGATATTCCTAATTTTCAGCTTCTTTTTTGCTTTTTGAGGCTCTTGGATGTGCATTGTCGTAAGCCTTCTTCATGTCGGAGAATGTGAGATGCGTGTAGATTTGGGTCGACTGCAGCGAAGCATGCCCAAGGAGTTCCTTGACGGAGTTGATTTCCGCGCCGTTGTTAAGCAGCGATGTGGCGAATGTATGGCGGAGTGAGTGGGGGCTCTTGTGGGTAGCTCCTGTCGAGAGGAGAAGATTATGGACAATCCCGTATATTGTCCTGCCATCCAGTCGTCCTCTTTTTGAGCAGATCAGGGGGGCAGGAGAGGGGAAGGAGTAGAGGCCGTCGCGCACCGTCTGCCATTCACGGATTTCATCAAGAAGTTGATCAGCGACAGGAATGATTCGGGTCTTGTCGCGCTTTCCGTGCACTCTCAATTCCTTTTGATGGAAGTCGATGTCGGCGTCAGTGATTTTTGCAAGTTCATCGCGACGTATGCCGCATGAATATAGAATATTGATGATGAGCTTATTCCGGATGTTAAGTGCGGGATCGCCTCCGTAAACAGGATTGTCTAAGATCTGTTCCATTTCCTGTTCCCTTACAAACTCCGGGAGCTTGCGTCCGATTTTTGCAAGCTGCACTTCAGAGGCGGGATTCACCGCTATGTATCCACGCTTCTGCATCCAACGGAAGAAGGCTCGGGCAGCTTGGGTCTTTCGTCTCAAGCTCCTTGGCGACAATCCATTGCGCGACATGGATGCAATCCAAGCTCTCACATCGGCTGTCGAGATGCCTGCAGCATCCGACAATTCAGAGTCTTGTCCGAGAAATTCAGCCATTTCCCGGAGGTCGCGCCCATATGCATCCACTGTCAGGCGGCTGCGGTTGAGCTCCAGTTCAAGATATTCTAAGAAAGAGTCTATCATAATGCATAAAAGAGGGCTGTCTTGGAAAAGACAACCCTCTTGGTATTTCTTGTATCGTAGTTCAGGCAGGGCGATTACTCCTCGTTCTGGCGCAGCTGCTGCACATAGATAGCCTTGATCATTTTCTTGCGGTTAGTTACCGATGGCTTTTCGAATGCCTGACGGCTGCGGAGTTCTTTTACGATTCCAGTGCGCTCAAATTTGCGCTTGAATTTCTTGAGGGCTTTTTCGATGTTCTCGCCTTCTTTTACGGGTACGATAATCATGCTTTTGTTTTCTTGTTTTATTGGTTTGTATTTTATTTTTCTGGTTGTAATCGGATGGCACATTGGGTGCACATTCCGTTTGCGGTTGCAAAATTACTCATAATCTGCAACCTGACAAAATTTTTCGGCTAAAAAATCGTTTAAAATTTCTTTTTCAGTCGTCTACAACCTCCTTTCGCATGAAAATCAAAGTTTATAATTCGTAGTATTTACTTAATTTCGTTGTTTCGACTGCAAAATTACGAAATATTTCCCATCCCACCAAATATTCTTTTCTTTTCTGCTCCTTACCTCTTTATTTGATTGAACTTACTCACTTCTCTCATAATCTTATAACCCTATAACCTCATAAACCTCAACTTTCGTATGCGAAAGTTGAATTATTTGTCCATCAGCATCCGAGGTGCTTCCAATATCGGCAGATTTGTCTCCGTCGGCACATAGATTACAGTCTTATTGTTGAGGTCAGACTGCTGGCGCACCCACAGATACTGGATATATGTGGGAGTAATGCTGCCGTTCTCGATACGGATTGCCTCAGCGGCTCCTTTGGCACGTTCTATCTCAGCCTGAGCATTCAGTTTCTCGGCCTCAAGATTGGCCTTAGCCTCCTCGATTTTTATCTTACGGTTCTGTTCAGCCTTAGCGAACTCTGCCTTGCCTTCCATTTCCTGACTCCATACGTTATACCAAGGACGGATGAAAGCCATAGCCACCACTACGAAGATGATAGCTGCCACACCCCACAGGGCCTTCTTAATGATAGCAGGGGTAAATTGATTGTTGTTGTTTGCGTACATAATGCGATATTTAAATGATTAACTCAAAAATCCAACAGAAATCCTATCTATTGGATCTGGCAAGCATTTCGGCTTCTTCAGGAGAACTCTCGAAAGGCATGCCGTTTTTATCTGCAGTGATTACTTTTTGACTTGTTTTTTAGGTCAAGTATGTATAAAAGAATACAAAGATAGAGTTTTTTTTATTATTATCCAAATATTTTTTAGAGGGCTGATCCATGATCAAAAATGTAATTAGATGTTGGATTATTTGGTCAAATCGAATGTTTTAGTTAATTTTGCGATATTGATACTAATAGGGTAACTTATGCATCTCATTACCGATAATCTGCAACGCCTGATAGCCTTATGCCGAAAGCACAAAGTGAGTAAGTTATATGCATTTGGATCAATTCTTACGTTGCGATTTAATGAGGACAGCGATGTTGACATTCTTGTAGATTTCACATCGGAGATAGACCATACCAACTATGCAGATAATTTCTTCGACCTTTACCACTCCCTGAAAAACTTATTTGGCAGAGAAGTGGATCTGGTGGATGAATCTGTGGTGAAGAATCCATATTTCAAGGAAGAACTTGAAGAACCCAAATATCTTATCTATGGATAGAAAGCTTAAAGGTTGAGAGAGAGGAATATGTTGCCTCTTACTATGCAGATAAGATAGAGTCGTACAAACCTCCCAATTACCCAACACGATCAAAAGAATATAAGCTGGATTTCCAATATTTTGTGTAGCAAATCTCCGGAATGGAGGGTTAATATATTTTTCATAATCTGGATAGTATGATTGCTTGTCCAGAGTTATCAATAATCATTGAATCAAGATTATGAAAATTAATATGTCCCAAATCTATATTTTTATTGCTCCGTTCGTGGAACACCTTTTGGATTTCTGTTTTTGTATAGTTGTAAATCTCTTTCTTAATTACGTTGTAAGCATGCTTGAGCGTGTCAAGTCTTGAATTATTGTTCAAAAGTGTTATATCCATTGTTGCTGTGTCAATATCTATTCTTAAATCTTGTAATGTAAGTTTAAGCATGCCGTTTTTATATGACCATTTACCACTATTACTTACCTTACAATTTAATTTAAGCTCCAATTCTTCATCGGCTATGGTGTAAATAATTTGATCGTAGATATCTACCTTGGAGTCGGAATGGAACTCTATTGTTTCCCTGCCTTTAAAACTTTCATTAGTCATAGGACATTCCCATCTTCCTATTATATTTTTTTCGTCAATCTTATTGTTGCATGACGTCATTACAAATAGGAATAACCCTGTAAAAAGAAATATTATATGAGATTTATTCATTTTTCCCGGTGTTTATATTTATAAGATTAAGAATACTGGTCATTTTTTGTCTGTTTTCATTCCATTTCTTTTGATTATAACCAAAATTTAATATCGACTCTTTTTCGTTGATACCATAATAGAAGGATAGTACAAAAGGAGTTGGTGACATATTAATGTTCTCAAAGTCTTTATATGGCATTGACAAGCGCAAACGATAGACTAATTTGTTCCCTTTAGGTTTTGCAAAAAGCAGTTCAGGCTCAAATCTGTATACTGCGTTATTGCATGTGATTTCTGCTTTTATTTTTTTTACAGGTGCTTTTAGAGTCAGCGATATTAACATTGTGACACTATCATTTTTTTGAACATAGGTATAATCATAATCCAATGATTTGGATTCCGATTTAGTGTCTTTATATGCAGGTAATGTTTGAGGAAAAATATAAAATAATGATTCATCCCCAACACTTCGTTGGACGAACATATTATTGATGCTTTTAGATTGCAATGTAGTTCCTGCACCTATTATGAGAGTGAATATCAAAATAAATATTCTTTCCATAAATTACGGTATTAAAATGATTGGGAGGATTAATATTTAACCCTCCCATGATTCTATTACTATCAGATTTAATGAAAATCCTTTAGCTTAGTGGATTAATTAATCTCCGTATACAAGGATCTGGTATTTCGCGAAAAGACCAAGTACGCTAGTCTTCTTAGCATCTACATGGCTAATTTTACTGATGCCTGCAGAATTTGCAGCTGTTTGGATGGATGCGTCTCCTATGCTTACGAGACCGAGAACGCCTATTGTGCTTCCGGTACCAACTTTTGAACCAAGTTGATTGGATGTTACCATCTGGCCTTCATTTACTCCAGTGTAGAGAACACCCATTCCAGACTGTGATGTGATAGTGGAGCAGCTTGCGAGTGCCATGGCAGCTACGGCTGCACAAGAAAGTAATGCTTTTTTACGCATGTTGATAAAAGGTTATGTGTCTCCATAGCTCTCATTTGGGACATTGATAAATAAAAAAGCGTGAGAGCCATACTTCTTGCTCGTTCCACAAACGGAGGCTCTGGAATTGCCCATTGGAGTCGAACGAGCAACGCAGAAGCCTCACGCAAGATATGGATTTAATAGTAAGGGTATGATAATGCATACACTTATCTATGGAAATACATATCCACAAGGCATCTACTGTTGCTAATTCTTGACTCCAATTGAAATTTTCCAGATTTCCGTTTGTCAAGAAAAAGCGTCGAGTAAACGCTGTTTTAATATTAATGTTGGCCCTCCCGCATCCCTTAAGCAGGCTCCTGCGATATGGTCAACATCGCAAAATTAATATATTTTTTTTAATTTGTAAAATAAATTGATATAAATTTTGTCTAATCTAATGAAATTTTGTTTTGGTTTCTAGCTAAACTATGATAGCATGAAGTCTTTTAGTAGTTTATTCAAAAGCAGGGGAAAAAGAAAACAAAGTAAACAAATCAGGTGTTTTTAAGATCCAAGATGCCAGATATCAGAGGGAAACATCAGACCTCAATTTTCTGATGCACAAAAATCCCTTGCCAATTTAGCGTGGAATTGAGGGTGATCTTCTTCTCTTGATCAAAAATGTACTCAATTTGTACTTTTGAAACAAAAATACTTTCTTTGCATATTCTTTATTAAGAAAAATATCAAGATCAAATGGAGAAATATAATTGCTTGACTTGAACTGAAAAAAGTTGACATTT
>DAAK01000237.1 GCA_001701075.1 Bacteroidales bacterium GP3 | reverse complement strand
CGGATTGTGCCGTCGGACATCTTAGCAACTTTAACGAAGATGCCGTTTTGAGGAGCAGCAACACGGACACCAGCGAAATTGTAGTATTCAGCAGAAACTTCAACGCTTGAATCAATAGCCTTCACAGCAGTGAAACCATCAACCTTAGCCTTGTTGGAGTTGAGAATAGTACCATCAGGATTGATGATGAAAGCCGCTACATAAAGTTTGTCCTTATCCTGGATCACGCTGTTGGAAGCGATATCGTAAGAGAATTCAGAAGCATATTGCTCATTGAAAGCGATATCGGCAGGAATAGAGTTTTCAACACCCATCATACCGTCTCCATCAACGACAACGTCATTGAAAACAAGACCTTCAACCTTTTCCGGCCATGTAGTCAGAACTTCGAGTTCAGTTCCAGCATATTGAGCAGTGCTACCTGTATAATAGTTTGACTGTTTCCAACTACTGCCCTCTCCAGAAAGTCCGTTATTAATCAATAAATAGCCGATTTTGTAACCAGCTTTTTTCTTATCTTCAAAGAACTTAGCATAAGACTGGATCTTTATTTCAGTCTTGTCTTCATTGCCCCAGTAAGCATTTACCTGAATATCGGCAGGGACGACAGTTTCCATTGAAGTAAGCACTTCAGATTTCATACCGAATCCAGCATTGGCTGTACCATAATATGGATCTTCTTCTCCATTACGATTTAGAGAAGCTGAAGGGAAGCCAGGAACGTAAACAGGGTATGAATTAGATGGAATCACCTCCATTGGATCGCCGTTGTGATAAGCAGCAAGCACAACACCATCCCCATACGCTTCATTAAGAAGCTCAAGGGCAACGTAGCCACGAGTACACCATCCACACCATGTTCCGGTGAATTCTTCAATCATAGGACGATGCTGCGGGACAAAGGGAATAACAGATACTTCTGTTGAACCTGTAGTCTTAGGATTCCCGTTATCAACTCCATTGACCTTATTGATATTGACATCAATTGTATATTGACCAATTTCAGCTATTGCATCAATAGGAAGATTAATTGTTGTGGTCTGAATGAAGCTTGGAGCAATAGGAGTATCAAATTCAATAGTACGATCGAAGCTCTTACCACCTACGGTGTAAGTATAGCCAAGAGAAGAAACTTCCTTAGCACCAGGAGTAGAGATTACAGCTTTGATATTGAAATCCTTATTTAAAGAAGCGTAAGTAGTAGCGAGACTGCTAAGACCAACACTATATTCAGGGAACTCACCTTCGATAGTGACATAGATCATCGCAGAAGCACCGAATTTATCGTTATATGCAACCCACTTCAAGAAATCCTTAGACGCACGGAGGTAAAGAGAATTAGGATTATCGCTTGGAGAGAGAAGCAAAGGATATTGCTGTTTTTCAGAAAGAGTTGCTCCATTATCTACAGTAGGAACTGTAAGGCTATAACCTACATATATACCAGCATCTGTGATCACATAAGGCTCGTCAAGCTTAACTGAAAGTTGACCATAAGAATTCTCATCTTCCGGCAACGAGATTTTCTCTGGGGTGACATCAGCAGAATAAGTGTCAGGCACATTCACCTTAACGCCATCAACTTTTTCAAGTTTAAGTTCCTTTGAGAGCCAGAGAGAAGTAGCTTCGATATCCTCGTATGCATTGAGGACGGCGCGGATGGAAGTGATTTTTTTGCCAACGAGAGCAGGGTCGTCGATACGGATAGCCACATCATAGATTTCAGACTTTTCCTTACCCCAATAGCCATAGGCATCTCCAGCATATGTAAATGTCATCTCGCTTTCAGCAGCCATGGCAGCCATAGCAGCAGTGCATACAATGCAAGAAGCTAAAAACTTTTTCATTTTTAGAGAATTTTAAAAAGAGGGCAAAGACACAAGTCGGACGAACCTATGTCTTTGCCGTCTAATTTGTTTATTAATTGAGTTAAACGATTAATTGTTTAATCGTTGATTAGCGAACGACTTTCTTGAAGGAAGCAACAGTACCGTCTTCGTAAACAACGCGCTTGATAACAACGCCAGCAGCAGGATTAGCTACTTCGCGACCAGCAACGTCGAAATACTTAACGTTAGCGACCTTCTTATCAGCGTCGATGCTTGCAACAGAATCACCTTCGAGATCCAGAGTTACTATTTCGCTACGAGTTTCCTCACCATTATACTTGTAGACGCTCTGAACTCCAAGAGTAGAGATGCCTTCTACGAAGAAGTCAACCTCTCTTGTGCAACCGCCATAATTGTAGATGTAGTAAGCAGAGAGACCCCAAGGAACTTCTTCATAGGTTGCGTCGAGGAAATATTCATCAGCGTCAAAAGTCCACTGTTCACCATCAACGTAAACTATATAGTAGAGATCGTCAGTAAGGAGGACATCTCCATCTTCAGTCAATGCAGGAACATCGAAAATGAATGCATCATAGCCATAAGAATCCATGGAGTTCTGGAACTGGATGATTTCAGGATTTACGGGAGTTCCTTCAAATGAAGCCTGATGAACAAGTTGAATATTTGACATCTTGCTGAGGTGATAAATTTCAGTCCTTGAAGCATTAGTCAAGAAAATAATGTCCTTGTCGACAGCAGTCATAGTTTCAGCGTCGAAATCCCAAGTGAGTTTATACTCATAGTCATCCGGCATCAATACATAATCATCATAGCCAGTTTCCTCATTAGGAACGATTTTAGCACATTTTGTGAAGATATAGTAGCCAGAATAATCGCCAATATATTGATTCTGAGCAATAGAAACTGTAGCTGAATAATCATCATATTCTACAGTAGCTTTAATCCAAGCCTCAGGCATATTGGGGTCAAGACCCTGGAAATAAATTTCATCGTAACCCTGAGCGAAATTCAAAGGCCAACCAAATCCTTCGCCTTTGCTGACCCAAACGTTATCAACAACTGTCAGATCCTCTGGAACTTCCACCATCTTGTCGTTGAAAGGAGCGACAGAAAGTGCAGTAGCACCATAGCCAACCCAACCATCAGCTTCAGAAATCAAACCGGCACCGAGCATAACATCATCACTGAGTTCGTCGGTAGTCCAAGTACCATCTTCACCAACAGTGAAAGTCAAAGTTTGTTTTCCTTCTAAAGGAAGATATGTCTGAGATGTGCCATCCTCAGTTTCCACTTCTCCAAGTTCAAACATTGTTAGCTCATAGCCATCCTCATACTCCTCATCCCAAAGGACAACCTGAGGGAACTCGAAAACTACCTTATCACCATCGATAGTACCTTTAACATAAGAGTCGCAAGGGAAATTAGGAATCATGTCATAGACATACACCTCATTATTTTCGCCATAAATCACATGAGAAGGAGACTCCTGATCCTGAAAATCAGTAAGCATCACACCCCTGAAAAGGTAGTAACCGCTACCGGTAATGATAAGAGGATTCTGCTCACCCTCAACAGATGAAATGACATCAGCAGCAGATACTGCTTTAGCAGGAGCTTTCTTCATAGAAGAAGCGACACCAGGAGCAACCTGAAGATTGCCAAGGCCTTTGATTTCCTGATTGAAAACAGGGACAGGCTTAGCAGGAGCCTGGAACTTTTGGACGGGAGCAGCCATGCTTGTGAGAGCAATACATGCTGCACCGAGTGCAAGTAAAGATTTGTTCATAAATTAACCTTTTAAGATTTTTTACTAAATGCGAGTACAAAATTATAAAAAACCATTCAATGGAGCAAATAAAAACATGAATATTTTGCAATAATGTTAGAAATATGTCAAAAGTAAAGGACACGCATATGTCAGAATATTAAAACATGGAAGATGCGGTTGCTTTTTGATTCAACTTTCGCAAGCGAAATTTGAGGGTTATGGG
>DAAK01000095.1 GCA_001701075.1 Bacteroidales bacterium GP3 | reverse complement strand
CTTAACTCTTGACTCTTGGTTCTTGACTCTTGCGGCTCTGCCGCATTAATCGTTGATCACCCTTCTGCCTCCCATATATCTGGATGCATAGTAGGGTTCATGGCAACTTGAAACTGTTATCCCTTTGGAATTGGCTGCGTGAATGAAAGTGAAATTACCCTTCTCATCAGCATCAACCACAATTCCCACATGGCCTACACCACCTTTGACACTGCGTCCTTTGAAGAACACGAGATCACCCTTGCGGAGTTCCTTGCGGTCTACTTTTTCACCTTGACTATATTGGTCGCGAGAAGATGGTGAGAGTGAATATCCAAACTGGCGATATACGTAGCTTGAGAATCCTGAGCAGTCAAATGCACTTGGACCTTTGCTTCCTCTTGCATATCTTTTGCCCATATGGCTGCGGGCTTCTGAAAGAAGGTCATTGAGAAGCTCATCCGTCTCCGCGCTGATAGCCTTTACGCACTCACGAGCTGCGATGTCCTCCTCCACCATTTTGGTGATGGTGCTTTTGTCAAGCCCTATATTTCTTGCTGCTGCCAGTTGCTGCTTGTGAGCCTCTGCATGTGCGTGGCGTGTCTTTGCTGTTGCTATTTGGGTTATGCCACACATCAGGCACATTGTCAGCAGTATATATATCCTTTTCATAATGGTTAGATTTCTATCGAATTTTGATACTGCAAAATTAATATATTTTGAAGACACAAGCAAGTTATTTTCGCTATTTTACAATCATTTAATATTTAATTAACAAATTTTAACTTTCAGCACATGTTGCCCATATTTGAGCATCTTCATATTTTTATTTATGATTCGCAAGTTCAACTTATATTGGTTTAAACGACTAAACACCTAAACTATTAAACTTTCTATGCTAATCCTTAAAAGCTCTTAAAATCAATATTTTTTATGATAAATACACAAATATTACGATCTATTATTTCATTATTTCCATTCTTATGATTATCTTTGTATTCTGAAATAACTACATAACCTTTAGAAATTAGAAATGAAAAAAATCCTTACTATCGCCGCTGCCGCGTCTATAGCAGCAACGATGACGGCCGCCCACTCCAAGGGTTTCACGAAGTATTCCGACATTCATCCGTCAGGCACTGAAACCATCCTTCACGCATGGAGCTGGAACTTCAAGAACATAGCCGAAAACATGAAGAAGATAGCCGATGCAGGCTATTCCATGGTGCAGACTTCCCCGGTGCAACAATGCTGGAATCCGGAAGGCTCTAAAGGAATGCTTTTCTCTGATAATGAAAAGGAAGGACAATGGTATTTTTATTATCAGCCTACCGACTGGAAGATTGGAAACCAAATAGTAGGTTCGCGGGAAGAGATGAAGCAGATGATGGACTCCGCAGCAAAATATAATGTGCGTGTCATCGTCGATGTCCTCCCAAATCATACTGCATTCGACGTGGATGCTGTCAGCGATGACCTTGTAAACGCCGTAGGTGGCAGAAACAAACTCTATCACTCCCAGGGACTCACCCCCGTGCAGGATTACAACGACCGCTACCAATGCACACTTTGGGGCTCAGGCGCACTTCCTGACGTAAATACGGAAAACAAAGATTTCCAGAAATACTACATGCAGTTTGTCAACGATCTGCTTGACCTCGGAGTCAGAGGGTTCAGATATGACACAGCAAAGCACATCGGTGTGCATTCCGATCCTGTCGACTCTGCATCAGGCGTGACAGAAAATGATTTCTGGGATGTTGCCACAGGTCAGAAGGATGTGAAGGGCGTGAAGCTAAACGTTCCATATGAAGATCTGTTTGTCTACGGAGAGGTGCTTCAAGATAAGAATGTGCCTGAAAAGGAATATGAGGAATATTTCGGACAGACAGCATCAAGCTATGGTTGGATACTCCGCGAGATGCTTGAGAAAGGTTCTGCAAAAGATATCGACATAGTCGACTGGCATCATTCAGCTTCTCCTGAGACGCTGACAACTTGGGTAGAAAGCCACGATACATATTGCAATGCCCACGAATCTGCTCATCTGACCGACGACCAGATCCGCACTGCATGGGTGTTCCTGACAGCCCGCGATAAGGGTACTCCCCTATTTTTCTCGCGTCCTGCAGGATCCTCACGCGACAATTATTGGGGCAACAATCGTCTTGGGGAAGCCGGGAATGACGAGTATTTCCATCCGGAGGTTGTCGCTGTCAACCACTTCCGCACTGCAATGTCAGGCCAACCTGAGGATATCCAGACATGCTCTGATGGCGAGGTTCTTGCAGTCAACAGAGGCAAGAAAGGGGCTGCCCTTATCAATCTGAGTGGCCTTTCCAAACCTATAGATGTTGCTACTTCGTTACCCGACGGCAAATATCGCGACAAGGTATATAATAAGGAGTTCTACGTCAAGAAAGGACGTCTGACAGGCATACTTGCACCAAGACGCACCTACATACTTCAGAAATAAGACGAGGTCCAAATTTGAATTTTGTGATTATAACTCTATAAATAAAGAAGAGAGCCGTGTGGTTCTCCTCTTTATTTTTATTTGTATGAGGCCTAAAGTCAGCTGAAGAATTTCCTGAATACAGCCACTATATCCAAGTGATCCTGAACTCCGGCTGTCTCAGCGGCTGAATGCATAGCCCATATTGGGGCACCCATGTCGATGCCGCGAAGATCTATCTGACCTGTCAATATATTACCCAAAGTTGAGCCGCCGGCTACATCTGAATGATTGACAAAATATTGGCATTTCACGCCAGCTTCCTTACATAACAAACGGAAAACAGCTGCGCCATCTGCATCTGTCATATACTTGCAGTTGGCATTAATCTTTACGACCGGACCGCCACCTATCACGGGATGATTCGTAGGGTCGTATTTGCCATTGTAGTTGGGATGCCATGCATGGGCATCATCGGCTGAGATCATGAATGAGTTGGCAACGGAGCGGTAGAAAGCCTGTGGCCCGCAATCCAAGCAAAGGCATAAGCGTTCCAGAATCTCACGCAAAACCGGTGAATGAGCTCCCTGTTTCGTGCCGGAACCGGTTTCCTCATTATCAAACACCGCCATCACTCGCGTTGCGCCACACGGAGAATCACATTCCTGAAGAAGAGCTTCAAGCGAAGCAAACGCCATGCTAAGGTCGTCGATACGTCCGCTCTGGAAATACTCTTCGTTAGCACCTACAAGCTGCGGTTTTTCCAAAGGATATAGATTGAGTTCATAGTCTATTATATCCTCCGGACGTATTCCGAGACGCTCTGCCAACAATCCTTTCACTACCCCTCCATGAACCTTATAATTCTCTATCTGTTCGGGTGTGAAGTATCCGATCACTGGCTTCATGTCCTGCTGCACACTAAGCTTGTTGCCTTCATTCACCTCGCGGTTGAAATGAATGGCAAGATGCGGAATAGTGCATACAGGTTTCTTAAGATCTACCAGAGTAGTGACAGGATGCAGGAAGTCCTCACCCTTTGTCATTACCCTACCCGAAATGGAAAGGGGACGGTCAAACCAAGTGTATAGGATTCCGCCGCCATATTTTTCTACATTTAGGCTTACTACGCCTCCTTCTCCATAGATCTCGCAATTAGGCTTGATCTTGAAGCAAGGGGAGTCGCTGTGGGAGGATATGATTCTGAATCCAGCGTTACCTGAGGCATCTTTGCCCACAATGAAGGCAAAAACCGCTGAATCATTCTTCACCACATAATATTTTCCACCGGATTTGATGTTCCATTCCTCTCTCGGGTCAAGCTGAACGAAACCGGCTTTGTCGAGTTCTTTGCGGATGGTAGCGACTGCCATGAAATTGCAAGTCGAAGCGTTCATCCAATTTAATAGTCTTTGTATCATAGTTGTCAGTTTTTCAGACTAAATTCTAAATTATTCAGTGCTCTGAGTACATTGCAGAGGGTCTGCGACCAGTATTCCTTGAATGCATCCTTGCAAGCGCGGTAAGCTTCTTCCAGGTTTTCCCCGCTGCTTTCCCTCACTTCCATCACAAAGTCATACAATGGCTGGTAAATGTCTGCGAGGTTTTCAGAGATGGTAGTGGCAATAGGAGTATCGGAATACTTCATGTCCTTCTCGAAAGTCTCAAGATAAGTGTCATCTTCACCGAAAACCATAGCGAGTTGTATCCTTACAGATTCATACTGCTCCTCATCCATATGGTCGCTGACACCAACGCCCCACTCATCGAGCGAAGCGCTCTCGCCGGCATCAATGTCGTGAAACTCAAAATATATTCTCGGAAGATAACCAAGAAGAGCATTCAGCAATTCTTCTTTCTCCATCTCCCTGCTGTTCTCAAGCACACTGCAATATTCAGCACAAAGCGCTGTGAGATTTATCAATCGCGTATGTATCGCCTCCATAATCGTTAATCGTTGATCGTTAAACAAGGTAAGGATTCCCATCCCACTCCCTTCCAATCGTAGTCGCATTTCCATGTCCGGAATAGACTGCCGTCTCCCTTGGAAGAGTGAGAAGTTTATTCTTTATGGCTTCTAAGAGCTGACGATGATTGCCACCTGGCAAGTCACTTCGTCCGATGCTGCCCTCGAAAAGGGCATCTCCCACAATCACAAAATCATCTTCCTTGTCATATAGGCAAATGCTGCCGGGACTATGGCCTGGAACGTGGAGCACCTTCAGCTCCCCTTTACCTATCCGTATCACATCACCTTCCTTCAATTTCTTATCAATCTCCACAGCGACATATTCACCGGGTATGCCAAAGCTTTGAGCCTGCTGAGCTAAGTAAGTCCCAAGCATAGCATCGTCAGCGTGAGCCTCTACGCCGACGCCATATTTCTCCTTTACCCAATTGTCAGAAATGGCATGGTCTATATGGAGGTGAGTATTAATAAGGTGAGTGACCTTCAGTCCCTCCCGAGCAATAAAATTCTCCAAGGCCTGAAATTCACTTTTTTGGCTCATTCCAGGATCAATTATGGCAGCCTCCTTCACTTCAGGATCATAGACTACGTATGTGTTTATTCCAAACAAATAAAATCCGAATTTCGCTATTTTCAACATATCTTTTTTAGATTCAACTTTCGCAAGCGAAAGTTGAGGGTTATAGGGTTATCATTAGACGGGAGTATAAACGATTTTCTTGGTCTTGAAGAAATCCTCGGTGAAATAGTTGGAAATATCCACTATTTCAGATTCCTTCAGTCCTTGGAGTTCAGCCCCTAAGTCGCCACCCTTAAGTGCTATGACTCCATTGGGGATGGCGTTACGTTGCTCCCTCGCGATATTCTTGCGGCTGAGTTTGACAACTTCCGGCTGAGACATCACAGCCCTGCTCACTACAAAATCAAACTTCTCATGACATTCACCGCTGTCGCCATGCTGGAATGAGACATTGGAAAGTCCGATTTTTTCAGCTATGTCTGAGGCAACTTTCAGTTTCTTCCCAATCCTGTCTATCAGATGGAAATGAACTTCCGGAAACAGTACGGCGAGAGGCAATCCCGGCAGACCGCCGCCGGTTCCGAAATCAAGCACACGGGTGCCGGGCGCAAAATTAATGAATTTTGCGATTGCCATACTATGGAGAAGATGACTCTCCTCAAGATTTTCTATATCCTTGCGGCTTATGACGTTGATTTTCTCGTTCCATTCCGGATAGAGAGTCATCATGGCCTCAAACTGTTCCCTCTGCCGATCGGTCAAATTGGGGAAATATTTCGTTATTTGTTCTATCATACTGCAAAAATAACAAATTTTCTTCAAATTCTCCCTATTCGCACCTTATTATATCAGCTTTTTTATTAATTTTGCATATAAAATTCTAAATTCTAAATTCTAAATTTTTAATTAGTCATAGTATCATGCATAAGTTTTTAGTTCGTGCCGCATCCGGCATAGTATATGCAGCCGTAATCATATTCGCCATTCTATATGGCGGTTGGGCTCTCTGGACATTAGCAATTGCTTTTGCCATAATCGGCATCTGCGAACTTGACCGCATGGCAATGGGGTTCAACAGCAAGACTCTCCCGATTTTTATCATTGACATCCTCGGAGTGGTGTCGCTGATATGCCTTGCCGTTTGCCCTTACTCTATCATCCTTTGGATTGCACTCCAGATAATTCGCCTCGTAATTATCTACAGGCTACGGAAAAAAGATCCCAACCAGAGGTTTTCTCCTGCAGCCACCGCCTACATCGGCATTCCATTTTGCTGTATGGTGTTCGATCCCATGCATCGTCTGCCCCTGTTGATATTCGTGATGCTATGGCTCAATGATTCAGGAGCATACATAGTCGGTTCGCTCACAGGGCGCCATAAGCTATGTCCCTCGATTTCTCCCAACAAGACTTGGGAAGGTTTCTTTGGAGGGGTTGCGATCACTTTGATAGGCACTTACTTCCTCCAGCGTTACTGCCCGGCATTCTTTGGGATGGAAGCATATGGCCTCGGCATATGGATGCTGCTTGCTGCCTCCACATGTATTTTCGGCACAATCGGCGACCTTATTGAATCTAAACTGAAGCGCAACTACGGTTTTAAGGATTCCGGCAACTGGATTCCGGGTCACGGTGGACTCCTCGACCGCATCGACTCCTTCCTCATTGCCTTCCCCATCGCCTTCCTCATCCTTCTCTTTATCCATTGATAAGATTTTGACATTCAAACGAGTCTGAATGTCAAACAAGACCGACATCAAAAAATCACCACCATGAAAAAGTCCATTATATCACTGATATTATTTCTTACAGCAACGATTTCCGCCTTTTCGCAGACTCCTACCCTAACACATGTCTTCGACATCCGTGCAGAAATCGGGACTGCCATCAAAGGCGGTCCGAATCCACATGGAGTCCGTGTGACGATTCCTATCACAGGAGGTGAAGTGACAGGCAGAGTCAATGGTAAAGTAATCCCTGGAGGCGCTGACTATCAACTTGTCAATCCGGATCAAAAGCGTTCAGAATTGCAGGCCATCTATACCATTATGACCAATGACTCAGTTGCCATCCATGTATGCAATGAAGGAATCAATAGATTTGCGGAGGATGATTCATATTTCATGACATCTCCGAAATTTGAATGCGACATCAATTCCTCTTATAACTGGCTTAACAACCGCATCTTCGTCTGCCGCCCCGTCGGCTTCGAGCAGAACGCCATCCTCCTCCGTGTCTGGATGGCAGAATAATCGGAAAACCTCACTACCAAAAGTGAGCTTGAATCCAGTATCGTTGGTAGAGTCAATGTATTTGGGTATCATTTATCATATATATTTTAAAGGAGCTTTAGAATTTTGGCATTGGCACGGTCCACGGCACACGAGTCGAGTGTCGACAGGTAGATTTGTGTAGTAAGCTCCGAATCATGTCCAAGACCTTCACTGATGACACTGATAGGTATTCCCTTTGCCCTCGCCGCCGAAGCCCAGCTATGCCGCGCTACATACATTGTCAACGCTATCGGAAGATCAAGCTGACTCGCAATGCTTCTCAAATACTGATTGATTTTGTAACTCACATTGCGGAAAGCATATAATGGTTTTGATCTTGGATTTTGTATGATCGGCAATAAATAGCCTGTATCTTTACTCGGATATTTATTAATAATTTCTTGCATTTCCGGTGTCCACTGCACTGTCAGCAGCTGTCCGGTCTTGCGGCGCCGATATGTGAGCTGCCCATTCTGCAAGTCACTTTTCCTCAGGAAAGCCATATCTATCAGGCTCATTCCTCTTAGCATAAAACTGAGAATAAACATGTCGCGCGCATAATCCAACTTTGGATTAAAGGAAAGATCAAGTCTCCTTATCTTTTTTATTAACTTCATAGGCAATGCCCTCTTCATGGTCTTCTCAATCCCTGTATATACCCTTCGGAACGGTTTACGGTTTTCAGTCAGTTCCTCATCCACAGCCCTATTGTAAACAGCCCTCAGGATACGGATATAAAATGATATGGTGTTTGGCGAAACACTCTTCTGCTTGAGCCATGCTTCATATGCTTCCATCATTTCCTTGTCCAGATATTCAAGCATTATGTCTTCCCCCTCCCTGAATTTGAAGAAACTATTCATAGTAGATTTGTATGCCTCCGAAGTGCGTATTTTTCCATTCATCCTCATCGTTTCTATGAGATTATTCATATACGTAAAGAGGGAATTCTCCTTTGATATTCGCTCATATTCTGCTACTATGTCATCACTGGTGTAATCCAGACGTAACCTCTCAAATGCATTTATTACACGGCTGAATCTCTCCAAATCAATTATTATTCTCCTTCTAATCTCCAATATTACTGCGCTTCGCGAACCGCCTTCCTCACATGTCAGAGTCATTCTTTGCTCATTCCATTCTGACGGAAAAATCTTATATTCCGTACGCACCTGACGCGGTTTCCTTTCATGTGTCACCTGATAATAGATCGTCCCTTCCCTCTCTTCATTAATTGAAGGCCTGAATTTTACTTTTATCGTAGCCATATGTCGTTTAGTTTTGGTTTCTACACAAAGATACTCATCTTTTTTTTTAAATTTTGTCATTAAATATTTGGATGATTGAGTTATTTTTAGTAATTTTGCATCCGATTTGTGGCACATCCTTAAAAACCGGGCATTTTGATGCGCCGCCCGGCGATATGAGACTGTGATGGCCGCCTCAATCCGAAAGTTAAATTTTTATAGAAGTAAAAAAC
>DAAK01000132.1 GCA_001701075.1 Bacteroidales bacterium GP3 | reverse complement strand
CTATCTTGTTAAGGAAAAATTAAGGAAATTTAAAGCAATTATAAAGTTCAAAACAGACATAGACTCAGCATTGAAAAATAGAGGAAAGTCATCACGACTTCCCTCTACCAAATTGTTTATTAGGACAGTTTATAGTGTGTAAAAGGATTTATTTTTTACTCCTCTCTACTTTATGGATTACATTTCCATTGTTGTCAATCATGGAGAGTGTCAGTTTTGTATTGTCTGCTCCAATCATTGAAAATCCTGCTGACCCGCTTGTAAAGACAGTGCCATCAATTGTATTTACTTTTTCTCTTGACAACGAGCCTGAGCTGTTTACAATATAATCTATACCATTCCGCTTTATATGTTGGAAATTATGAATATGACCACAAATATACATGTCTACATTATGCTTCTTTATGATGGCATCCACCTTACTTTGCATATCTTTCCTTTCACTGTCATCTTTCGGAGTGTCTGCATATATTGGATGATGACCTGCTACTATTATCCAGTCTTCAGTCGCATTCGCCAGTTCCTTGTCAAGCCATTGTAGTTGGGCATTGACATCTTGGCCTGACGCATCTGGATATCCTTCCTTGTCATTGAAATATTTATCAATTATAGGTGTCGTATCAAGGAATATAACTTTCATAGAAGTCCCTTTCCCTCGAAATGTCTTTGAATAATACTTTGCCGGCATATTCCAACGTCTGCTGACGTTGGAATAGTCCAACACAGCTTGGGTGTTACCTCTATATTCGTGATTTCCACATATAGGAAACCAGTCTATCATCAACTCGGGATGTGAATATATTGTCTCATAGTTTGTCATCCATAGAGGATCGTCTATGCTTTGCACTCCCTCAAAGTGATGCACATCTCCGAGAGCTATTACTGCATCCGGCCCGATTATTTCGCCCATATCTCCCATTAACTCGGCTATGGGTTTTTGTTCATAATATCCATTTCTTCCAAGGTCATTAGCTACTATCAGATTGACAGGAGCCTTAAGCTCCTGCCAGTCTTCGTGGATTTGTGCACCGGCAGAAAGACCAAATAATATGACTGCGGTGACTAACAGCGTTCTCATCATTTTCTTAAACAGCTACTTAAAAATTAATCTTTATACCAGCATTGAATTTCAAACCATAATATTCAGCCTGCATGGTGTAATCCTTGTTTCCCTGATAATATCTCAGCGGTTGATTAAGGATATTTGTACAATCTGCATAAATTGTGAACTTCGACTTTCTTCCAAAAGTATATGCAAGGTTGAAGTCAAGGTAATTGACTGCATCATAATATCTGTCATAGAACGCAGTCGCACCCATTTCGTCTATAAACGAGGATGCATAGTTGTAAGAAAGCCTTGCGCTGAGTCCCCATTTCTCAAAGAATATCGAGGCATTCGCGGTATGCTCAGGTGATCCAGGCAGACTGAGACCTTTCTCATTCTCACGTCCTTCAAAGTTGAAGTCCGTTACTCTTGAATGTGTGTAAGTGTAGGTCCCGTAAAATCCTAAGCATTTCATGACCGGGTGAATGAAACCGAAGTCGCGTTGGTAAGCAAGTTCCACACCTGCAATATTCGCGTTTCCGGCATTCTTTGGTTGGGTAAACTTGGTCCATACATTTCCGTCATATTCTTTGTTGAAGAGAACTTCATCTACGATAAATCCTTCTATGTGCTTGTAGAATATGCCTCCGCTGATATGACCTATTGATTTCCAGTAATATTCTGCGTTGAAATCTATGTTATGAGATGTCGTTGCCTTTAAATCTGGATTACCGATTGTTATTTCATTGTCTCCTCTGCTTATGTTCATTCCTGGTACAAGTGCAGAATATTTAGGCCTGGAAAGTGATTGATTATAACCGATACGAACTATGAGATCCTTCATTGGTTCCCACTTCACAAGAAGAGAGGGAAGAAAATTGATATATCTTGATTTCTGAGGAGAAGTAGGTGTTACTACATTGGTTTCATCATCGTAAATTCGCCCTGTATAATTGAGTGCAGTGTTTTCAACTCGGAGACCTCCCATGAAGTTAAGGCTTTCCGATAGCCGTGAATCAATTCTGGCATATACTGAAGTGACCGCTTCATGTGCCTTATAGTTGCTTGCTAATTCCTCGGGGACTTGTTCTTTTTCAAAGAGTTTCGTGTCATTAAGATTCAGATTGCCGATAAACTGCTTGTCGGCGAATACGCCTGCTTGATATTTAGAAGATGGCATGAAGCGGTCTGTGCTCATATTGACTGTGTTGTCTAAAACATCAGCCATGAAGCCTTTCTTGTCAATAGGTGTGTACTCATAGAAATCACGGTCTCGACGCTTGGTCTTAAGCACATATTTCCCTCCGAATTTTAATTTTGCACGTTGGTTTAGATCAATCTTGAAGTCTATTCCTGCCTTAAAGTCCTGCTCCACAATCTTTTGAAATTGTTCAGTTAGTTCCTTTAAGGAAAACTGGTCATCGAGTGTCATAGTCGATCCTTCAAGAGGATAAGCCCATGGTTCGCGGGTATTCTCGAGATCGAATCCGAATTTCTGCTTTTTAAGCCTAAGGTCGATATACCGTTCATTTGGACGTTCCTCCGAAGCTCTTGCATACCCGATCTTCCAATCTAAACCCAATATTCCGGCTCTGTTGTCTCCCCCTAAGGTAAGGTCAAGTGTCCTCTGCCTTTCAAGTCGGGCATCACGGTTGTTTGGCGTTCCGGCTTTCGTCTGTACCCTTACATCAGCCGTTCCTTCAGGAGTGATATCCTTAAGAGTAGTTCGATAGCGGTTTTCCCAGTCGTTTCGGTTATTGAAAATTCCCTTAAACCATATTTTATTATGGGAATCAAACTTATAGTCAAGAGAAAGGGAGTAGCTCTGGCGTTCCCTTGTCACGAAATACTGCCTTATCTGATAATCGTTGAGATATATTTTTCCTTTATCATCCTTTTCCCATAAAAATTCTGTATTATAGGAACCGGCCGGTGCATTCTGATATGAAGCAGATGCCATGAAGCCGAAACGGTCGTTAAAGAAACGGTTTCCAACTGTCACTCCGAAATTCAACTGTGCCTTACGGCTTATCCAGTTATAGCCGCTGCCTGCTGTTGCATTAAGTGTAAACCTGCTTGGAGAATTCTTGGTAACAAGATTGATTGATCCGCCGATTGCATCCCCGTCTTGGTCCGGCATCAAGGTTTTGTTTACCTCAATCATCTGTATCATATCAGAAGGAATAAGATCAAGCTGGACGTTTCTTATGTCTCCTTCTGCCGAAGGAATACGGCTGCCATTTATGGTGACTGAACTGAATTCTGCCGGTGTTCCACGTACCTGGCCGAACCTCGCTTCACCTTGATCATACTGCACGTTGATTCCGCTTATTCTTTTTAGTGCGTCTCCAATATTAGAATCTGGGAATTTACCGATCTGGTCTGCAGCCACAACATTTGTCACATTTATATTCCCTTTTTGCATGTTAAGAGCTTTTGACTGGTCTGAGAATACACCGGTGATGATTATCTCAGATAGTTCTTTTGAAGTATTCTGAAGAGTGATTTCTGGACCCTCCCCGGAATTCCTTATCACTGAAAAAGGGAGTTCTGCAGGAGCAAACCCAAGATAGCTGACGTAAAAGACATGTTGGCCTTCCGGTAGATTCGATAGGGTATAGTATCCCTCTATATCTGTAATTGCCGAATAATTATTGCCGTCGACCTTAACTATTGCCCCTGGCAAGGGATTTTGTTCGTTGTCCATCACTCGCCCTTTGATTGGGACTGAAGTGACTGTGTCCGCCCCCATGATGCTTCCAGCTGTTGCAAATAGGATTGCGGAAGCAAGAAGTGCTTTTTTCATCTTAAATAACTTTAGTAATATTTATAATTGCTTTTGAATTTCGGCGCAAAATTCGTCCTATAATGTTAAGGAAAAATTAAGGAATCTTTAAGCAATTATAAATAAAAGGATACCGCCTCAATACGCGATATCCTTTTATTATTATGGAATTACAATATTCTTATCCCGTGTTTTCAAAATATTTCCGAAAAAATCGGAAACAATCCAGATTTTTTTCCGTAATTTTCGGAAAATTGACCTTCTCGGACACACCACTGGTCTTTCATGTCTTCATTACATCCCGATATTATTCTTCTTAAACCGCTTGGGTAGTGCATGATTTTGTTAAGAAATTATTAAGTTTCCGACTGCCCGATTGACTTCTCGATGATTATTATTAATTTTGTCGTGTCAAAAAAGTAATATGGAAAATAAGAAAAGAATACTTGTCGTAGACGATGAAGATACCCTTTGCGAAGCATTGCGCTATAATCTCGAATCTGAAGGCTACTTAGTCGATACGGCAAACAGTGCAGAAGAGGCCTTAGGTTTGAAACTCTCTGATTATAATTTAATTCTTCTCGATATTATGATGGGCGAGATTTCTGGGACTCAACTCGCCCGAATAATAAAATCATCACCTATCACTTCACCTATTCCAATTATATTCTGCACTGCAAAGGATACTGAAGACGATATGATTGCTGGTCTTGACCTTGGTGCTGATGACTATATCAGCAAACCATACTCCATGAAAAGCCTGTTGGCTCGTGTCAGAGCCATGTTAAGGAGAATGGACGTTATGAACAATAATCAGCTGGAGGATAAGGTGGAATATGAAGGTCTGATGATAATTCCATCACAAAAACAATGTTTTGTAGACGGCAAGGAAGTAAAATTGCCAAGAAAAGAATACGAGATTCTTCTCAAATTGCTTTCGCATCCCGGGAGAGTATATTCAAGAGAAACACTGCTTAGCGAAATATGGCCAGATGAAGTGATCGTGGTTGATCGGGTCGTAGATGTCCATATTGCACATATCCGACAGAAAATAGGACCTTACGGTAAAAACATTGTTTCACGTTCAGGCTACGGTTATGGATTCATGGCTTAAATTGACTTATCATAGAAAACTATTTCTGTGGTTATTAGGTTATTCTTTAGTTTTGGCCGGGTGCTTCATAGGCTTTCAATATCATCGAGAAAAACACTTCAAAGCTGAAGAACTAAATGCAAGACTCCAACAAATCAACTTAACCATACTTAAGGATCTTGAAAATGGCGTGGAGGCATCAAAAGTCTTGGGAGCACAGTCACATCCCTTTGATGATCTTCGTGTAAGCGTCATCGACAAATCGGGAATCGTAGTCTTTGACAACTCTCTCGACTCCTTGCCCACTGCCAATCATCTTGAAAGAGCAGAGATTTCCGAAGCTATCTCTCATGGCTCCGGATATGCCGAACGACGCCATAGTGAAAGCACTGGCAATACATATTTTTATGCAGCTACTCTTGGCAAGGGAGGATACATAGTCCGCACTGCTGTCCCTTATTCGGTTAAGCTCAGCGAATTGCTTAAGGCTGATTATGGTTTTTTATGGGCTATGTGCAGTGTAGCTGTTGCTATGTGCCTGCTTGGTTTCTTTGCAACGCGAAGATTGGGACTCAATATTCAGAAACTTAATAAATTTGCAGAAAAAGCAGAAAAGGGAGAGAGAATATATGACACAGCTCCTTTCCCAAAAGATGAGTTAGGGTCTATTTCTAATCATATTGTAAGACTTTATGCTAATCTACAAAACGCTATATCGGAAAGAGATAAGGAGCATGAGACGGCGCTTACTCAGCAACGGGAGAAAGAGCGGATAAAAAAACAACTAACCAACAATATCAACCACGAACTTAAAACACCGGTTGCATCAATTCAAGCCTGCCTTGAGACAATAAAATCACATAAGGATATGGCAGAAGACAAACGTGGAGAATTCATCGACAGATGTCTTGATAATACCGACCGCCTGAAAAATCTGCTCAATGATGTGTCTATGATAACACGTATGGACGATGCACCTCAGACAATCTCTAAAGAACGTTTGAATCTGACAGATTTAATTGCAGAAGTCGTGGAAGACTGTCAACCTATTGCGTCAGCAAAGGGTATAACGATTAAAAACAACGTAAATCAAGCTATTGATATTAATGGAAATAGAAGTCTATTAATGTCTGTTTTCAGAAATCTTATTGACAATGCTATCGCATACAGCGGATGTACCAAAATAATACTTGATATTATCGCTATCAATCACGACAAGATTCTTCTATATGTAGCAGATAATGGTTGCGGCGTGGGGAATGAGCATCTATCAAGAATTTTTGAGCGTTTCTACCGCATTGACAAAGGCCGCTCACGTGCTTTAGGAGGTACAGGACTTGGCCTATCAATAGTGAAGAATGCTATCCTTCTGCATAACGGCACTATAACAGCTGAAAATCAAAATGAAGGCGGATTGCGCTTCACAATAACCCTTCCTACAGTGTGATCCCTTTATTCCAACATAATCCTTCGGTGTCGGGCACCCCAACTCCATAGCTCTTCCATTACGCGATAGAGAGCGACGCCATGTTCCGTCATATGGTATTCAGTCCCGACTTTTTCTATCAACCTATTTTCAATCAGTTCCTTTAATTTATTGTTGAGCACCTTATCTGTCAATCCATGGCAGAAGTTCAGAATATCCGAAAACCGTGAATTCCCTTTCAAGACAGCAAAAAGAATAGGCACTTTCCATTTCCCAGAAAGAACATCAAGTGTGTCTTCTATCAACAGGATATTATGATAGATATCCGGACAATCCTTCTCACGGAGATAATCTCCTAATTCCTTAAGATCTACTTCTTCCATCTTTGCTCTTGTTTAGATTGCAAATTTAATACAAATATTCAGTATTGTCAATATTACTTTCCAGTTGGAAAGTAATACCATCAAACCCTGAAGTTGTTCCCTTTGTTGAAATGTTAAAATCAAACATATTTCAAAATGAAGGTAATAGGAATAAATGGAAGTCCGAGAAAGCAGTGGAATACTGCGACACTTGTGAATAAGGCTCTTGAAGGAGCCGCCTCAGCAGGCGCGGAGGTCGAGATGATCAATCTGTATTCTCAAACATTCAAAGGATGCGTGAGTTGTTTTGCTTGCAAACGCAAAGGAAGCAAGACCCATGGGCTTTGTGCTATACGTGATGAACTGACTCCAATTCTTCAAAAGGCTCTTGAAGCAGATGCAATCGTCATTGGCAGTCCAGTATATTTCTCGTATCCTACGGCTTATACAAGAGCTTTTTTGGAGCGTTTCCTATTCCCACTCGATAGTTATTTGTATGAGAATGGTATTAGGCAGAGGATTCTTGACAGAGTGATGCCTGCCGGAATTATCTTTACAATGAATTGTCCGGAAGAATGGCTTGAGAAATACCACTACCCTACAATACTCGATTCCAATCGAGAGGAACTTGACAGAGTTTTAGGATATGCAGAGAAATATTTCTCTTGCGATACTTATCAGTTTGCAGACTATTCAAAAATAGATATGTCGCTATTCGATGAAGCCGAAAAACGAGCACACCGTGAGAAGCAATTCCCGATTGATGAGCAAAAATGTTTTGAGATGGGAAAACGCTTGGTTGAGAAAGTAAAAGAATTAAATTAACAACTTTCGATTACGAAAGTTGAGTTATTTGATTTTTCTGAGACGGTTCCAGCTTGGGATGCCTCTTATGAGATGGATAGCGATTGCTACTGACATTATTATGCCAAACCAATAATGCCAAAGGCCAAGATGGGGTATCTTAACAGGTGACACCAACTTTACCAAACCTGTCAGGAAAGTCAGACATACGAAAACTATGACAATCCAAGTATCGCCCCAAAACCAACGGAATTTGGTTTTCATAGCGTTGAGCATTTTCTTGAACTGCAAACCATGAAAACATGCCACGCCAACCATCAGAAATCCTGACACCCAATGAACAATCTTTATCACACTTCGCGGCTCTATTACGATGCCATGCTTTTTTAGATGCAGTATAACTCCAGTGACGAGGGTCACTATAAAAAGTATGAGCAGAATCATACCAACATTTGCTTTTGATTGAGGGGTTGATGTTGCCATTTTAATCTTATTTGAAGAATTTATAATATTGTAGCTTCTTAGCATAATAACATATAATTTCCCCTATAAGTTGAGGACTCCATAACTTTTGTAAATTCTAAAGTCATTCAAACCTAAATTAATTTTGCAATTTTGCTTTTTTTGCTTATCTTTGCAAGAAATATAATACCTCTTCGCATAACATACAATATCATGAAGTTTAGAACTGAATATGAGGCTCATCCTTGTGCCACCCTTCTCAATCCTGAGCAATCAGTGGTACTCATTGGATCCTGTTTTACTGACTATATTGGTGAGCGAATGAGATCGTGCCGATGGAAAGCTTACCCTAATCCATGTGGCACCCTTTATAATCCAAGTTCTATTGGAAATATACTTTCAATTGCCTCAACTTGGGATGGTATTTTTGACATAATAGACGATTCTTTAGCTCAAAGAGACCGTCTTTGGGTGTCGTGGCTTTCAGATTCCGGTTGCTCCACTTACAGCAAATCAGATACTAAAGAAAGGGTTTTCGATCGATTGTCCAGTCTTCATAAAAAACTTAAAGAAGCTAAATGCCTGATAGTGACGTTAGGGACAGCATGGATATATGAACTCAATGAGCGACCAGAGTATATCGTCAGCAACTGCCATAAATTTCCATCCGACACATTCCTTCGCAGAAGACTATCAATATCTGAAATAGTATCTGAATGGAAGAATGTGCTACATAAGCTTTCTGAATATAACCCAGACCTGAGAATCATTTTCACTGTAAGTCCTGTACGTCATCTCAAGGATGGTTTCGAAGGGAACTGCAGTTCCAAGGCAATTCTTCATCTTGCTTGCGAAGAAATATGCCAAGAATACGCAAATGCGGATTATTTTCCAGCTTTCGAGATAATGAACGATGACTTACGTGATTATCGCTTCTATGGCACAGACTTAGTGCACCCTTCCGATGAAGCGGTGGATTATATATGGCAGAAATTTCAGGATCGTTATCTTTCCGAGTCATCACGAGCTTTGCTCGCACAAGGAGAAAAGGTAACAAAAAGACTCCAACATCGTCCCATTATCTATGGTTCGAGTGAAATGGCAAAATATGCGGCTTCTCTTCAGAAGTTTGAAGCAGAACAATACTACAATGATTTCATAACAAAGCATCCAGATATGCTTGCAATTAATGAATAACTATTT
>DAAK01000073.1:17694-61920 GCA_001701075.1 Bacteroidales bacterium GP3 | reverse complement strand
ATATTGAGAAGTTTTCTGGCATCTCCACCGGCAAAGCGGAAAAGAGCCTTCGTGGATTTCACTTCCACTTCTCTTTTCGAAAGTACTCTATCGTTTTTCAAGGCTCTTTGAAGCAGAGTCTGAAGATCTTCTTCCTCAAGAGGTTTAAGAATGTATACTTGAGCTCGGCTTAAAAGAGGCCGTATGACTTCAAAAGAAGGATTTTCTGTAGTGGCACCGATTAGAGTCACGACGCCTTTTTCAACAGCTCCCAGCAAAGAGTCCTGTTGAGCTTTGTTGAAACGGTGGATTTCATCAATGAAAAGAATTGGCCTGGCTTTAGCAAAGACACTTGAAGCCTCACGGGTGCACCTCTCGATGACATCCCTGACATCTTTCACTCCAGATGTGACAGCACTGAGAGTATAGAAAGGTGCATCAATGGTATTAGCTATGATACGGGCAAGAGTGGTCTTTCCTACTCCGGGAGGACCCCAGAGAATGAATGAATTGATTTTTCCGGATTCAATCATATTGCGGATTATCCCACCTTCTCCGACAAGATGCTTCTGTCCGATATAGTCTTCCAGCGTATTCGGGCGGAGACGCTCTGCCAATGGTTCGAAGTTATGCATATCAACCACGTGCTTCAAGTACTTCCACAAGCCGGTCAATATTGACGTCAGCCACAGCGTTGACAACTATGTCGCTATAGGGCGCAATATCAGACGCTTTCAGAGTCCCGGCAATTCCGATCACAAACGCTCCGGCTGCTTTCCCGGCCTTTACTCCCTGCAGTGAATCTTCGAAAACGGCACATCTCTTTGGGTCTACGCCAAGTGCTTTTGCTGCAGCAAGATACCCTTCAGGGTCTGGTTTGGAGCATTTTACTTCATCTCCGGTGATGATTACATTGAATTTCTGTTCGAAACCAGGCATATCATACCATAGATGAGCCATCTTAAGATCGTTGCTGCTTGTCACCAAAGCGATTGGGATTTCTTTTTGCCTAAGAGCGTCAAGAAAGTCAATCGCCCCGGGAAGCGCCTCATAGATCATCATGCCTTCAAGCCTGATAAGTTCTTTGGTGACGTCTTCCCTGACTTCTTCAGGAAAGTATCTTTCCAATATGTCTTCAAGCGTAGTTCCCTTGATTTTATATGCAAAGTTGTCGATGCCGGTTGGCCATTGACGTTCTATGGCTTCCCAGATTTTAGTATATATTCTTTCGCTGTCGACCAAAACTCCATCCAAGTCAAACAAGCATCCTATATCGTTATTTTCTTTCATAATGTACAAAATTAGGCATTTTTTATGAAGTGCCAAAAAAAATTATTAACTTTGTAGTGAAAACGTTTATATGGCGAATTTGTTCCGTCTTAGACGAATGAGAAAATTATGATAAAGGATATATCTCTTCGCGTTTCGCCCGAAATTGCAGCCACGCCGGTATTGCTTGCTCCAAAAGTATTTGGAGCAGCCGGTTGCAAGGTAAACGATTGGAAAATCGTTAAGCGGTCGGTAGATGCGCGTAAACGTGACATAATTATCAACCTTAGCGTCCGGGTAGCCTCAGGAGAAGACCTCAAGGTGCCTTCTGGATATGTGCCTGTGAAGTTTCCGGATGTGTCGCAATCGGCAAATACTGTCGTCATAGTAGGTGCTGGACCTGCAGGCTTGTTTGCGGCTCTTGAGTGTATTCGCCTCGGTTTGAGGCCTATTGTCATCGAGCGAGGTAAGGATGTGGATTCTCGTAGGATAGATATAGCCACACTTAACCGAGAGAGGAAGATTGATCCTGAATCAAACTATTGTTTCGGTGAGGGGGGAGCTGGCACTTTTTCTGATGGCAAATTATACACACGTAGCAAAAAACGTGGAAATCCAGAAGAAGTGCTTTCGCTACTTGTTCAGCACGGAGCAGACGAGAATATATTGATAGATTCACATCCTCATATAGGTAGCGACCGCTTGCCGGCAATAATGAAGAATATCCGCCAGACTATTATAAAATGTGGTGGAGAGGTTCATTTTCAAACGAGAGTTGACCGTCTTGTCATTGAAGACGGCAATGCATGCGGGGTAGTTACCTCCGACGGAAATCAGGTGAGGGGAGAAGCGGTGATACTTGCTACGGGACATTCTGCCCGCGATGTCTATCGAAACCTTGCTCGTGATGGCGTAAAAATGGAGGCAAAAGGGCTTGCTGTAGGAGTTCGCCTTGAACATCCCCAGAGACTCATTGACCAAATTCAATATCATAGTCCTGCTGGGCGTGGCAGATGGCTTCCTGCTGCTGAATATAACTTCGTCACTCAGGTTGATGGTCGTGGAGTATATAGTTTCTGTATGTGTCCAGGAGGCGTAGTAGTGCCTGCTGGTAGCGGATCTGAAGAACTTGTAGTCAATGGAATGTCTGCTTCCGCAAGAAGCAGCATATGGGCCAATTCGGGAATGGTTGTCGAACTCCGTCCTGGTGATTTCCCTGAATATGACGGAAGAGGGGAATTCGAGATGCTCGACCTCGTGGAAGATCTCGAAAGGAAGTACTATAAGGAGTCTGGAAATAGCATAGTGGCACCTGCTCAGAGAATGAAAGACTTCGTGGAAGGCAAGGATTCCAAAACGCTTCCTCCGTCAAGTTATCTCCCCGGTCTGTATGAGGCGCGGATGGACAAATTGCTGCCACCTTTCATTGCAAATCGCCTTCAGAAAGGTTTTCAGGAATTCGGACGCAAGGCAAAAGGATTTTTGGATAATAATGCCATACTTATAGGTTTGGAGTCGCGCACATCAAGTCCTGTCAGGATTCCACGTGATAAGGACTCACTATGCCATATAGAGATTATAGGTCTGTATCCTGCTGGGGAAGGGGCTGGCTACGCCGGAGGCATTGTTTCGGCAGCAATCGACGGAATGCGGTGTGCCCGACAAATAAACAATTCATTAACTAACGAAAAAGAAGAATGAGCACAATACTGGCTATAGAGACATCTGGAAAATACTGCAGCGTGGCTCTAATTCATGAGGGTCTTGCGGAGTTTTGCCGAGAGGATGATGTGGAGATGAACCATGCCCGGGCCATCGGACCATATGTAGATGAATGTGTCAAGGAGGCGCGTCGTCGGGAATGGAAAATAGATGCGGTAGCTGTCAGCATGGGACCCGGCAGTTACACCGGCCTCAGAATCGGTCTCTCGATGGCTAAGGGTCTATGCTTTTCCCTCAACGTTCCACTGATAGGCATCTCAACATTGAAACTCATAGCTGTAAAGGCTATGTTCAGGAATATTGATTGGCAGGGCAATGAAATTCTCGTGCCGATGATAGATGCCCGTAGGATGGAGGTCTATACTGCAGCCTATGATTTTCGTCTTGATGGGCTTATGTTGCCTCAACCGCTCGTTGTCACGGAAGATAGTTATTCAGGTCTCCCTAAAGATAGAGACATTTATTTTATGGGAGATGGAAGTGCTAAAACAAAAGAAGTATTGAAGGGCGAGAGGTATCATTGGATAGATGGGGTGAATCCAAAGGCATCAGACATGACAGCCTTGGCTGAAAAAGCATTCCGCGAATCAGACTTCCTTGATGTAGCCTATAGCGTTCCTGAATATCTCAAGGAATATGAGGCAAAGAAAAGCCATGTAAAGGGACTTTAATACTGCATAAATTTAATGCATAATTCAATATAATAAGAAAATAATCATCATATAAAAATGGAGGATACTACATACGAATTGAATACTGAAAAGATCAGTGAGACTAATGTTCAGCCAGAAGTCTTGAAAATGATCCCTTACAATACTGGTATGGAGCCGTTGGTTCTTGCGGAATATGGACGCAATATCCAAAATCTTGTAGATTTTTGCGTTTCCATTCCGGATCGTGAAGAACGTACGCGTTGTGCATATGCTATTGCTGACATAATGACCATACTTTTCCCTGCATTGAAGAAGGATCCAAACGACAAGAAGAAAATCTGGGATCATATCAACATTATGTCTCGTTTCGAGCTTGACATTGATTTTCCAGTACCAGTTATTCAGGCAGATGAAGCCAATCCAATACCAGAACCGATACCCTACAGCAATTCCCGAGATATAATCTTCCGCTATTATGGAAAGCATATTCAGGATATGGTCCGCACGGTAGCGGATATGGAAGATTCTGAAGAACGTCAGAATCTGATAGGGGTGATTGCTAATCACATGAAAAAACTAATGCTCGCTCATAATAAGGAAGGTGTAAGCGATGCCAAGGTGCTTCGCGATCTTTGCTTTATGAGCGATGGCAAGATAGATCTTCTGCCTGGTGATATATTTCTACATGATTATCAGGAAGTGGCTCCTGTGAAGCAGAAACAGGGAAAGAAGAAAAACAACAAGCAAAACTTTTGACAGATATGAGCGAATTCATAGTGGAAGGCGGGAGTCGCCTTCAAGGTTCCATCGAGCCTCAAGGTGCTAAAAACGAGGCTCTCGAGGTGATTTGCGCCACTCTTCTTACTTCTGAGAAAGTGACTATATCAAATCTCCCTGACATAGCTGATGTGAATAATCTCGTAGATCTGATGACTCATCTCGGCGTTAAGACCTCATATATTGACCGCCACACATGTGAGTTCCAAGCTGACAATGTCAACCTTGCTTATCTACACACGGAGGATTTCCTCAAGAAAGCTCAGTCGCTAAGAGGTTCGGTAATGATTATAGGTCCATTGGTAGCACGTTTTGGAGAAGCAGTACTGCCAAAACCTGGTGGCGACAAAATAGGTCGCCGGCGTCTTGATACACACCTCGTGGGTCTTGAAAAACTTGGCGGAAAGTTTGATTATGACTCCTCAAAAAGAGTTTACAATATTTCTGCACCTAAGGGACTGAATGGTGTGTATATGCTTCTTGATGAGGCATCCGTCACTGGAACCGCTAATCTTGTGATGGCAGCTGTACTTGCAAAGGGAAAAACCACCATATATAATGCTGCATGCGAACCCTATGTGCAGCAGCTTTGCCGTATGCTTGTCCGTATGGGGGCAAAGATAGATGGCATTGGCAGTAATCTGCTGACTATTACTGGAGTTGATTCCTTATGGGGCGCAAACCATCGGTTGTTGCCGGATATGATTGAGGTTGGCAGTTTCATCGGCATTGCTGCTATGACAGGTAGCAACTTGACATTAAGGAATGTGGGTGTGCGTGATCTTGGCATCATCCCAGATGCATTCGCAAGACTTGGCATAAACCTTTCTGTCAAAGGTGATGATATTGTAATCAATCAAAAGGAGATATATGAAATTGAGACATTTATCGACGGGTCAATCATGACCATCGCCGATGCCCCATGGCCTGGTCTTTCTCCTGACCTCCTGAGTATTTTCTTAGTGGCAGCCACACAAGCTAAAGGAAGTGTGCTTATACATCAGAAGATGTTTGAAAGCCGACTCTTCTTTGTTGATAAGCTTATCGATATGGGTGCGAGGATAATATTGTGCGATCCGCACCGGGCAGCTGTAATAGGAAGCGGAAAGTTTAACTCATTGAAAGCTGCACGAATGGTAAGCCCTGATATTCGAGCCGGTATAGCGCTCCTTATGGCAGCAATGTCAGCTAAGGGAACAAGTCGCATTGAAAATATCGATCAGATCGACAGGGGATACGAACGAATTGATGAACGCCTTAATTCACTTGGGGCAAAAATATTCAGAAATTGATGATAAAGGAAGAAGAAATTACATCTGTAGGAAAACTTCTCAAGACCCATGCCTTGAAAGGGGAGTTGAATATGCTTCTCGACATTGATCCTGGCTATTTGGAAGAAGGGAATCCGGCAATACTTGACATTGACGGTATCTACGTTCCGTTTTATGCAGACAGTGTAAGGACAAAAGGCACATTCTCATATCTTGTAAAGTTTGCAGGAATCGACAGTGAGATTGAAGCCAGGAATCTTGTCAACAAGACTGTATATGCGCTTAGGGATCGTCTAAAGGAGTTCATGCTTGAGAACTACGATGAGGAATATGCTCTCTATGATGATCTTATCGGATGGAATATAATGGATATTGATTCCGGAGAGATTGGAAAGGTAGTGGAAATAGATACAAATACTGAAAATGAACTTTTCATTGTCGAGACTCCTGAAGGAGACACAGTCTATATTCCGCTCACTGAGGATTTCATCGAGAAAATGGATGAGGAAAACAAAACCATCATAATGCGCCTTCCCGAGGGGTTGCTTGATTTAAATTGATTATGAAGTTACGGAGTTTATTTTACATAATAGCGCTGATATCAGGGTTCTGTTGTTTGCCAACAATGGCACAGGAGAATCTTGAGGATATGACATTCGCGCAGATGATCAAGTCGGTCGACCTATCGAAAGAACCTAAGGCTGCTGACCTCATACGTAAGTTTCAGGATCTGGAGGCTCGACATAAACTTATGAATGGCCCCCTTTCATCTAAGCATGGTAAGTGTAACATTGAGGCTTATAGGAAGAAGGAGGTGATACTGATTACTATCCCAGCCAGTGAACTATTTGCTCCTAATTCGACAGAGCTGTCTTCCAACGCTTCAAAATATCTCAATCCTCTTAAGAGATATATGAAGAATCCTGACATGTTTCGTGTGCTTCTCGTAATGCATACCGACAATACCGGTTCGTTGCAGTATCGTGATAATATCACAGCGGATCGTGTGGATGCCATCACTGCATGGTTTGATGAGCATGGGGCGGATACTTCGTACACATTCTCTTACGCTTTCGGCGATGAAGCACCGCTTGTGCCTAATACATCCGTTGAAAACCGCGATAAAAACCGGCGTCTTGAAGTATTCCTGATGCCTGGTGCAAAGATGCTTGAAGAAGCGAAAACAGGGAAAATCGACTTTTAACAATGAAGACACCTTATTATATAGTCTACGAAGACCGGATTGAACGCAACCTTCAGTTGCTTCGAAGAGTGGAGGAAGAGGCTGACGTAAAGATAATCATGGCTTTCAAGGCCAACGCCCTTTGGAAGACGTTTCCCATCGTAAAGAGATATTTCAATTCAAGCACAGCCAGCTCTCTAAATGAGATGCAACTCTCGCTTGATTATCTTGGGCACGATGTGCATGCATATTGTCCAGTCTATACAGATGAGACATTTCCTAAATTTCTTGCAGGCTGCTCGCATATCACTTTTAATTCCTTGGCACAATTCGATCGATTCAAGTCCCAAATTGAAGAATGGAACGCTTCTAATCCTGAAAAGCGTGTAAGTGCGGGTCTTCGGGTGAATCCGCATTGCAGTGTGATTGAGACAGATATCTACAATCCGTGTGTTCCAGGCTCAAGGTTTGGCGAGTCGGCGTCAGCCCTTGTCAATGGACTCCCTGAAGGAATAGAGGGTCTTCATTTCCATGCATTATGCGAATCAGATAGCCATGACTTAGCAAAAGTGCTTGATGCCCTCAAAGAGCAATATGGCCATCTATTGCCTCAAGTGAAGTGGCTTAATATGGGAGGTGGACATTTGATGACACGCAAGGGCTACGACATTGATTTTCTCATTTCCCTTATGAAGGATCTTCATAAGGAATACCCAAACCTCAAGATAATTATGGAGCCGGGAAGTGCCTTTATGTGGCAGACCGGTGATCTGATCACCCAGGTTCTCGACGTAGTGGAGGATGCTGGCATCAAGACAGCAATCATAGATGCATCGTTCGCATGCCATATGCCGGACTGTCTGGAAATGCCCTATAAGCCAGTAATTGCTGAAGCTCTTTCGGAAGAAGAGAATGCCGACCTTCGCACCGGTGATCATCATTTCGGAGATACAGAACGACACACTTACCGACTTGGTGGCAACTCATGCCTCAGTGGAGACTTTGTAGGAGACTGGGATTTTGCTAAACCTTTGAAAGCCGGAGATATACTGACACTTTGCGACATGAACCATTACACAACAGTTAAGACCAACATGTTCAATGGTATCGAGCACCCTTCCATCTGGCTCCAGCCCAAACAAGGCGACCCCATCCTCCTTCGCGAATTTACCTATGAAGACTACCGCGACCGAATGTCGTAAATTACTAATCATCAAGCTTAAACCTATAAATAATAGACCTATGTATAGTGATCCAAAAGATTGTCTCTATTGCACTAATAATGAGACACTGCACAATCTGATGATTGAGATTGCTCCTCTTAGCGTATCTCGAGTATTCCTTTTCAAGGAACAAACTTACCATGGACGTTGCCTCGTTGCTTACAACGGACATGTAAATGATCTTTTCGAGCTTTCTGACGAAGAACGTAATGCTTTCATGAAAGACGTGACCAAAGTGACACGAGCTATGAACAAGGTGTTCCATCCTGAGAAAATAAATTATGGAGCCTACAGCGATAAACTTTCGCATCTGCATTTCCATCTCGCTCCAAAGTATGTCGATGGTCCAGATTATGGTGGCACATTCCGTATGAATCCAGGTGAAGTGTATCTCTCTGAGGAGGAATATGCAAAGATGGTAGACGATATGCGTAAGGCACTTGAAGCATAAATGCCGTCAGCAAATTAATATCAGTTGACTCCGTGAGATGGTTTTAAGAAAATCTCACGGAGTCAATATTTTTTTATAGCATATCGATCATATCTATGGCGTGGTTCGCCGCATGAATTCTGAGACGGTGATGGCTGTGGCGGCTGCGACGTTGAGGGACTCTGCGTGTGGACCTTTCGCGAAACTTGGTATGAGCAGCGGGAGGTTTACTTTACGTCGAAGCTCTTCGCTCAGGCCGTTTCCTTCATTTCCCATCACTACAAATGATGGCAGCGACAGGGGAGTTGTGTAGATATTTGTGCCGTCAAGAAGAGTGCCACATACGGGAATGTCGGGATTCGAATTGATTATGGAAATCAAATTAGCTTGAATGATACGGACCATGCCAATAGCACCCATCGAAGACTGTACGGCCTTTGGATTGAAGGGATCGGCACATCCTGAACCAAGGACAACTCTCTCAACCCCAAACCAAGAGGCAATTCGGAGAATTGTGCCAAGATTACCAGGGTCCTGCACTGCATCGAGCATGAGTGTCAATCCCTCTGAGAAGTTTTCTTTCCCTATTTCGAGTGCTTTAGGCATATGGTAAATTGCCATTATATCTGGAAGAGACTGGAACTGCGACAATTCCCGCATTTCGGAGTCAGAAACAGTATAAATCGGACAATCTTTGTATAATTCTTTATCTATTTTAGCAGATTCAAGCAGTATGATGGCCTCCGGAGTGAAAAAATGAATGGTATCGGCTACACATTTATCACCTTCGGCTATAAAGAGTCCCAGTTTCTCACGTTGCTTGCGAGAACTGAGGCGAGAATACAGATTTAATTTCGTTTTTGACAGGTTCATACTGCAAATTTAAAAAAAAATTGTGGGATAAGTGGGTAAAAATCGAAAAAATTAGTAATTTTGTAGAAATAATAGAGAATGATAGTATGAAATATATAGGTGCTCATGTAAGTACTGAAGGAGGAGTTGCCAACGCCCCCCTTGAGGCCATTGCCATAGGGGCAAAAAGTTTTGCCCTTTTCACCGGGAGCAGCAACCGCTGGACTTCTAAGGCTATATCCGCTGAGGAAGCTGCTGCTTTTAAGGAAAATTGCAGGCGCGGGGGATTTAAAGCAGAGCAAATATTACCTCACGACAACTTCCTGATAAATTTAGGGAGTCCTGATGCCCAGAAGCTTCATCTGAGCAGAAAGTCTTTTTTAGAGGAAATGCAGAGATGTGAGCAATTAGGACTTACGATGCTTAATTTTCATCCTGGAAGCCATGTCAATGAAATCGAGGAGGAAAAATGCCTTGACCTTATTGCAGAGTCAATCAACATGACTTTAGAAAAGACTTCAGGTGTGACTGCTGTGCTTGAATCCACAGCAGGTCAGGGAAGTAATCTCGGACACCGCTTCGAACATCTTGCACATATCATAAGCAAAGTGGAAGATAAGACAAGAGTGGGTGTATGCATTGACACATGTCATACATATTCAGCTGGTTATGATCTGGCCGACGAAGAAGGATATAAGAAGACTTGGAAAGAGTTTGATGATATAATAGGAAAGGATTACCTGAGAGCTCTTCACTTGAACGACGACTTGAGAAAACTTGGTTCGAGGATAGACCGCCATGCCGAAATTGGTAAAGGCACATTGGGAATGGCTTTCTTCAAGCAACTTGTCAATGATCCAAGATTTGATAATATGCCCATTATTCTTGAGACTCCGAATCCGGCGATATGGCCAGAGGAGATCAAACTCCTATATCAAATGATAGAGAAGTAAATATGAATATTGGGAAATAATGTAGAACAATAATAATAAACCTTATACATCAAAAGAGTAAGAAAATGGCAACACAAAAACCAGATCTTGGCTTCTGGAAATTATGGAATCTCAGTTTTGGATTCTTCGGCGTCCAGATCGCCTATGCGCTGCAGAGTGCTAATATCTCGCGTATATTTGCAACTCTCGGTGCTGACCCGCATTCACTAAGTTATTTTTGGATTCTTCCGCCGCTAATGGGAATCATTGTGCAACCTATAGTTGGCGTTGCTTCCGACCGTACGTGGTGCCGTCTCGGCCGTCGTCTACCATATCTGTTATTAGGAGCCTTGATAGCAGTCATTGTGATGTGCTTACTTCCAAATGCAGGTAGTTTCGGACTTGCTGTCAGCGGTGCTATGGTGTTTGGTTTTATCGCATTGATGTTTCTTGACACTTCTATCAACATGGCTATGCAGCCATTTAAGATGCTTGTCGGCGACATGGTCAACGAGAAACAGAAGGGCTTGGCTTATTCTATACAAAGTTTCCTTTGCAACGCTGGTTCACTTGTAGGTTATCTTGCTCCTATTATCCTTACTGCAATAGGAATCAGCAATGTCGCTCCTAAAGGAGTGGTTCCGGCTTCAGTGACTTACTCATTTTATATTGGAGCAGCAGTGCTTATTTTGTGCGTTATATATAGTTTTGTTGCTATTAAGGAAATGCCTCCAGCCGAATATGCGCGTTTCCATGGCCTTGATGCCTGCAAGACAGAAAAGAAGGAGAAATTCAATCTCGTGAAATTGCTCAAGGAAGCACCTGCAACATTCTGGAGTGTAGGTCTGGTGCAATTCTTCTGCTGGTCAGCATTCCTCTTCATGTGGACTTACACCAACGGAGCTATTGCCGGAAGCGTATGGGGCACTCATGATGTGGCTTCAGAAGGATATCAGGAAGCCGGCAACTGGGTGGGTACACTCTTTGCAGTCCAGGCTATCGGATCAGTGCTTTGGGCTGTCGTGATTCCAAGATTCAAGAGCCTGAAGACCGTTTATATTGTCAGTCTGCTTCTTGGAGCTATCGGTTTTATCTCCACAATCTTCTTCGCAGATAAATATCTTCTCTTCATCAGCTATATGCTTATTGGTTGCGCATGGGCCGCTATGCTTGCTCTTCCTTTCACTATCCTTACCAATTCATTGAAGGGAGAGAATATGGGAGCTTACCTCGGTCTATTCAATGGCACCATCTGCCTACCACAGATAGTTGCAGCAGCCCTTGGTGGTGTGCTCCTTAAAGTCCTTGGTGGCAATCAAAGCTTTATGCTTGTAACTGCCGGTGTGCTTCTTATATTTGGAGCTATTGCAGTAGGATTCATAAAGTTGACTTACGGTGAAAAAGAGTGATAATGTCAAAGATCATTGAATATAAAGGTGTCGAGATTCATCGGGCCGAGAAAACTGTATTAAAGAACATCACCTTCTCCATTGGGGAAGGTGAATTCTGCTATCTTGTGGGTCGCGTCGGGAGTGGCAAAAGCAGCTTACTCAAGTCTATGTATGCTGAAGTTCCTATTTATTCCGGGGAAAAGGCAGATGTATTGGAATATGATATGCTGAATATAAAAAAGAAGCAAATACCATATCTTCGTAGGAATATAGGCATAGTATTTCAAGATTTCCAACTGCTTCAAGACAGATCAGTCTATGAGAACCTATCGTTTGTGCTCAAAGCTACTGGTTGGCGCAACAAGGCAGAGATGGACCAACGCATAGAGGATGTGCTTATTGACGTAGGAATGGCACATAAAAGCTACAAGATGCCCCACGAACTTTCAGGTGGTGAGCAGCAGCGAATTGTCATAGCAAGGGCACTCCTTAACAATCCAAAGCTTATACTTGCGGATGAGCCAACAGGAAATCTCGATCCGCAGACCGGAATCACCATAGTGAGTCTGCTACATAGCCTTGCGGCTGAAGGCCATTCAATATTGATGGCTACCCATAACCTTCAACTTTGCGATGATTTTCCAGCCCGAGTGCTACGGTGCAGAGACAAGGAACTAATCGATGAAATATGAGCATAAATATCAACGTAAATATGTCGCGGAATGCACCGCGGCATATTTTTTTATCATTTGTAAATTTTTTTAGCTTGCTAATAACGTTTTTTATGGGGTTTAGATTTCTTTATTCAAAAAAAAATGATTAAATTTGCGACAAAATCAGGATGAAGCTCAAAAAATGGGCTTTTTCAGACCTGACGACCATGAAATGATCAATCATTAGCATTCATAACAAGCTATTTAATTATGGCAGAAAAGAAAGAAAAACTGTTTGACATGTTCCCGCCGGTATCCACCGAAGAATGGATGGCGAAGATCAATGTCGATCTAAAGGGCGCAGACTTCAACAAGAAGCTCGTATGGCGCACCAACGAAGGCTTCAATGTCATGCCTTTCTATCGCAAGGAAGATATCGAAGGTCTTCCATCAGTAGGCTCAATGCCTGGCCAGTATCCTTATGTAAGAGGAACAAAGACTAACAATGACTGGCTAATCCGTCAACAAATTCTCGGTAATACAGCCGAAGAAATCAATGCCAATGCAAAGCACGCTATCGACAAGGGAGTGGAATCTCTTGGCATAAGCATGCGTGGTCTTGAGGCTTCTGATCTTGCAGCCGTTCTCAAAGGCATTGACCTCAGCAAGGTAGAAGTTAACGTCATTTGCTGCCCTCGCAAGGCTGAAGAGATGGCTAAGGCTCTCGTTGAGCTCGTAGAAAAAGCCAGAGCAAAGGATTCTTTCAAGGGTAGTATCGGATTTAACCCCTTCAAGCGTCTTCTCAAACACGGCCTTGAATTCCCGAAAGACCTCAAAGAGACTGCACTTGCAGTATACGAGGCTGTCAAGCCTGTAGAAGGTCTCCGTTGCTTTGCTGTAGACAGCTTCCTTCTCAACAATGCCGGTGCATACATCACCCAGGAACTTGGATATGCTCTTGCATGGGGCGCTGAATGGATGACCCTCATGACTGAGGCTGGCCTTACTCCTTGCGAGGTAAACAAGCGCATCAAATTCAATATGGGCATCAGCTCCAATTATTTCATGGAGCTTGCTAAGTTCCGCGCTGGCCGTATGCTTTGGGCAGAAATTGTAAAAGCCTATGGAGCTGACGAAGCATGCTGCAAGATGGCCGTTCACGCTATGACAAGCGAATTCAATATGACTATATATGACGCTCATGTCAATCTTCTCCGTTCAATGACAGAGACAATGAGCGCAGCTTTGGCTGGAGTTGATTCTATCGAAACTCTTCCGTTCGACCTTGTATATACAACTCCTGACGAATTCAGCGAGAGAATCGCACGCAACCAGCAGCACCTTCTCCGTGATGAGTCACACCTTAATAAGGTTGTAGACCCGGCAGGTGGCAGCTATTATATCGAGACCCTCACTTCTTCCATCGCTACTCAGGCATGGAAAGTCTTCAATGAAGTGGAAGACAACGGAGGATTCTACGAGATGCTGAAGAAGGGTGAGATTCAGGCTAAGGTGAATGAAAGCGGCGTTAAGCGTCATGTTGACGTTGCCCGCAGAAAGGAAATACTCCTCGGCACAAACCAATATCCAAATGTCAACGAAATGGCTCTTGACAAGATCAAGAACGAAGGTTGCGCTTGTGGTTGCGGATGTGGAGAAGCTGCCGATGGCGCTGTTGAATATCTGAACTTTGACCGCGCTGCAAGCCAATTTGAGCAACTCCGTCTTGACACCGAGCGTGCAGCAAATCGTCCGAAAGTATTCATGCTTACAATCGGCAACCTTGCTATGCGTCTTGCTCGTGCACAATTCTCCGGCAACTTCTTTGGTTGCGCAGGCTACGAAATCATCGACAACAATGGTTTTGCTACTGTTAAGGAAGGTGTTGACGCTGCTATGGAAAAGGGCGCTGACGTAGTTGTGCTCTGCTCAAGCGATGATGAATATGCAGAATATGCTCCTGAGGCATTCAAGGAACTTGCCGGACGTGCAATGTTCGTAGTTGCCGGTGCTCCTGCATGTATGGAAGAGCTTAAGGCTCAGGGAATCGAAAACTTCATCCACGTACGCGTCAACGTGCTTGACACTCTCGTGGACTTCAATGCGAAACTCCTCAAATAATCCGCCAACATGAGACCGAATTTTAAAGAAATAGATATTAATAAGGTAGTGACTCCCGCCGCTGCCGCTCCGGTGGAGAAAGGGGAGGAATGGCTCACCGCGGAACTTATTCCCGTAAAGCCTATCTATACAAAAGAGGATCTTGAGGGTCTGGAGCACCTTGACTATGCTGCAGGTCTTCCTCCATTCCTGAGAGGCCCATACAGCGGTATGTACCCGATGCGTCCTTGGACCATCCGTCAGTATGCAGGATTCTCCACAGCTGCTGAATCTAATGCATTCTATCGCCGTAACCTTGCATCAGGTCAGAAAGGTCTGTCAGTAGCATTCGACCTTCCGACACACCGCGGATATGACGCGGACCACGAACGTGTAGTAGGCGACGTAGGAAAGGCAGGTGTGTCTATCTGCTCAATCGAAGATATGAAAGTTCTCTTCGATGGCATTCCATTGGGCAAAATGTCTGTGTCAATGACCATGAATGGTGCAGTGCTTCCAGTGCTCGCATTCTATATCAATGCAGGTCTTGAACAGGGCGTGAAACTTGAGGAAATGGCCGGTACTATCCAGAACGATATCCTCAAGGAGTTCATGGTGCGCAACACCTATATATATCCGCCAGCATTCTCAATGAAGATTATCGCTGACATATTTGAATATACTTCAAAGAACATGCCTAAGTTTAACTCCATCTCTATCTCCGGCTATCACATGCAGGAGGCAGGTGCAACAGCCGACATCGAGCTTGCTTATACACTCGCTGACGGTCTGGAATATCTGCGCGCTGGCGTCAACGCAGGCATGGATATCGACTCTTTCGCTCCTCGTTTGAGCTTCTTCTGGGGCATCTCTATGAACTACTTCATGGAAATCGCAAAGATGCGTGCTGCCCGTATGCTCTGGGCAAAGATTGTAAAGCAGTTCAACCCGAAGAACCCGAAGTCACTTGCACTCCGCACTCACTCACAGACATCAGGTTGGTCGCTCACAGAGCAGGATCCTTTCAACAACGTAGGACGTACTTGCGTTGAGGCAATGGGAGCTGTGCTCGGACACACTCAGTCACTGCATACCAACGCACTTGATGAGGCAATTGCACTTCCTACAGATTTCTCTGCTCGTATCGCTCGTAATACCCAGATCTACATCCAGGAAGAAACTTATGTCACTAAGCAGGTGGACCCATGGGGCGGTAGCTATTATGTAGAAGCTCTTACTAACGAGATAGCAGAGAAGGCTTGGGCTCACATTGAAGAAATCGAGAAACTCGGTGGTATGGCTAAGGCTATCGAGACCGGTCTGCCAAAGATGAAGATCGAAGAGGCTGCTGCTCGCACACAGGCTCGCATCGACTCCGGCAAGCAGGCAATCATCGGTATCAACAAGTATCGTCTTGACCATGAGGATCCAATCGATATTCTTGAAATCGACAATACAGAGGTTCGCAACGAACAGTGTGGACGTCTTGAGGAACTCCGCAAGAACCGTGATGAGGCAGCCGTTCAGAAAGCACTCGCCGACATCACAGAGGCTGTGAAGGATCCAAGCAAGGGCAATCTCCTTGATTTGGCTGTCAAGGCTGCTGGTCTTCGCGCTTCTCTTGGAGAAATCTCCGATGCATGCGAGGCAGTTGTAGGACGTTATAAAGCAATCATCAAAACAATATCAGGCGTGTATTCAAGCGAAGAAAAGGGTGATCCTGAATTCGAGGAAGCCCGCAAGGCAGTGGCAGATTTCGCAAAACGCGAAGGTCGCCAGCCGCGTATCATGATCGCGAAGATGGGTCAGGACGGTCACGACCGTGGTGCAAAGGTAGTAGCTACCGGCTATGCCGACTGCGGATTTGACGTTGACATGGGTCCTCTCTTCCAGACTCCGGCAGAAGCAGCTCGCCAGGCTGTAGAGAACGACGTCCATATCCTTGGAGTCAGCTCACTTGCTGCAGGACACAAGACTCTTGTTCCCCAGGTGATCGAGGAGCTCAAGAAGCTTGGCCGCGAAGATATCCTTGTTACAGCTGGTGGTGTAATTCCCGCTCAAGACTACGACTTCCTGTATAATGCAGGGGTTGCAGCTATCTTCGGCCCTGGCACACGCATCCCGAAGAGCGCGATTGAAATGATTCGTCTCCTCAACGAGCAGACAGCAGAGTAATCACCTCCATATTTCCACCATTCAGGGACAGACACTATTATTGAAGTGCCTGTCCCTTCTTTCTTCTTGATACAAATGGGGAGAAAATTGTTATATCTATGTAGGACTTGCTCCTAATATGACAAAAATGGTAAAAAAATTTAATAAAATAGAATACAGATTAATCCTTGGCGTGATGACATGCATTTGCGGCTTGCCAGTGGCCAAGGCCGACCTTTTGCGTGAGGGCCGTGAGGCCTTTATGAACTATGACTTTGAACTGGCAGCAGAAAAATACAATAAATATGCCAATAGTTTAAAGAGGAATGCTAATGAAGCTGGAGAAGAGTTGTTGGAAAAATATTTACGTCAACTTGATATTGCTGAAAGTTCCCTCGACAATGTCCAGAAAATAGAAATTATTGACAGAATCGACGTGGCTGCCTCCGATTTTGTGAAATATATAAAGCTTCCGTCGACTGGAGGAAAATTGCTCGACCCTGATGCCTCGATTCTAAGGAAAAGGAGTAATCAATCTGATTTTGCATATTCTTCCGAATCTGGCGACTTGATGCTTTGGTCTGAAAATGATGAAGACCACAAGGAAGTCATTATGGAAAGTGAGCAGCTTATGGATGGCTCTTGGGAAAAGCCAGTGAATGTAGGAAGCGTTCTCAACGAAGGAGGTAATGTCCGCAATCCATTTCTGCTTACCGATGGAGTGACTCTGTATTTTTCGGGAGATGGAGAGGGAAGTATGGGAGGTTATGACCTTTTTGTCGCTACCCAAGATCCTTCTTCAGGAGAATTTCGACAGCCGATAGGATTAGGGTATCCTTTTAATTCTCCCTTTAATGAATATATGATAGCAATTGATGAGGAGAATGGAATAGGATGGTGGGTCACAGACAGATACCAACTTGATGATAAACTGACAGTATTTGTCTTCAAGACCAATGATGTGCGCAAGAATTATGTTGCCGATGAAGAAGAAGATATAGTCTCCTTGGCAAGGATCGACGATTTCAAGGTCACTCAGAACCCATCTACAGATTATTCTGAAATTATTAAAGGAATAGAAGAAAGAAGCAAAAAGGATAACAAAAAAGAAAGTACCGATTTCATGTTTCCTTTGCCAGGAGGAAAGGTAGCCCGGCAAGTAAATGACTTCAAGTCATCGAGTGCCAGAATCAATATGCAGCAATATCTGCAGGCTCTCGAAGAGCATAACTCGCTCCAAAAGAAACTAACTGATTTAAGGAAGAAATATCATACTACGGATAAGAAAACAGGAACTTCTACTGATCTTAAGAATCAAATTCTTGACCTTGAGAAACAACGGGAGGTGCAAAATGAAAAACTAAAAAAAATGCGCAATTCTATCATAACTGCAGAAACGAAAGAATAGGAAGCTTAATATGAAAAATTATCATAGCCACACCGAATTTTGCGATGGGCGCTCCAGCATGGCTGATATAGCGGATGCTGCCAAAGATGCTGGATTCAAGGTTTGGGGTATTTCTCCGCACAGTCCTATTTGCTGTCCATCGGGAGCAAACATGAAAGCTGAAGATGTAAATGATTATATTAAAGAATCGAATCGACTTAAAGAAAAATATGGCGAGAGTTTACGGATTCTTACTGGAATGGAAATAGACTACATATCCGAAGATTTCGGTCCTCATACTAATTATTTCCAATCTCTACCACTCGATTATCGAATTGGTTCGGTTCACTTCGTAAAAACAAAAGATGGTAAGCCTGTTGATGTAGATGGTCCTTCTGACAGATTCCTTAAATATCTTGAGTCAGAGTATAATGGGGATTTACGATATGTAGTGGAAACTTATTTTGCTACTGAGATGGAAATGCTTGGAGCGGGTGGATTTAATATCATAGCCCATCTTGATAAAATCGGAGATAACGGAACTCATGCTTGGGAGGAATTAGAAGACCAAGATTGGTATGCTGATTTAGTGGAGCAAGTGATAGCTAAAGCGACTGTGAAAGATGTAATCATCGAAATAAATACTAAAAAATATGAAACAGGGAAAAGATTCTTCCCATCTGAACGATGGTGGCCTCTATTGAAGAAATATGGGGCAAAACTAATATTAAGCACTGACGCCCATTATCCTGAGAAAGTGGCATCAGGATATAAAGAAGCCCTTGATCGACTTTGTAAGTATGGAATGGAAAATCAAATTGTAAGTTTATAACAGAAAAGCGCACAGGTTGTGCGCTTTTCTGTTATAAACTTATTTGCTTTAATGATTAATCAAAAGAATCTGAATCTTGAGTCTCAGAGGTCTTAGGAAGGGTCAAATGTAAGAACAGCCACCCAAGGAAACCAGCTAAGAATGATCCAATCAGAATACCCAACTTAGCATTATTCAGTATTTGCGAGAGATAGACATCTTCACCAAAAGTAAGGTTGGCGATGAAGAGAGAGACCGTGAATCCTATACCACCTAAAACTGAAACAGCCGCAATTTGAGCCCATGTGCTTCCTTCGGGCATTGGAGCCAACTTAGCTTTGATACAAATCCAGCTGAATGTGAAAATACCTATGAATTTTCCAAGCACCAAGCCCGCAATAATGGCAATAGACACACCGGAAAAAATATCAGCTACATTGACGTCGCCAAGCCAAATGCCTGCATTGGCAAATGCAAAAAGAGGCACCACTATAAAGTTTACAATAGGATGGAGAGAATCCTCAAGGTCTTGAAGAGGAGATATCACCTTATCGGAAGCTGATTCTATCTCTTTAAGCCAGTTGGTCTGCTCCTTACTCAGTATACCTCTACTGTCGAGTTTTTCTTCATCCTCTTGAGAGAAATGACTGATAGATTGGCGTATCGTCTTGATATATTTTTTAGGAGCATAAACTGGTTTTGCAGGCACACAGAATGCTACAAGCACACCGGCTATTGTAGGATGGACTCCTGATTGTAAGAATAGGAACCAAACGAGAATGCCAATTGTCACATAAAAAGTCTTGTAATGGACACCATAAATTCCACCAATAATAAGGATTGTAAGAAGGCCGGCAGCCCATAGAAGTGAAACATAGTCGATATGTCCGGAATAGAAAATAGCAATCACAAGGATTCCACCTATATCATCTACCACCGCGAGAGTGGTTAGGAATATCTTCAATCCGATAGGAACTCTTTTTCCAAGCATTGCAAGCACACCGAGAGAGAAAGCTATGTCTGTTGCCATTGGGATAGCTGCACCTTGACTATAATCGGTTCCGTGTCCAAGGAGGAAGAAAATTCCTACTGGAATAATCATGCCGCCAATAGCTGCCACAATAGGGAGAAGCGCTTGGCGGAAAGAGGAGAGTTCACCTTCCAGCACTTCACGCTTGATCTCAAGACCTACAGAAAAGAAGAATACAGCCATAAGGCCATCATTGATAAAGTCCATAATAGACATTGAATGTCCGTGATGGCTAAAGAGATTGAACGATCCTACGCGAAGAGCAATTGTATGTGTCCAAAGTCCATTGTAGAAATCGTGAAGAAAAGGAAGATTCACAACCAAAAGAGCCAATGCTGTGGCTACCATGAGGACAGTGCCTCCATTTGTATGGTTTTTTATAGTCTTCCTTGCTATGAAGAATACGTTTGCCATAGTATAAATGTTAAAAGATTTAAAATACTAACAATCTTATTAGGAAAATGGTTGAATTTAACATCGAAAGGAGCAATTATTAAAGAAATAATTATTATTTTTCGATAATTTTTATTAATTTTGCACTTGAAACCGAAATGTGTGCATTTTGACATCACAGTCAAAAGTATGCAAAATCGGCAATAAAATCGGGATAGCACGGATACTTTTGAACTGATTGATTATTATTTACAAACATAATATTACAAAATTATGAGTTTAAATATCATTGTGCTTGCAAAGCAGGTACCTGATACGAGAAACGTCGGCAAAGATGCGATGAAAGAAGACGGCACAGTAAATCGTGCAGCCCTCCCAGCCATCTTCAATCCCGAAGATCTCAACGCCCTTGAGCAGGCTCTCCGCCTCAAGGATATGTATCCCGGCACAAAAGTAACCATCCTTACCATGGGTCCTGCTCGTGCAGCAGAGATTATCCGCGAGGGTCTTTATAGAGGTGCTGACGAAGGAGTAGTGCTTTCTGATCGTGCTTTTGCTGGATCTGACACATTAGCAACTTCTTATGCATTGAGTGCTGCCATCAAGAAGCTTGGCAATTATGACCTGATCATTGGTGGCCGCCAGGCTATCGATGGAGATACTGCTCAGGTTGGTCCGCAGGTAGCAGAAAAACTTGGACTTCCAACTGTGACATATGCAGAAGAAATCATTAATGCCGACGGAGGCAAAGTGACTGTAAAGCGCCGTATAGAGTCTGGAGTTGAGACTGTAAAGGCTCCGCTTCCTCTCGTGGTGACAGTCAATGGAAGTGCAGCAGATTGCCGTCCGAGAAATGCAAAGCATCTTCAGAAATACAAATATGCAGCTGCCCCTTCAGAGGTGGCTAATGATGAGAAGAAGAAAGACCTCATCGAAAAGCGTCCTTATCTAAATATTGGAGAGTGGAATGCAGCATACGTCGACGCTGATCTTGCTCAGTGCGGCCTTGCAGGCAGCCCTACAAAGGTGAAGAGCATTGAGAATGTGGTATTCACCGCTAAAGAAGCTCGCAAGATTGAGAATACAGATGAGGCAATCGAAGGCCTTATCAAGGAATTATTTGCTAACCATACAATCGGCTAATCTAAAGAATATTATGGCAGACAAGAACAATCTTATCGTCTATCTTGAATATGAAGACGGCAAAGTAGCTGATGTGAGCCTTGAGCTCCTCACCAAAGGTCGCCAGTTGGCCGATAAGTTGGGCATCAAGCTCGAAGCAGTAGTGGCAGGCGACAACCTTAAGGATATCGAAAAGCAAGTGATGCCTTATGGAGTAGATACACTATACAAAGTGCAGGATAAGCGTCTCTATCCTTATACTTCTCTTCCTCACAGCTCTATTCTTATCAATCTTTTCAAGGAGATAGAACCGCGCATCGCGTTTATGGGCGCCACTTCAATTGGCCGCGACCTTGGTCCGCGTGTATCAAGCGCACTTCATAGCGGTCTGACAGCAGACTGTACTTCCCTTGAAATCGGCGATTATACCGACACAAAGACTGGAAAAGAATATAAGGATCTCCTTTATCAGATCCGTCCTGCCTTCGGTGGCAATATCGTGGCTACAATCGTCAATCCTGATTGCCGCCCTCAGATGGCTACAGTGCGCGAGGGTGTGATGAAGAAGGAAGTAAAGGATTCTAACTACACTGGCAAAGTAATCGACCTTGACGTTAACAAATACACCAACAATGAAGATTTCGTTGTAGAAATTATCGACCGCCATGTAGAAAAATCAAAGGTCAACCTCAAGGGTAGCCCGATCATTGTAGCAGGTGGTTATGGCGTAGGATCGAAGGAAAACTTTGATCTTCTTCAGCAACTTGCCGATGTGCTTGGAGCAGAAGTTGGCGCAAGCCGTGCCGCGGTTGATGCAGGATGGGTTGATCATGACCGTCAGATTGGTCAAACCGGTGTCACAGTTCGTCCGAAACTTTATATTGCTTGTGGCATTTCCGGACAGATACAGCACATCGCAGGTATGCAGGATTCAAGCCTCATCATCTCAATCAACTCTGACCCAGATGCACCGATCAATGCAATAGCCGACATCGTCATCACAGGCAAGATGGAAGATGTAGTGCCAAAGTTAATCAAGTATTACAAAAAGAACTCGAAATAAGCCATGGCTAATTTTTATACTGACAATCCGAATCTCAAATCCCATCTTCAGCATCCATTGATGAAGAAGATCGTGGAACTTAAGGAAAGAAACTTCGCTGACGCTGAAAAATATGACTACGCACCCCTCGATTTTGAGGATGCCATGGACTCTTATGATAAAGTTCTTGAGGTAGTGGGCGAAATTTGTGGCGATGTTATTGCTGAAAATGCTGAAGAAGTTGACCACACAGGTCCGCGTGTTGAAAACAACCGCGTGATCTACGCTGAAGGCACAAAGAAGAATCTTGAAGCTTGCCGCAAGGCTGGACTCATGGGCATGTCGATGCCTCGCCGTCTCGGTGGTCTGAATTTTCCTATCACTCCTTATATAATGGCTGCTGATATCGTAAGCCGCGCAGATGCAGGTTTTGAAAACCTTTGGGGTCTTCAGGACTGTGCTGAGACTATCTACGAATTCGCAGATGAGGATCAGAAAGAACGCTATATCAAGAGAGTGTGTGAAGGGGAAACTATGAGTATGGACCTTACAGAACCAGATGCTGGCTCTGACCTTCAGAGTGTAATGCTCAAGGCTACTCAGAAAGAAGATGGGAGCTGGGTGCTTAATGGAGTAAAGCGCTTCATCACAAACGGCGATTCTGATATTCACCTTGTTCTCGCTCGCTCAGAAGAAGGAACAAAAGATGGACGTGGTCTTTCAATGTTCATCTATGATAAGCGAAATGGTGGTGTCAACGTGCGTCGTATTGAGAATAAGATGGGTATCAAAGGTAGCCCAACTTGTGAGCTCGTATATAAGGATGCGCCTGCAGAACTTTGCGGAAGCCGCAAGCTTGGCCTTATCAAGTATGTCATGGCTCTTATGAACGGTGCACGTCTCGGTATCGCTGCGCAGAGTGTTGGTATTTCTGAAGCTGCTTACCGTGAGGCTCTTGACTACGCTAAAGATCGTAAGCAATTTGGTAAGGCTATCATCGAATTCCCAGCTGTAGCAGAAATTCTCAGCGTGATGAAAGCTAAGCTTGATGCAAGTCGTGCGCTTCTTTACGCTTGCGCACGCTTTGTAGACATCTATAAAATCTACGACGATATTGCAAAAGAGCGTCCTCTCACTAAGGAAGAAAAGCTTGAGGCAAAAGCATATAGCAAACTCGCTGATGCTTTCACTCCCCTGGCAAAAGGTATGGGATCTGAGTTCTGCAACCAGAACACATACGACTGTATCCAGATCCATGGTGGCAGCGGCTTCATGAAAGACTACAAGTGTGAACGTCTATATCGCGATGCCCGCATCACAAGCATCTATGAGGGAACAACTCAGCTCCAGGTAGTGGCTGCTATTCGCCACGTCACCACCGGCACATATCTCAACTTCATCAAGGAGGCTCTGAATGCAGAAGTAGCTGAAAAACATGCAGGTGTCAAGAAATTGCTTGATGAAATGTGTGAGCAGTATGAGGCTGCAGTGAAGAGTGTTCTTGAGGTGAAGGATCAGGCATACACTGACTTTATGGCGCGTCGCCTCGTGGAGATGGCAGGCCATACTGTAATGGGGTGCTTACTTCTTGAAGAAGCAGGGCGCGATGAGGCATTCGACAAGTCGCTTGAAGTATACGTAAAATATGGTCAGGCAGAATGCACCAAGCATGCAGACTTCATCTCCAATTTCAAGCCAGAGGAAATGAAAGCTTATACTTATTGATTTTAAGCTAATTAAAATAATAGAAGACGACAGCAATTGCTGCCGTCTTTTTTTTGTTTTTAATCCGCAGATGCCCTAAGATGGAAAAAAAATAGAAATTTTTATAAAAAACATAGTACTATGTATTGCATAGTACTATGTTTTTTATTAACTTTGCAGAGTGAAAAGGATAAAACTGCTAAAATCAATCGCGAATGAACATAGAAAATGCAAAATCTCAGATGAGAAAAGGGATGCTGGAGTATTGTGTGATGCTTTTGTTGCGCAAGGAAGCATGCTACACAAGCGACATCATCTCCCGACTTAAAGAGGCACATCTGATAGTTGTGGAGGGGACGCTCTACCCGCTATTGACGCGCCTTAAAAAGGATGGACTTCTGAGCTACGAATGGAGAGAATCAACGCAAGGGCCTCCAAGGAAATATTACCTACTGACACGAGAAGGTGAAGAATTTCTCAGTCAGCTTGATGAAGTATGGAGCGACCTTTCAAATTCAATCAACATCATTAAAACATTCAACACAACTGACTAAATTATGAAAAGGAATATCACAGTCAATATATTTGGCTCCCTATATCCAATGGATGAGGACGCTTATGCGATGCTAAACGCTTATATAGCCAATATGAGAGATTATTTCTCACGCCAGCCTGATGGCAAGGAAATTGCCGACGATATTGAAGGTCGCGTTGCTGAACTGATGTCAGAGCTTCGCCAAAATGGTGCCGAGGCTATAAGTATTGAGCACATTGAAGAAATCATCAATAGAGTCGGAAAACCTGAACAGTTTATTGAAGAAGAATCTGAAACTGTAAATCCGATGATACCACCAATCCCAAATTCAGTTCCTAAGAAAAAACTATTCAGAGATCCTGAACACAAAGTTTTGGGAGGAGTCTTCGCAGGATTCGGATGCTATCTTGGAGTGAATCCGTTATGGCTACGTCTTGCTTATATATTGCTAATATTTGCACTAATGATAAATTTGCACATAACATTTCCCATAGTTATGCTTTTGATCAGTGGATATTTCGTATGTTGGGCATCAATACCTTTAGCTGCAAATCCAGCTGAACGTCTTCAGATGAAAGGAGAGCCTGTAAATCTATCCAATATGTGTGACGAGTTTCTTTCATCAACCAAAGAGATGTTGTCTAAACAATCAGAACTTAACAAAGATGGAAGATTGACTGCCGGAGTAGTATCAGTCTTAAAATGGTGTGTCTATGCAGTAGGAATCCTTCTTATTACAGCTTGTATAGTAGGCTTCATAGGTCTTCTGATAGCATTAGTATGCGCAGTTTCTGCTCCATGGGGAAATCTACGAGGTATAGTTGGTGATGATTTTCCTATTATTGTGTTGCTCGACTGTAATCCATCATGGTTAATCTGGGTGTCTATAATAAGTGTCTTAGTGCTTCTCGTTATGACATTGTATCTCTTAGCCCATTTCACTCTAAGGATTATCGGACGTGTCCGTCCGCTAAGCAATACACTCAGAGGTGTATGCCTGGTGGTTTGGCTCATCGCATTGGTATTCAGTGCAGCCTCTATTACTAAGATTGTCAGCAATGTCAATATTCATTATTTTCCAAAACGTCATGTAAAGATGGAAAGATCCCAGAAAGAAAGCACATCAAATAGAAAAGAAAAGCAAGCCACTCAACTTACTGAAGCAGGATGGATAATTACAAAATCTAAAAATATAAGGAACTATACCAATAGAGGAGAACATTTCTCAGGAGACAGGGGGTTGACTTATATAGACAGCGCAATAGAACATGACGGATTAGGTATGGAATTTGAAGTAGAACGCAATCAAAAAGTAGCACCTGGAACGTATAAGCTTCAGGCGAAAGGAAGAACCAACGGCAATGGAGCGGAGATATTTGCTATAAATGGAAATGGAAGCAGATATTCCGAAGCAATACCAGTATGCGGCAACAAGGGAGGGGGAATTTGGAAAAATGCTGAAATTGAATTGAGAAATGATACAGCACAGATTCTTCCTAACCGCCATTATCTTGATATGTTGACCCAGGTTAACCACATGCAGGGATTCGGATGGTCAGAGGTTGTAATAGATAATATAATAGTTGGTCAAGATAGCATAGTGAGATTCGGGGTGACGAATGTGTCGCCATCAAATACTTGGGACGGAACGTGGCTATCTGCCACTTCATTCGAATTGATAAAGAATGATTAAATGAGAGAAATATCCGAAATTGTAGCAAAAGCAATTTCGGATAATTTTTTTGACTAAATACTGTCTTAAATTAATTTTAGAAAAAATTTATATGTTATAGGGCATATTCCTTGATAGTATGGAATATTTTTTGTATATTTGCAACATGGAAAGCAACTCTTCTGAAGTTGCGGTCTTGTTAACCTATCAAAATGACCTGATACATGAAAATAAAGAAACTCCTATTGGGTGATGAGGCTTTCGCATTGGGAGCCATCAATGCGGGGCTAAGCGGCGCCTATGGATACCCGGGCACCCCATCAACAGAAATAATGGAGTATGTCCAAGCCAATCCTACTGCAAAAGAAAGGGGCATACATTCCCATTGGTCGTCGAACGAAAAGACGGCATACGAAGAAGCTTTAGGAATGTCGTATTCCGGCAAACGATCAATCGTCACTATGAAACACGTCGGGTTGAATGCCTCAGCAGATGCTTTCGTCAATTCTGGAATGACAGGAGCAAACGGAGGAATGCTTGTGGCAGTTGCCGACGATCCATCGATGCACTCCTCTCAAAATGAACAAGACACTCGGTTTTACGGAGAATTTGCGTTTGTCCCTGTTCTTGAGCCATCCAATCAGCAGGAAGCTTACGACATGGCAAAATATGGCTTCGAACTTTCCGAGAAATTCGAAATTCCAGTCATCATAAGGTTTGTGACCCGTCTGAGCCATTCAAGAGCTACCGTAGAAGTAGCAACCGAAGCTTCACCGGAAAACTCAATCCATTTTCCTAAGGATGGAAAGAGATGGGTGCTTATGCCTGGCAACTCAAGAGTTAGATACAAAGAGCTTATCAAGGTCTATGACAGACTTGAGATGGCCTCGGAGGTGTCACCCTATAATGTCTATACTCCCGGCACTGATCATAGCCTTGGCATAATAGTAAGCGGAATCGCTTCTAATTATCTTAATGAACTTTTCCCCGAAGGATGCCCATTCCCCACCGTAAGAATCTCTCAGTACCCTCTTCCCAAGGTAATGCTTAGAGGGCTTGCAAAGGAATGCAAGGAGCTTCTCGTCATTGAAGAGGGGCAACCATTCATAGAGAAAAATCTGAGAGGCATCATGGATTCTGGAATCAAAATCTATGGTAGACTCGATGGTAGTTTAGAACGTACTGGAGAATTGAATCCAGATAGGGTTTTGGAATGTTTGATAAAGATAAAACCTGAATTGAACTCTATCAAGGCTGCAGAAATTCGAGCAAATTGCGACTTAACAGTTGCTCGTCCGCCTTCTCTATGCAAAGGATGCGGACACAGAGATGTCTATCAAGCACTCAACGATGTTCTTGCAGGATATGAAGATGCCAGAGTATTTGGAGATATTGGTTGCTATACTCTTGGATATCTTGCTCCATTCAAAGCCCTTCATACAGTGCTTGACATGGGTGCATCTATCACTATGGCAAAGGGTGCATCTGAGGCTGGAGTGCATCCATCAGTAGCTGTGATTGGAGACTCTACATTTACTCATTCCGGACTCTCCGGTCTCCTGGATGCAGTCAATGAGGACAGCAATATGCTCGTGATAATCTCCGACAATCTTACTACCGGCATGACTGGAGGTCAAGATTCACAAGGGACTGGCAAGATTGAAGAAATATGCCTTGGACTTGGGGTGAGACCTGAACATCTCCACACTATTGATTCGCTTCCAAAGAAACACGATGAGATGGTAAAGCTATTTAAAGAAGCCATTGATCACAAAGGTCTCTCAGTAGTTGTATCGCGCAGGGAATGTATCCAGACTGCAAGGCGACATGGTGCTCATAGAGGACCTAAGACCACAGTCTGAAGGAGAGTGATTAAGATTATAGTTAACGTTGCTTTCAAAAATTAACACCGTGAAAATAGATATAGTACTTGCCGGAGTCGGCGGACAGGGCATATTGAGCGTTGCGACGATACTTGGAGTCGCAGCCCTTAAAGAAGGATTGAACATAAAGCAGGCGGAAGTGCACGGTATGAGCCAACGGGGTGGAGATGTGCAGTCTACACTGAGGATTTCATCATCGCCCATACATTCTGACCTTATTCCATCAGGAAAGGCCGATCTTATCGTCAGTCTCGAGCCCATGGAAGCCCTTAGGTATCTTCCCACTCTATCAAAAGAAGGATGGATTGTGACTTCCTCTGCTCCTTTTGTCAATATTCCCAATTATCCTGAAATAGAAATCATTGAGAAAGAATTGGAGAAGGCTGGCAACGTGATTGCTTTCGATATGGAAGCGATGGCAAAAGAAGTTGCCTCTCCAAGATCAAGCAACATGGTTTTGCTTGGGGCTGCATCGCACTTCATTGAAATCACAGCTGACAAGATCGAAGATGCGATAAAGAGTGTATTTTCCAGTAAAGGAGAAGCGATCGTAGAATCTAATCTAAAGGCGTTCAGAGCAGGACGTGAAAAGGCAGATTCTTATATAGCAAAGTAACATTATAAAGCTGACGTTATGTTTCCACTATCACAAGAAATATTGACAAAAACAGCTGCCGAGTTGGGCATCATTGATATCTCAACTGCAACAATCCGTCAAATTGTGGCTCTCTCTGTAGCCCTTGAAAAGGAAGCTAAAGAAAAATTCGTGCATCTGGAACTTGGAAATCCCGGACTGCCTGCTTCCTCCGTAGGAATAGATGCAGAAATTGCAGCGCTAAAAGCAGGAGTCGCCAACACATATCCAGCCATCAATGGCATACCTGAACTGAAGAAGGCTGGCTCACGCTTTGTAAAGGCTTTCATGGATGTAGAGATACCGGAGAAGGCAATTGTGCCAACTGTAGGATCAATGCAGGCAAGCTTTACATTGCAACTTCTACTCAGCCAAAGGCTTCCTGGTAAGGACACGATTCTTTTCTTTAACCCCGGATTTCCGGCACAAAGGCATCAGGCTAAGGTGCTTGGCATTGGCATAGAGCAGTTTGACATTTACAATTATAGAGGAACAGCCTTAGAAGCTAAATTAGAGGAAATACTCGCTAAAGGGAATGTCACCGCCATGCTCTTCTCCAACCCCAACAATCCAGCCTGGATCAATCTGACAGAAGAGGAGCTTGAGATAATAGGAAGGATGGCTACTAAATATGACGTAATAGTCATTGAGGATCTTGCATATCTTGGAATGGATTTCCGCACGGATTTCAGCCACCCGTTTGAAGCTCCGTACATACCTTCTGTAGGCAAATATACTGACAACTTCATAATGCTTGTATCCGGCTCAAAAATCTTCAGTTACGCCGGCCAGCGAATCGCCATCGTAGCAATGAGCAAAGAGGTCTATGACAGGCAATATGAGTTTTTCACCAAGTTTTATGAGATGCCTGCATTTGGAGATGCCTATGTATTCGGAGTATTATACACAGCAAGTTCAGGGACCTCTCATTCTGCACAACATGCGTTGGCAGCCATGATGAATGCAGCATGCGATGGCAAGCTCAACTTTGTAAAAGAGACTTCAGAATATGGCAGAAGAGCTGAAATAATGAAAAAAAGTTTCTGCGAAAATGGTTTCCACATTGTCTACGATCAAGACGGAGATAAACCTATATCTGACGGTTTCTTCTTTACAGTAGGGTATAAAGATTTGGAAGGGAAGAAACTTCAAGAAGAACTTTTGAGACATGGCATATCAGCAATAACACTCTCCTCTACGGGCTCAGAACAAAATGGAGTGAGGGTGTGCGTCTCTACATTATCAGAAGATGAGGATTTCGATATATTAAATAAACGATTAAAAGCATTTAAGGATGAGCATTAATCCACGCTATATGACTGCTGAAGAAGCAGTTAGACTAATCGAAAATGACGACCACGTTTATATTCAAGGCAGCACTTCCACACCGGAAGTGCTTTGTCGTGCTTTGGCTGACCGTGGGCATGAACTGAAAAATGTCACTTTATATTCAGCTTTTGCTGTGTGCAAAGGAGAGGCTCCTTATTGTAAGAAAGAATACCTCGAAGCATTTAATGTCGAAAGTTTTTTCGTGTCGAATGGAGTGCGTCGTTGGATTCAGGAAGGTTATGGAAGCACTATTCCTCGGTTTCTCGGAGAAGTGCCGGCTCTGATGCGCGATGGTACTTGTCGGGTAGACGTAGCGCTTCTGAATTGCTCCATGCCTAATGAGGAAGGATATGTGAGTTTCGGTGTATCCGCGGATTTGGCTACTGCAGCAGTGGAGTGTGCCGATAGAGTTATCGCGCAGATTAATCCTCAAATGCCTTTCAGTTATGGCGACCCGGTGATTCATATCGATAAGTTATCAGCTGCAGTGATGGTAGACGATCCCCTCGTTGAAGTGCCTACTGCCATTCCTACAGAAGAAGAAATCAAGATTGGCAACTTTATTGCAGAATTAATTCCTGATGGAGCTACCCTGCAAATTGGAGTCGGTGGCATACCGAATGCTGTGATAAGAGCTCTTCATGACCATCAGCATCTTGGGCTGCACACAGAAGCAATGACTGATGGAGTGCTTCCACTTCTTGAAAAAGGTATCATTGACAATAGCCTCAAAAAGGTGATGCCTGGTAAGTCTGTGGCATCACTTGCCCTTGGAAGTCGGAAACTTTATGACTACATGGATGGGAATCCTGAAATGATATTCAAGGACGTGGCATGGACCAACAATCCTTTTATAATAGCTCAGAATCCAAAAGTGGTTAGCATCAATTCTTGTCTTGAAATCGACCTTACAGGGCAAATTTGTGCAGACTCTATAGGTACAAAAATTTTCTCTGGTATTGGAGGACAACATGACTTTGTGTATGGTTCACAATTATCAGAAGGGGGAATTTCCTTTCTTGCCATGCTATCAAAAACTAATAAGGGGATGAATAAGATCAAACCAGTATTGACGGCTGGTGCAGGAGTTGTCACAACGAGATTTCAGACAAATTATATAGTGACTGAATATGGAGCGGTCGACCTCAGAGGGAAAGACCTCGCACAGCGAGCTAAGCTGCTAATTTCGATCGCCGCCCCTGAATTTAGAGAAGAACTTGAGAGATCAGCTGCAGAAAGATTTGGATATTCTTTCACCAAATTAAAGTAAAAAACATATACTGCTTTTCCTCTCTCCTTAATTTTTGTAACTATAAAAATATCAAATATGTCAATTTTTAAAGTAAATCAGCCCGATTTTTGGCTTGAAATCAGAAAAGAATATATTATCGAGAATTTCGAGAAGCTATTGTATTATATCCGGAGATATCAATATTCAGGCAATAAAGATGCCGGTAATGGAGAATTTCTTAATACAATTCGTTATCTTGTAGATCTTGCAAAAGAACTATCGGAATTTGCATTGAAAAGAACCTTTATAAGCAATCAGGAATTTGTTTTGTCCGGATCTGATATGGTAGTAACAGATACGTTAGCATATAGAATAATGGTGGCTGCAATCATAGCATCACAAAAAATAGGAGAGGACAAGCACTTGATTCTAAGACGCTTGCTAAATCTGCTTGTGGTAGCTCAAAAGATGCCTCATACCGATATCGCTGACGACTTGATTTATGTCACGACTAATTGTATCCGCAAATCACCAATTGTAAACTTAGGTCTTAAGTGGGAAGATATTGAAAATCCAGATAATTTCAGTCCTATCAGGGTTCTTCATAATCTGAGTCGTACTAAATTTGATGTAAATGGTGGAAAAGAAGCTCTTTATGAAGGAAAGGGTACAATAGTATTTACAGAAGATGAAGTTTTGGCCGCCCCAGTCAACAAGACTGATTTTTTAAAAGGGAATCTGACTGAATATATTTCAATCGGAAAAGGAATAAAAGTGCTACTTCCTAAAAGCGACCACATGAAAAGTCCAGATTCTGTAGATGACGTAGCAGAAGGAATGACTTTTATGACTCGGGCTCAAGGTGGAGTAAAGACAAGTGCTGTAGAATCTAAAAGGAAATACGCAGCCGGTGCTATCATCCCTGTGATAATCAAATCGAGCTATGGAGTAAAGGTATCAGCTGAAACGCTCGACCAAGAATATGAAAAGATTTCAGGAAAGATCAATATCAATCTTACAGACTCTTTAAGATATGCCGACATTTTCAGAGTTTTATCATTCTTCAATGCAGGAAGACGTCTATATGTGGAATATACCCCGGACAATAAAGAATTCTGTTTCGAACTAAAAGGAGGCTTCAATCAATTCTATCTTGAATATGCCAATCAAATGAGAGGAGAATCTCTGCCGGGAGTTTATATTGGCGACTATTCTGCAGGTACGCAATGGTTGACTGAGGATGGATTCGTAGTGAATGTAATGGGAAAGATCACCAAGGAAATACTTTTGGAGGCCATGGATCAAAAAATTCCTTTGACAATCCGAATCAATTCCCCCAAGGTGATTCCAGGCACCGTGCTCATTAATGGTTCTATTGTAGATGATATAGATATATATGGTCTGGATGAGCCAATAATCGATATGGAATCTTATCAGCACGAATGCTTCATCTACATTTTCGAGCAATTTATCAAGTATTGTGACGAAAACATTCCCTTGGCAACAGAAGACTCAACGATAAGTGAAATCGATAGCAGCGGAGTGATGGAAATCAGCAATATCCTAATGAGTCATCAACGTCTGCTGTCAGATACAATGCCACGTCTGCTGTGTCTTCAGACGGCCCTTATGCTTTCTATTGCGGCCGGAGATTACACCATAAGCGCCTATATTCGTCATGAACTTGAATATCAAATATCAATAGCAAGATTTGTAGCAGGTGCTTCCCCAATGTCAATTTCTCTTTCCCATGGCCCGATTTTGGATGGGATTCCTGAAGTGGAGAAGCATGAACGCATCATTTCAATGATAAGAAACTACAAAGAACCAGAGATAGATCATTCTGCTGAGCGCATTACTACGGATGAAAACATAGAAGACACTGTCGATGGACTCATTGATGCCTCCAATCGACTTATCGGGAAGATTGATGATCGGGAGATCTCTCGCATCAAGCTTGAACTGGCTCGCACTCTCGACGTGGATGACCAATATAGAAGTCCGGACCTGACCACTTATTATGGCGTGGAGAGCGACACTTTGGAATTCAAGACATCGGCTGTATGCCCTCCAAAGAATAAACTAAAGGGTAATGCTGAGTATGAACCAGAAACTCAAAAATGGGCTATTTTAAAGACCATCTGCGGCTTTTTAAACTCTACCACAGGTGGTGAACTTCTTCTCGGAGTCAGGGATAATGGTATTGCTTCCGGAATAGCCCACGATTATGAACTTCTCTACGAGGATAGGAAGATTCCAGAAGCAAATTCTGACCGCTACAGGACATATCTGAAGAACATCATCGACAATTCTTTTATAGCCTATAAATCGAGGGCTCAGAAAAAGAGCGTAACTACCGCTAATATTACCTATAATATTGAGATGAACAATGAAGGATTTGAAATCCTCAGAATTCATGTAGACAGCTATAGAGGAGACATGGTGCACTTCCATCCAGATTGCCATCGACCGGAAGAAATACAAGAAGCCTACATTCGCACCAGCGGGGCAACTGTGCCAATGAGCCATACAGTAAGAGACCAAACTCTATTGAAAAAGTATCATCTTGCAGGTGACAAGGAAGGTGTGGGTATGGCAGCAATATATGAAGCACGCAACTCAAAAAAACGAGTATTGCTTAAAGATTACACTTCGAGAAGCGGCATAAGAGACAGGGAAATCGAGGTTTTCCAAGTGTTTCCAGAATCAAAATGCATCTTGGCTTATGATGTAGCAGCCAGAGATGTCAGGCTTTTCAAGACTTTAAGATGGAAAGATGCTAAGATCTTAGATAAAAACTGCACTCAAAGCAGCAGCTCTAAACGCGATTTAAGGCCAGATATCTTTGGATTTGTCTTTGACCCTTCAAAGCCTATGTTTGATGTGAAGGTGATGCTGACAAACTATGCCGCAATGCTTCTCCAGGAAGAATTTCCAGGATCCGAGCTGCTCCTTACGGCTACAGGAAATAAGGAATTTCCCTGGCTTTTGACTTTAAGCGTCAACTCACTTGAGGGAATCGCAAGATTTGTTAGGGGACTTCCGACGGAATGCCAGATTGAAAAAGACTCTGATTTAGGATCATATTTGTTTGTATCATGACTAAAACGATAGACATAGACAAGGAAAAAAGAGACATGATGGAGTTGTGGAAAGAAACTTTTCACGACTCCAATCGCTATATAAAGCTTGTTTTTGACAAATATTATCTTCCTGAGAATGCCTTCACTGAATATGATGGAGATAAACTTATAGCATCTCTCTTGGGAGTGGAATACGCATTCCAGAGAATAGATAAGGACGGCAGAAAAAAGTATTTCCAAGGCTTCTATCTATGTGGATTAGCAACCCATCCAGACTACCGCAGAAGAGGAATCATGGGAGAGTTGATGAAGCGAGCCGAGGAAAGCGCAAAAAGAAGAGGAAAAGCATTTACATTTCTCATTCCTGCAGATGATCATTTGAGAAGGTATTATGAAAGGAAAGGGTATAAGACTTCTTCCTTTAGAATGAAAAAACCATTGGATAAAGTCCAAAATGCTGATAAATCCAAAATGTATATTTATACATTTAAGGAGCTCTTCGAACTTGACAAAAATGATTTCATCGAAGAAGTTGCGGAGTGGTGCAGAAATCGGGAGATGGAAATTAGAGCTTCCAATACAATTCTCCATTCCAAGGAAGATATGATGACGGTGATACAAGAAAATGAGAATTCATTTTTTGTCACCGAGAGTTCATTTGATTTAGAATATCCAATTCTCGCGAAAGTGAGGGCAGTGGTGTTCCCGTCGTGTTTAGAAGAAGGTTCTAAACATGTTTGGGGGATTGATGGCGTTTTTTATAGGGATGACGAAGAGAGCGGTTCTCTTGTAGGAGTCTGCCAGGATCTTCCCTATGATCTTAAACTAATACTTCAAGAAAAGTATCCAGATAGGGAGTTTATTCTAAGAACCCCGATAATAAAATGTAAGAATGAAAATATGGAGATACAACCTTACGCAATGATCAAATCAATAGAAACTGATGGTGAATTTGCAAAATATGAGAATCAAATTTTTAAGATTTACTTGATGTTGGATTGAAATTCCAGAAAAGAAGAATCTCAGAGGGTTAATTTATGCCTAAATCATCTTGAAAAGTCTAAGTATCAGGCTTTTTAAGATGATTTGTTTTTGTAAATTATCAAACACAAACAAGATAAGTCAGTATCGAAACCCTTTAAAAGTAACAAATTGTTCTCTTTTTCCTGTATAATATGCTGGTATAAGAAGATAGGAGAGGGGAGCTGTAGTCAAAAAAGGAAGTATCTTTTTTTCACTCAAAAATGTGTTTGCAATTTGCAAATTAGTATTCTCAAACATAAATTTACAAACTCAAATAATTGAAAAATTAAATAATATTTAGAATTCAGAATTTTGAAATTGAAACTTAATTCAGGTTTCCGATATCATAAAGTTTTGCAAATTTTCATTTCAAACAGTTTGCAAATAGAAGAAAAACCACGTTAACATTTATTAATAAATTGTTTTTATACTTAAATATCAACAACTTATCCATCTTTATTTGTATAGGTTTAAATAATAATGTCCGTATTGTAAGGATATCTAAGATCTATGTAATAGACCAGGAAAGAAAAGGTAATATAGCATTATATGCCACTTAAATATGGACTAAATCCAAAGTAAATTTTAAAAATCAAATTTGCAAAACTCAATTATCGTGAAAATTCAAATAGAAGGAAATTTGAAAATTTAAATTCAAAAACTCACATTTAAAATTTGAAATTTGCATTTTTTTTTGTAACTTTGCAAAGTAAAAAATAAATGCAAATTTCGTAAAAATGGAGGAAAATTTCGCCACTCGTCTAAAACTCTTCATGGACAGTATTCATGTACAGTCCTCTCAATTCGCAGATATGTGCGAAATTCCTCGCCCTTCTTTCTCTCAGCTTCTTTCAGGACGCAACCAAAAGGTAAGTGATACTCTGATCAAAAAAATCCATACTGCTTATCCTGACCTGTCGGTGATGTGGCTGATGTTTGGAGAGGGTCCAATGTTGACTATTCAAAAGAATTCAGAAGACCAATCCTCAAATTCTGTTTCTGCGCCTGAAATTCCTTCAAAAATTCCAGCAGAGCCGAATAATGACAAAGAATCCTCTGAATATTCAAATCTCAGAGGCTTAAATACCCAGCAGACTCCACGACAAGATAATATATATCAGCAACTTGAGGAGAATAAGAAAATATTGGAACTTCAGCTGCAAATAGAAAAATTGCAGAAAAATCCTCGCCGGGTTGCCCAAATCACGGTTTATTACGATGATTCCACGTTCGAAACCTTCGTTCCATCTAAAAACAAGAAAGAAGTGTAGGAAGTACAATCATAATGCCAGGATCATACATCCCGGCATTTTTTACTTTGACTTTTGTGCCTTTAAAATTTCAGAATTCCTAACGGCTAATCAAGCTTAGAGAATATAATGGATTCTCAAGGCTTTAAATAGCTCTTAAATCCTCTTAAAAGCTTTATTTCTCAGCATGTTGATATCTATATCAAAAAATGCTACTAAAACCTGAAAATAGCTCAAAAATGGCTTTTTCAGGGGAGAAATCCTTATATTATATATAATAAAGAATAAATATAAAATTATTACTCTTCGTTGTATATTTTCAAGTACCCCTTATCTGCCAAAAATACCTTATAATCCGTATTATGTTAAATAGTAAACTGGAGGACCTCCGCCCTCACATTACCCGACATAGTTACTCTTATCTTCCATCTTAAATTTATGAGAAATTTCTTCCCGAGTGTTATAGATATATGGAAGTTTCAGAAAAGATGATCGACTTTGTGAACAAGCATGCTCTCGACGATGTGAATGCATTGCGTCTTAAATATGCCGGGGATAAAGCAGCTGCTTTTGATTTCGACCTTGATTTTGCTCTCATTCAAATTGAGGCAAGAAGGAAGGCAAACAAAAAGTTGCCTGGTTTCCTTGAGCATCCCGATTTTGTGTTTCCCACACTCCTCTCAGCTGAACAAGCATCAAATGAAACCGTTGCTAAGTTTCATGCCGTCCTGATTGATGGATGCTCTTCTATATTAGATTTAACTTCCGGTCTTGGCATTGATGATATGTCCATGGCCAAGAACGGTGCGTCGGTCACCGCTTGTGAGATAGATCAAATCAAATGTGAAGCATTGCGACATAATGCCCAAGTCATGGGGTTGTCTGATCGTATTACTGTTGTCAATGGGGATTCTATCAAGTTTATCAAGACTCAGAAAAAATCGTTTGATTTGGTATATGCTGACCCCGCTCGCAGAAACTCTTCTGGGAACAAGGTTCATGCTTTATCCGATTGCCAACCCGACATTCTTTCTTCTATGGATGATATTCTTTCGGCTTCACCCCGTCTCCTTGTTAAGAGTTCTCCCCTATTGGATTTGTCTTTGATCAGGAATACAGTGAATGATCTATCCCACATTTATATAGTGTGTTTCAAAGGGGAGTGTAAGGAAGTATTGATCGACATCAAGAAAGATTCATCTTTTGAGGGAGTGACAGTAGTAGATCTGGATAGAGAAGGAGAGATCTCACGTTTTATCACGAGTTTTAAAGACTCAGAGAAACTGCCAAAAGAGGCGTTTAGCCACCTCAAGAAGGCTGCCGACTTCAAATATCTGTATGAGCCAAATGCCGGAGTGATGAAGACGGGAGCATGGAAAACACTCGTTGAGAATTTTCCTAAGCTTGTTAAGGCAGACGTAAATACCAATATTTTTCTCTCAGATACGCTTTACGCCGATTTTCCAGGCAGAGTAATGGCAATCCTTTCCGAAACCAATAAAAAGGCTCTGAAGGTGCTTAAAGGCGCAAAGATAAATATTGTGTCGAGAAACCATCCTCTTTCCGCTCCTCAGATTGCCAAAAAGTATTCCCTAATCTCTGGAGCAGAGCAGTTTCTTTACGCCTTTCGGCATGACAACACTCCAACAATGATCATAGCAGAGCCAATAAAATGAGACGCGTCAAAGAATTTGAAAATTACTTCAACCGCTACTACACTCCTCTTGGCATGTATGTCTTACGATTTTGCGGCGATGCTGATGAAGCAGAAGATATTGTGCAGGAGACTTTCTCAACGGTATGGGAAAGATTCTCAAGTAGTGAACTCCCTGAGCAGATTAAGTCGTATCTATATAGAGTTGCTAACAACATCGCTATAGACAGGCTTCGAAAGAAAAATGGGAAAGACTCTTTTATCTCGTTTGAAGATGCCGAAATTGCAGAAGTTTCTGAAGAAGCAATCGACACCTCGGAAAGAGACGCAAGGCTTTGGATCGCTATCGGGAAACTTCCGTACCGTTGCCGGCAGGTTTTCCTTTTAGCCAAGCGTGATGGACTTTCTCATGCTGAAATTGCCGAAGAACTTGACATTTCTGTTAAGACTGTTGAAAATCAAATTGCTAAAGCTTTGAAAACTCTTAGAGAAGTGTTGGAACCTTCAAAAGGTAAAATATTTTTTCTTCCTTTTCTATAATTTTTTTCCAAATTGGATAGGGGATTTTCTTAAAATCTTCGTCATAGGGGAAAAAGATTTGAATTTAACTAAAATCAAAATCCACGATGACAAAATTCAAAGAAATGGAAGAAGACCTTCAATTTGTAGCCTATCACTTCAAAGAGGGTGCTCTCCTACCAAGCAATGGGTGGCGAAAGTTTAAGCTGATTCATCATCTATCTTCTATTAGATTCAAGGCAGCTGCTGCAAGTATAGCAGCCGTCGTATTAGCTGCATCCGCTTCCATCTATTATTTATCCTCCCACACTACTCCGTCTACTTCTGAAGAATCTATCAATATAGCAACCATAGAGAGTTCTTTGCCTCCTGACACCAAGACAGCAAAGATAGAATTCAAGCACGCCCCTCTATCTGAGGTAGTAGCTGAAATTGAAAGAGTCTATGGAGTCAGGATTGATAACATGCCGACAGACCAGATTATGGTGACTATCTCCTATGAAGGCACTGCCTCCGACGTAGTAGATACTATCAATGACCTGTTCGACACACATTTGAAAATTGCTTCCAACGCTAATTAATCTCGATATGAAAAGAAAATTAGGTTGCGTAGCAGTATCAATCGCATTTGCTGCGATTTCGGTTCACTCCCAGAATGTCACAATCTCAGCCAACAATCGAAGTGCTGAAAAAGTCTTTTCGGAACTGATGCAACAGACTGGGAAAAACTTCATCTATCCAGCGGATCTTCTCAAAGGAATAAAGGTAACTGTCCAAGCTGAAGACACCCCGCTTCCAGATGTGCTGAATAAGATTTTTAAGGATTCTGGAATCTCTTACAAAATAAAGGGAAACAATGTGACCCTAAAACGAGAAAAGCAGTCAAATGCAGCCAAGTTTACTATTAGTGGTTTTGTAAAAGAGGCTTCTAATGATGAGGCTCTCGTCGGTGCCAGCGTCTACGACTTGAAGTCGGGAAAAGGGACGGTGACAAATGCAAATGGCTTTTATTCCCTGACTTTGAATGAAGGTGAAGCTGATATTAAGGTGCAATACGTAGGTTTCGATCCCTTTGTCAGTGGCAATTTCAAGTTGAGCAAAAACAAAAGATTAGATATTGCTCTTGCTATGACAAGAGAACTTCAGGAGGTGACAGTATCAGCAACTGTCAACAATACAAAAGCCATGCTGACGACCGAAATGGGAAGTCTTAATCTCACGAATGCCGCTATCAAGGCAACTCCAGTTATATTCGGAGAGAGCGACGTAGTGAAGACCCTTCAGTTGGAACCGGGTGTATCTGCTGGAATTGAAGGGATGTCAGGAATGTATGTGCATGGAGGAGACTCGGATGAAAACCTCTATATGCTCGACAACATTCCCCTTTATCAGATCAATCATTTCGGAGGTCTTTTTTCGGCTTTCAACACCGAGGCTCTGAGAAATGTAGACTTCTACAAGACTACGTTCCCGGCTAAATATGATGGTCGCCTTGCTTCTTTTATGGACGTTCACACAAAGGATGGTTCTCTTAAAGAGCATCATGGTAGCTTCCGGCTTGGTCTGACGTCGGGCGCCTTTGACATCAACGGACCAATAATCAGGGACCGTACCTCATATTCTTTAGCCGTAAGGCGCTCTTGGTATGAAGTGCTTTCAGTCCCTGCTTTAGCCATTGCCAACAAACTGAATGATTCTTACAACTCTCATTTCCGTTATGCCTTTACCGACATCAATGCCAAGCTCAACCATCATTTCTCCGATAGGTCGAGTGCCCACCTCACGTTTTATTACGGAGAGGATTATCTGTATGCTGGAGAAGATGACAAGGGTAAAAATCAATATTTTGGTGGTTATTATAGTCCCGGTTATGGAGAATCCGACACTGGGTGGATCGGTAGTGTGGTGAGTACTCCGGAAGCTGAAAAAGACAAATCCTATACCGACAACCGGGCTAAGTTGATCTGGGGGAATATCGTGGCTTCTGCCGGGTGGAAATATGTTTTTTCTCCAAAGCTTTTCGGAGAATTGACTGGAGCCTTCACCAGATATTTCTCCTCCTTGCGAAATAATAAGGAGGACTATGACATCACTGGCGAGGTAGTCAATACTTTCACTAAGTCTACCTTCAAGCATAAGAACAATATCAACGATGTCATATTCAGGGCTGACTTCAATTGGCTTCTCACGCCTGAAAACAAAATGGATTTCGGGGCTTCTTACACTCATCACTCATTTCTTCCTTCCTCTGGTATGCAATCAATTACAAAAGACAATGATTGGATGAAAGTATACGATAATGTACCGCACTACCATGCTAATGAACTGAATTTTTATATCTCGGATGATTATTCTTTAGGAGATTGGCTAAGGGTGAATGCAGGGCTTCATTATAGCATGTTTAGCATCGAGGGCAAAACCAAGAGCAGCCTCTCCCCTCGCTTTTCAGTGCGCATGACTCCAATCCACAAATTAGCGATCAAAGCTGGCTACTCGAGGTCGGCTCAATATGTCCATCAATTGGCAGAAAGCAGCATCTCATTGCCGACTGACCAATGGATACCGATTACGGGAGATCAGAAGCCACAGACAGCCGACAAGATCGCATTGGGTGCTTACTGGTCAACCCCCGACAGGCAATTTACTTTTTCCATTGAAGGCTACTACAAATGGATGCACAATCTTATAGATTACACCGACGACTATTATCTGGTGCCACCTACGAGCAGTTGGACTGAGAAATTAGGAGTTGGAAAAGGGAGATCGAAAGGAATCGACTTTAAGGTGACAAAAGAGTTTGGAAACATTACCGGACACATTTCTTATTCCCTTCTCTGGGCTGACCGAAAGATGCCGGAAAAGAATAATGGTGACTGGTATCCAGCCCGCTTTGACAACCGACACAAGATTAATGTGGCCCTGTCATGGAAAATCAATGACAGATGGAGTGTCGGAGCATCCTGGACGGGTATGAGTGGCAATCGCATCACGCTGCCTTTGCAGTGCTGGAGCGACCCTTTATTAGGTCCTTGGAATTTCGACATGGACTTTTATGAGAAAACAAACAATTATCGACTTCCATTCTATCATCGACTGGATCTGTCGGCAACTCGCCAGACTAAAAGAGGATACTGGACATTCAGTGTCTATAATGCTTATAGCTATATGAACGTGATTGCTGTGCGTCGCGATGCGGGTTGGCATAATGGAGAGTTTAAAGACATGTTCCAACACATCCGAGCCATTCCCATCATTCCCTCAGTCTCATATACTTGGCTATTCTAAAATATTAAATCTCACTTTGATAATGAAAAAATTCAAGATTAGAATATCGCATCTTCTGGTGCTTTCTGCATTGGCACTTTTGCTGACGGGGTGCTACACATATTTCGAACCGGACTTAAAAAGTACACCTGTCGTGTGCATTAATTCTCTTCTCACAGCTGGAGATAAAATAAAAGTTGAAGTGACGAGGACATGGCGATATGGAGAAGGCAGTCCCATGGTTGACCTTGACATTAGCCTGAAAGATGCCGAAGTTTTCCTTTACGTCAACGATGAATTCCAGGAAAAATTAGAGATTCATTTTTACAAGGATGAAGATGTATATTGGCAATGGAGTTCTCGATTCAATGGGGTAGATTGCTATTATGCAGCAGAATATATCCCATCATGTGGCGACAATATAAGAATTCTTGCCATAGACAAGACATATGGTGAAGCAGAAGCCGAGGTCTCCATTCCTTATCCTGTTGAGGTTGAAGAAATTGAGACTAAGATAACTAAATTTGAGTCTTCCTATGATGATTTAGACGATATTTATTCGGCAGATTTTGATATGATACTGAGTGTGAAATTCACTGATCCTGCGGCAGCGATCAATTATTACAGTTTTGATATGCAGACTGCAGCAGTAATAGAAGCACTATCAAAAGAGGAATACTACCATACAAGTGCTGAATCAATAAGATTGACACCGGATTATGAATTCGAACCATTGTTTTCCGAACATATCTCACCACTGGAAACTATTATAACCGATGCTTACGGACTCTATACAGTATTCTCCGATCGCCAGATTTCAGGTAAGCAATACAACCTGGTGATTCCTGCGACGGGACGTTATTGGTGTGCCTATGAGAACCACCCTGGAATGGACCAAAAGCTGACTCTAAGCATAGATTTAAGCCATATCTCAACTGCCTACTACAACTATATGCTTTCACTGTGGGCAGCAACGGAGGGAATCAGCGGAGCTCTTGGAGGTGTCGGATTAGGAGATGCGGTATTTGAATTCAGTAATGTATCTACTGGGGCCGGAATAGTTGCAGCCCAAGCAAAATCAACCTTTGAATTAGACGTCCGCAAACTCATCGGCGAGCATATCGAGAATAATCGAGTCGGAAATCAAGATTTCTGACTCCTTGATTGCTACATTATTCCCGTTGGATATTAGCACTCCCCTTTTTAGCAAGGATTTGCAATTATCATTCAGCCTTGCTAATGCAGTCTCTCCAAACCTGCGGCGAAAGTCATCAAGAGGAATACCTTCCTTCATTCGCATGCGGGTCATCACATATTCTTCAATTAGTTCTCCAAATGAAAGGAGTTCCGTTTCATATATTGAGATGGAGCTCTTTTTTTCTGCATCAGTTGAGGACCAGTGTTCTAAGTATCCTCTGATATCCGGTTTGTTGGCTCTTCTTCTATTCTTGCCGTCATAGCTGTGGGCAGATGGTCCTAACCCAATATATGGCAGTTGGAGCCAGTATGAGGAATTGTGTATGCTTCTGCGGCTGGGGAGAGCAAAATTGCTTGTCTCGTAATGGTCATATCCTGCCTTCTTTAGCTCCTCTATAAGAATAAGAAACATTTGCTCTGATATATCCTCAGGAGCTTCATTTAATCTTCCCATATCGCGCATTACTGTCAGAGCAGTCCCTTCTTCATACATCAGGGAATACGCTGAAATATGATCAGATTGCATCGAAATAGCCTCTTTTATGTCCGCCGACCACATTTCTAAAGTTTGTCCAGGAAGCCCAAACATCAAGTCGACGGAGATATTATCGAAATATCTTCGGGCAAGATAATAAGCACTTCGCGCAGTGTCGGCATCATGTCTTCTTCCTAAGGCTCTTAGCACTTTGTCATCGAAACTTTGGATACCTATACTAAGGCGATTTACTCCGCAAGCTTTCCACACCTTAAGCTTATCTTCACAGACATCGTCAGGATTTACCTCTATTGTAAACTCTTCTACATCAGTAAGATATTGCTTTAGATACGAGCAAAGACGCGTGAACTCCTCTGAGCTACTTGCTCTCTAACCCTC
>DAAK01000073.1:537-17666 GCA_001701075.1 Bacteroidales bacterium GP3 | reverse complement strand
GCCATTTCTTTTATTCTTTCTTTGAATTCAGCGCAGAGAGCATCGACATATCTATGCCAATCGGCAATTCTGTCACCGGCACTGAAAAAGTCGCAGTAGATGCATTTTTTACGGCAAAAAGGAATATGAATATATAGTCCTCCCCTTTCGGAACTAACTATATAATTGCCAATTCTATCTGCATCTAAAGTCATCGTCTTTAGAGAGCGAGGAGCTCTATAATCTTGTCGCGGGCTGCAGAGAGACCATCAACATCCTTTCCGCCAGCCTGAGCGAAGAAAGGTTGACCACCGCCACCACCTTTGATGAGTTTGGCTGCCTCGCGAACAATTTGGCCGGCATTAGCGCCATTTTTTACCATATCATCAGAAAGCATGACGGTCAGAAGTGGTTTTTTATCGGGTGACATCGTTGCTCCTACGAACACTGTATGTTCCGGGCTCTTCTTTCTAACAGTAAATGCAACGTTTTTCACCACATCAGGCAAATTGATGCCGACTAACTCGACAACTTTGACTCCATTGGTGTCTTTAGCTTTGTTGATGAGTTCGACTGCTAAATTATCAATTTTCTCAGCCATTGCTTCCTCTACCTGTTTGCGAAGCTCTCCATTTTCCTTGAGAGCTTTTTCCACAGAAGCGCGGATGTTGCCATTTGTACCAAGAAGGTTGGCTAAACCGACAGAAAGATCCTGGAATTCATCAATGATATTCTCAACACCTTCACCACTGACCGCCTCAATACGGCGTATTCCAGCAGCGATGCTGCTTTCAGAGACTATGCGTACCATACCTATATTGCCAGTATTAGCAACGTGAGTGCCACCACAGAGTTCGACAGAATCACCAAATTTCACCACGCGAACCTTATCGCCATATTTCTCGCCAAAGAGAGCCATGGCTCCAAGAGCCTTTGCTTCAGCTATAGGCATCTCACGATGCTCATCGAGAGGCATAGCCTTACGGATGCGAGAATTTACAAGATGCTCGACCTTGCGGATTTCCTCAGGAGTCACTTTCTGGAAGTGAGAGAAGTCGAAACGCAAAGATTCAGGGGAAACGTAAGAACCTTTCTGCTCAACGTGAGTGCCAAGAACTTCGCGAAGTGCCTCATGAATAAGGTGAGTTGCGGAGTGGTTGGCCGAAATTGCAGCGCGGGCATCAGCATCAATCACCGCCTTGAAAGTGTCGGCAGGATTTTCCGGCAATTTGTAGGTAAGGTGTACGCTTACATTGTTCTCTCGTTTGGTATCAAAGATTTCTATTTCTTCTCCGTTAGAATCAATAAGCTTACCCTTATCGCCTACCTGGCCACCCATCTCTCCGTAGAAAGGAGTCTCATCGAGAATGATCTGGAAGAATTCTTTACCCTTCTGCTTCACTTTACGATAACGCAAGATGCGACATTCGTTTTCAGTCACATCATAGCCAACAAATTTCTGTTCGCCATCCTTGAGGATAACCCAATCTCCGGTTTCAATTGCAGCTGCATTGCGGGCACGCTCTTTTTGACGATTCATCTCTTCCTCATATCCTTTGTGGTCGAGAGTCATGCCCTGCTCACGGAGGATGAGTTCAGTAAGGTCGAGGGGGAAACCGTAAGTATCGTATAGAGTAAATGCATCCTTACCACTGATTTCAGTTTTACCTTCTTTCTTGGCAGCAGCTACGAGATTATCAAGAAGACCTATACCCTTGTCGAGAGTGCGGAGGAAAGACTCTTCCTCTTCCTTGATCACTTTCTTGATTAAGTCTTTCTGAGCCACGAGTTCCGGATAAGCTTCTCCCATCTGATCTACCAACACATCTACGAGCTGATAGATAAATGGAGTCTTTTGATCGAGGAAAGTATAAGCATAGCGAACTGCACGACGAAGAATTCGACGAATCACATAGCCAGCCTTCGCATTGCTCGGAAGCTGAGAGTCGGCAATAGAGAACGCAATTGTGCGGCAATGGTCGGAGCAAACGCGCATAGCCACGTCTACCATCTTGTCTTTTCCATACTCCTTACCAGAGATTTCGCTAATCTTGGCGATATAGGGAGTGAACACATCGGTATCGTAGTTTGACTTTTTGCCCTGAAGTGCCATACAAAGTCGTTCGAAACCCATGCCCGTATCGATCACCTTAGCAGGGAGAGGCTCGAGGTGTCCGTCTGCCTTGCGTTCGTATTGCATGAACACAAGATTCCAAATTTCGATCACCTGTGGGTTATCTTTATTGACAAGAGAAGCTCCGTCTACTTCAGCTCTCTCCTCGTCGCTACGAAGGTCTATGTGAATTTCAGAGCAAGGACCGCAAGGACCAGTATCGCCCATTTCCCAGAAATTATCGTGGCGGTTTCCGTTTATGATATGACTCTTTGGAAGATGAGCTTCCCAATAAGAGGCAGCTTCGTTATCACGTTCGAGACCTTCGGGAGCATAACCTTCGAAAACTGTAGCGTATAGACGGTTAGGATCAAGTTTGAGAACATCAACAAGATATTCCCAAGCCCAGTCGATAGCTTCTTTCTTAAAGTAATCACCAAACGACCAGTTACCGAGCATCTCGAACATAGTATGGTGATATGTATCGTGGCCGACTTCCTCAAGGTCGTTGTGCTTACCACTTACACGGAGACATTTCTGGGAGTCAGCTACACGAGTGTATTTAGCCGGACGGTTGCCAAGGATAATATCCTTAAATTGATTCATACCGGCATTAGTGAACATGAGAGTTGGGTCATCCTTAATGACCATTGGAGCAGAAGGCACGATATGATGGCCTTTGCTTTCAAAAAATCTCTTGAAAGATTCTCTGATTTCCTTTGAAGTAGGCATAATCGTTAAAGTATCTTTTTTCTTTCGGAGAATCGTATCGACTCGCCTTGATTAAAATTTTCCTTTTAAGATGCAAAATTAGTGAAATTTCGCGAAAAATGCAAATCTGCGTCAGATGATTTCGCGTACGGAGTCAATATCGGGGAGATTGATGATTTGGTCCATTACCATGCGAAGTTCGTCGTAGCTGTGAACTGAGAAGGTGATGCGGATAGTGGCGATGCTGTCTACCGTCTTAGTATTGATGCTTCCAATGGAAAGATTAAGACTGTTGGATATGCAATCTACGAGGTCGATCACCATATGAGGGCGGTCGACACATACCACTTCTATTTCTACCGGGTAAAGAGTATCGTTAGCTTGGAAATCTACACTTACGATATTATCTCCAAGTTGCGAAGACATCTTTATCACTTCAGGACAGTCACGCTTATGCACCATAATTCGACTGCCTGTGTTATGGAAACCGATAACTTCCTCTCCTGGCATGGGCATACAGATGGGACAACGGTCGTATTTCGGTTTAGGAAGTTTTGAGAGGTAGGAGCGGATAGCTTTTCTCGCCTTGTATGTCACTGTAGCATCAAGCCACTCCTTTGTAGGATGGCTTTCAGCATCTGTGAAAACTTCCACGATGTCGCCACGATGAAGTGGAGTCTTGATAGAAGCAAGTCGGCCATTGATGCGAGCAAATTTTGCCTTTTCTCCGAGCTTGGAATGCACCTCGTATGCGAAATCAAGGACTGTCGACTTTTGAGGAAGGACAATGGGTTTGCCTTGCGGAGTGAAAGTCATAATGTCGTCATTATAGAACGAGGACACTACGTTCTCAATAAAAGTGCTTCCACCTTCATGTGCATTTTTAGATATTTCTCTGAGATTTGAACGGAATCTATTTATCCAGCGGCGTATATTGCCTTCCGAACTATCGCTCAGGAAACCATATTGGGAATTGGTCACCATACGCTCGCTGCTGATGTGCACCTCCTGCCATCTTCCAAAGTCTGCCAGGAGCTTCACATGAAAGCTTTGATACCCATTTTCCTTCGGGCTGTCGATATAATTGGAGATGCCACCAGGTTTTTCCTTGAATCGGTCGGTTAGAAGAGAGTAAATTTTCAGAGCGGTATTCTTCTCTGTCTGACCTTCCTCATTTTTAAATACAATTTCTACGAAATGACGATATTTCATATGGTCGAAATCATCGCCATACTTGTTCATCTTGCGCCAGAGAGAATAAGGCTGGCGATATTCTACAAAAACTCTCGACTTTATGCCCCCGCGCTTAAGGATATTAGAAATTTCATCAGTGAAAATCTTAAGTCGTGCTTCATTCGATTTCATATCAGCCTCTATGCGGGCGGTCAGTTCAGCATACTCATGCGGACATCGGAAGCGGAGTGATAGATTTTCAAGTTCTGTCTTGACATTATAGAGACCTAAGCGGGTAGCGAGTGGAGCGTAGAAATAATCAGTCTCTCCGGCAATCTTCATTTGCTTATCAGGGCGCATAGACGAGAGCGTGCGCATATTGTGAAGGCGGTCTGCGAGTTTGACAAGCAAGGCGCGAATGTCGTATTGCACCGAAGTAAGCATCTGCTTGAAATTGTCGAGTTGCTTCGACATCTCATACTTCTCCTTCTTCTGCTTCGTGACAACCCTCACAAGAAAGGCCACATCGTTACCGAAGCGCTTTTGAAGCTGGTCGACAGTCCAATCTGTATCTTCCACAACATCGTGGAGAAAAGCCGCAATGACAGAGTCCACGTCAAGATTGAGTTCTTGAGCGGCTATTGCAGCTACTGCTATCGGATGGAAGATATAAGGCTCGCCGGTCTTGCGTTTTTGTTTGGAATGCGCCTCGCGAGCCACTTCGAAGGAATCTACAAGACGGCGATAGTCATCGTCTGACACACGCGTACGCATTGCATCAAACACCACTTGAGCTCTCTTCGCAATCTCTGCCGAGTAATCCTTCTGCACTGCTGCTGGTTTTCGACCTTTTTCTTCCATACCTTTGACTTTTGCTTTTTCCTTTGTAGAACTTAAAAAAAATTCTCTCTGTTCCTTATAACCTCATAACCTTCAACTTTTGCTCGAAAAAGTTGAGTCATTTATTTGCATTCTTCTCCATATACCCCTTCACCTCTTTGAAGAGTGTAGATGCGAATACAAGATCGTTGAGACTTTGGTTGTCGCTTCGGTATATGGTCTTGTCATTTCCAGTCCAATCACAATATCCCTTATTGATGAAAATGATGTGCTGCCCAATTCCGAGCACTGAGTTCATATCGTGGGTATTGATCACTGTCGTCATCTGATACTCATGTGTGATATCGCTGAGCAGGTCATCGATCATAAGGGAAGTACGGGGGTCCAATCCGGAATTAGGCTCATCACAAAATAGATATTTGGGATTGAGCGCAATCGCGCGGGCGATCGCCACTCGTTTTTGCATACCACCCGATATCTCCGATGGATATTTATTATCTGCATTTTTCAGTCCAACTCGTTCGATACAGAAATGAGCGCGGTCGAGTTGCTCCTGCTTGCTGAGTGGAGAAAACATCTTTAGCGGAAACATCACATTGCCCAGCACAGTCTCATTATCAAAAAGAGCTGAACCTTGGAATAGCATGCCAATGTCCATGCGCAATTCCTTTCTCTGCTCCGAATTCATTGTGTTCAAGCATCGGCCATCATAATAAATCTCACCTTCCTCCGGACGCAAAAGACCAACGAGGCACTTCAAGAGGACAGTCTTGCCTGAGCCCGACTGGCCGATGATAAGATTAGTCTTACCAGTCTCAAACGTGGCAGTAATGTCATGAAGCACCTGCACACCGTCAAACCACTTGCTGATATTCTTTACTTCGATCATTGCAACAAAAGTTTAGTGAGTATTACATCCGCGAGCAGGATAAGAATCGAACTTGCCACAACTGCATTCGTACTTGCCTTGCCGACTTCGAGCGCTCCACCCTTTACATAATAGCCATAGAAAGCTGCTACCGTAGCGATAATATAAGCGAAGACGACAGTCTTGATAATACCATACCATACATACCACTCATTGAAGAATGACTGGATACCGAACACATAGTTTTCAACTGTCAGCATATCCGTGAACTCAGCCACAAGCCAACCACCCCAAAGTCCTACGAACATTGAAAGGACACAAAGGATAGGAACGAATAGCACGAAGCCAATCACTTTGGGAAGAACTATGAAGTTGGCAGAGTTGATGCCCATGATGTCCATCGCATCAATTTGCTCAGTGACGCGCATTGTGCCGATTTCAGATGCTATGTTCGATCCTACCTTACCGGCGAGAATAAGACACATCATGGTAGAAGAGAACTCCAGAAGAAGGATTTCTCTGGTGGCAAGACCAGTCGAGTAGCTTGGAATCAGCGGGGATACAATATTAATGGTCATCTGGATTGCGATTACCGCTCCTATGAAGATAGAGATAATCACAACCAATGGGATTGAGTCAACTCCCAGCTGAGTGATCTCAGTGACGAGTTGCTTAAAGAAAACCTTCCACTTGTCAGGACTTCGGAAGACCTGAGTCATAAACAGACAGTAACGTCCAAATGTCTTTATCGAACTTGTAATCACAATAAACTCTTTTTTATACGATCATTATCCTAAGAAAAGCTCAAAGGAAACAATTCCAACTGCAAAATTAATAAAAATTTTCAAAGTTGAGCCTTATCTATTTGTTTACAACAATCGTTTTTATTAATTTTGTCAGAAAAAGTAGAAATATTTGCCGATAAACACCAAATATTGCGAAAATATTGCGATTAGGAGGGGGTTGAAGGAGGCAAATCCAAAAGAAAAAACGATATGTTAGTAATCGGAATCGCCGGCGGAACAGGTTCTGGGAAATCAACCGTAGTACGCAAGATCATAGAGTCACTTCCCAAAGATGAAGTCGCAGTGTTGCCACAAGACTGCTACTACAACGACAACCACCACATCCCTCTTGAGACTCGTCTCAAGATGAACTACGACGAACCCAAGGCCATCGACTGGGCTCTTCTCACCAAACAGCTTGATGAGCTGAAGGCCGGGCATGCCATCGAGCGTCCGACCTACGATTTCCTCACTTGCTCGCGCACAGACGAGACTGTGCGTATTGAGCCCCGCGAGGTGATAGTGGTGGAAGGAATCCTTGTGCTTTGCGACAAAGCCCTTCGTGACAGGATGGATGTGAAGGTATTCGTAGACGCAGATGCTGATGAACGCCTGATCCGCGTGATCCATCGCGATTGCATAGAGCGTGGTCGTACGCCCAAGATGGTAATCGACCGCTATCAAGAGACTCTTAAGCCGATGCATGAGCTGCATATCGAGCCCACCAAACGGTATGCCGATCTAATAATACCTCAGGGTGGCAATAATGAGGTAGCCATCAAGCTCCTCACAGATTATATTCGTACACTTCTTCCATCATTCAACAAAAAGAAATGAAGATATTTCCGCTTTTTCCTAAAAAAGATAAAGACGAACCCAAAGTCACCTCAGAAAAAGAGACCGAGATTCCAATCGTAGATGGAGAAGGGACAGAGGGACATATTGACGACATTCATGCTACTCTCGAGGTTCCGAAATCGGAGATTGCTGAAGACATGATTGAGACGGGAGTGATGCCCGACACCATGATCAAGGAGCATGAAGAAGACATCTTCCTTGAGACTCCAGAAGGTTCACTTGAAGAAGAAGTAATCGAAGCTGAACCAGAGAAGGGAATTCTCCGCACCAAAGACCTTGTGAAGAAATATGGTAAAAGAACAGTTGCCAACAAGGTTTCGATCTATGTCAAACAAGGTGAGATTGTAGGTCTGCTGGGTCCCAATGGAGCAGGGAAGACCACCACCTTTTATATGACTACGGGGCTTATTACAGCCAACTCCGGAAAGATATTTCTTGACAACCAGGATATCACAGGATATCCTGTCTATAAGCGTGCACAACTCGGAATCGGATATCTTGCACAGGAAGCCTCTGTATTCCGCAAACTATCGGTAGAGAACAACATACGTGCTGTCCTTGAGATGACAAAAATGACCAAGGAGCAACAGAAAGAGAAACTTGAAGAACTTATCGAGGAATTCAATCTTCATAAAGTAAGGAAGAATCTTGGCGACCAACTTTCGGGTGGAGAACGTCGACGCACAGAGATAGCTCGTTGTCTTGCCATTAACCCGAAGTTTATCATGCTCGATGAGCCATTCGCAGGTGTCGATCCTATTGCCGTAGAGGACATACAAAGTGTGGTCTACAAACTTAAGGAGAAAAACATCGGCATACTTATCACCGACCATAATGCCCCTGAGACACTCAGCATCACCGACCGTGCATATCTTCTCTTCGAAGGAAGAATCCTTTTCCGCGGGACAAGTGAAGAATTGGCAGAGAACCCGGTGGTAAGGGAAAAATACTTGGGACGTAACTTCATCTTCCGACGTAAGAAATTCGATTGATATGAAAAGATTCATTGATATCTGCCAATTTGTATTGGTTCTTTTGGGTCTTGCGTTGTGCGGACTTTTTCTCACCACATCGCTTGGGCTTCTTCCTCTTCATGGGAATGCATTGAATTGGGTCATCTTTGCCGGGCAGAATATCTTGGCTTTCATCATCCCGGCTATGTTGATGTGGAAGATATGCTTCAAGACATCTCCCATACTCGCTATTGGAGCCGAGCAAGTCCCTTCTATAAAAATGATTGCCATAGCTCTCCTTATATATATAGTTGGGATGCCTGCGCTGAATCAGATAGTCTACTGGAATCAGGAGATGCAATTGCCTGAGTTCTTATCTGAATTTGACGAGTGGTGTCGTAATCTTGAAAAACTTGCAGAAGAGCAGACCAAGGGTCTTCTTAACACCACTGCCCTCTTTCCTACCTTTATGAATATCCTTGTGATAGGCGTTCTTACTGGCATAGGAGAAGAATTCTTTTTTCGTGGTGCATTGCAAAAAGGGCTCACCAAATGTGGCATCAATCCTCACACTGCCATCTGGACAAGCGCAATTATCTTCAGTGCGGTTCATTTTCAGTTTTTCGGATTCATTCCCCGAATGCTTCTCGGAGCATTTTTTGGATACCTCTATTGGTGGAGCGGCAACATTTGGGTGAACTCCTTCGCTCATGCGTTGAACAATAGCCTCGTGATTATTTCCACTTGGTGCATCAATAAAGGATTGCTGTCGGAAGATTTCGATATGTTGGGAGTCTCAGAAGGAGGTATTCCAATTGCGGCTATAATCAGCACCATAGCTGTAGGAGTTATCATTTATATCCTTTGCAGCCGTGGGATAGTGAAAGGGGAAAATCGGGCCATTGAATCAACTGATAAAACAATCTAAGATGCCACCGAAAGCAAGTAAAGACCTGACATATCGTGATGTCCTCGACAGAATAAAGAGAAAAGACTTCGCATCGGTTTATCTCCTGATGGGGGATGAACCCTACTATATTGATCTGATTGTAGATGCGCTTGAAAAAAACGTAGTAAAGGAAGAGAACCAGGCATTTGATCAGCTCGTATTCTACGGTGCAGATTCCGACCTTGAGCTCGTAATTGCAAGCGCACGTCAGTATCCCGTGATGGGTGATAAGCAGCTTGTCATCTTGAAAGAGGCGCAGACATGCCCTGGAAATAAGACTCAACTCGACAAACTTGTCTCCTACGTGCAGCATCCCAATAGCCAGGGTGTGTTTGTAATGGCATATAAGGGAGATAATCTGTCTGCTACGTCTGCATTGATGAAAGCTGCCGCCAAAGCTGGTGATAGTGTTGTGTTGTTCAAAAGTCCGAAGATTAGAGACTATCAACTTGCTGGTCCGATTAAAGACTATTGCCGGAGCAAAAAGATTGGGATAGATGAAGAGGCAGTGCAAATCCTCATAGAATATATCGGTAACTCCCTCCAGAAACTTTTCGGAGAGATTGATAAACTGATAGTAAGTGCTGGTCCGGGAGCGCAGCGCATCACTGCAGGAATGGTGGAGGAAAACATAGGAATCTCAAAAGAATTCAACAATTTTGAGCTTTCAAAGGCGGTGGCTTCAAAAGATTATCCTAAGACTCTACGCATCCTCGAGTATTTCCGCAAGAACCCGAAAAACAATCCAACAGTGATGACAACTTCTATTCTCCAGAAGTTTTTCAGCCAATTGGTAATAGCCCACTTCACTCAAGACAAGACCGACCGTGGACTGATGGAGGTGCTCCAACTGAAGACTCCATACGCACTCAAGGAGATAAGGGAAGGACTCATGCGGTATACTCCACGGCAATCCCTTGCTGCTATCTCGGCTCTGCGTGAGTTTGACTGTAAGAGCAAGGGAATAGGGTCGCTTCAGAATGAGTATGACCTCCAGCAGGAGCTGATGTTCAAGATCTTCACAGTTTCTTAATTTTGAATTTTGAATAATTTATAAGATATTAAATTGGGCGAAACGGAGGTATAGTTTTTTGTCGCCGGCCTGGTTGAATTTTACTGTAATCACCCCTTCTCCCATCACGAAATCGAGTTTTGTGACTACTCCTTCACCCAGCTTTGGGTGCACGATGCGTGTTCCAACAGGTACTTCCTCCGGGGAATGAGTTCCAGCCATTGGCTTACCTTTCGAAATAGAAGCAGTAGCTGGTTTTCGAGATGTATCGTATGAGGAAGAAAAAGATCGTTTTGCCGCAGGCCGGAAGGAATTGTATCTTTCCGTTGGGTTGATAAACGTAGTGGGTTGAGCCGTGTCCGAGAAATCGGAGGAAGCTTCCATCTGTACGAATTTCTTGCTGATCTCTGAGAGGAAGCGTGAGGGTCGGGTCTGTACTGTCTGTCCATTGCGGAAGCGGGTCTTGGCGTAGGTCAGCGCACAGGTTTCCTTTGCCCTGGTTATGGCCACATACAGAAGGCGTCGCTCCTCCTCCACTTCGTCGGTGGAATTCATAGACATTGCTGAGGGAAGAAGTTCCTCTTCCACTCCCACTACATAAATATGCTTGAACTCCAATCCCTTTGCTGCGTGGCAAGTCATCAAAGTCACCTTCTCATCCGAAGTCTCATCAGATGAATCTTGGTCAGTGGCAAGCATTACATCAGAAAGGAATTCCTGCATGCCAGTACGTTCATTGCCTTCTTCCTGACGGGAATCCACGAAATCTTTCAGACCGGCAAGAAGTTCCTTAAGGTTTTCCTGCTTGCTTATTGATTCGGGTGTATTGTCATGGTTTAAGACAGATAGGATGCTGCTTCGGTTATAGATCAACTGACCTAATTCGTAAGCATCCGATCCCTTTGCATTGTCGTCGATGAAGACCTGTACCATATCGCGGAAAGAAGCGAGTTTTTTAAGCGTTCCGCCATTCACTGCTACCCCTTTCGCCACAGGATCTTGAAGCACTTGCCAGATGCTTACATTCGCTGCAGTAGCAGCCTCGGAGAGTTTCTTCATAGTGGTCTCGCCAATGCCTCTTGAGGGATAGTTGATGATGCGACGCAGAGCCTCATCATCGTCCGGGTTTATCGCGAGCCGGAAATAGCACACAGCGTCCTTGATCTCCTTACGCTGATAGAAAGAGAGACCTCCATAGATGCGATAAGCAATATTTCGTTTTCTCAATGATTCCTCCAGAGCACGGCTCTGCGCGTTGGTGCGATAAAGCACAGCATAGTCCTCGTAAGAGTCGTGGTAGCTAAGACGCGACTTGGCAATCATATTGGCCACGAGATAAGCCTCCTCAATGTCGGAATATGTGGATAGTATCTTCACTCGTTCACCTTCATCATTTTCGCTATAGACGTTTTTCTTCATCTGGCGGGTATTCTTGTCGATAAGACTCCCGGCGGCATTGATGATATTCTGAGTCGAGCGATAGTTTCTTTCGAGCTTGAAGATGCGGAGTCCGGGATAGCGGCGCTCCATATTTAGGATATTTCCAATGTTGGCGCCACGGAAAGAGTAAATGCTCTGGGCATCGTCGCCCACCACGCACAGATGTTTGTGGAGAGCCGCGAGTTGGGAGATAATCAGATGCTGAGCGAAGTTTGTGTCTTGATACTCGTCGACAAGGATATATCTGAAAAACTCTTGATAATGCCTTTTGATGTCAGGAAAATCACGAAGCAGGATGTTCATGTAGACGAGGATATCGTCAAAATCCATGGCATCGGCTCTCTTGCATCGCTCACAATATGCCTTATAAATCCTGCCGGTCATAGGACGCTTTGCCTTCTTGTCTGCGTTGAAGTTATCAGCATCCTGAAGGTATTGATCAGCATCTATAAGAGCATTTTTTGCATTGGAGATGATGGAATGGATAGTAGCCGGTTTGTAGATCTTCTCATCAAGTTGCATCTCCTTTATAATACTCTTCAGGAGAGAACGGGAGTCGGAAGTATCGTAAATGGTGAAAGAGGGTTTGAAACCTATTTCTTCGGCATGCTGACGGAGGATTCTCAGGAACACAGAGTGGAAAGTGCCCATTTTAAGGCGCGAAGCCACCTTTTCCCCTACAACTTCACGGATACGCTCTTTCATCTCTCGGGCAGCCTTGTTGGTGAAAGTCAATGCAAGGATACGCCATGGTTCGTAGCCCGACCTGAGAAGATCTACCATCTTATAGGTAAGGACACGGGTTTTGCCAGATCCTGCTCCCGCAATCACGAGGGCCGGACCATCTTTATATACTACCGCCTCGCGTTGCTGGTCGTTTAGAAGGTCGAGATAATTATAGTTGATGTCAGACATGCTTTTTGATACTTAAGTGCAGCCCCTCCGGGGCTGAATTACAAGAGATTTGAATCCCCCGGTTTCACCGGGGGTTAACAAAATTAATGCCCTCCGGGCAAATAATTTATTTAGAGGGAGGGGGACCAGAGGGGGATTTTGGGCAGGAAAGAGTAGGAATCCTTTTCGTAGTCCATCTCGCAGCAGAAATGGCTGATGCCATTGCTCACTATTAGATAACGTGAACGGAGCACCATATTGTATCTGGCGATCTGATCAAATACATTTTGTGTTATTGCGACCGTCGGGGCTTTGTATTCAATGATCACTAATGGGGAGCCATCTGACCTGAAGACTACTGTGTCGCAGCGACGGCGGGTATCGTTGAGTGTCAATGCCACTTCATTGCTCATAAGAGAAGCTGGATAACCGAAAAAATCGGTCATCCAGGCTGTAAAGTGTTGTCTGACGTATTCCTCCGGCGTCAGAGCCACATATTTCTGTCTAAGGGGATCAAAAACCTTAAGGATATCATCTTCCATCCTTAGGCGCAGCTCTATGGGTGGAAGATTCAGTGGGGGTTGCTCGGTCACTTATAATGTGGGTCAAAAAGGGTGTTAAGAAGATGAGCAAGACGGAGGCCGCCCTTAAGAAGTTGCTGCTCAATCAGAGGAGTCCATTCTGCAATGTAATCATAGCTGATGTTGGTGCCTTCAGGAGTTTTCTCATACACCTCGGTTGCGTATGCGAAAGTTTCCTTGCCCCAATCGTCAGGATCAGTGGAAGCAATGATGAGGGCTTCCTCATCCTTTGAAGCACGGTCTATTTGATCCTGCCATTCGGTATAGGTCCAATTGTGGGCCGACTCCACGAGGCTGCTGTCCCAGATACCATGGAGATTGCGGTCGCTGTTGAAATATTTCACTTTGACACTGTTGCCGCCACGGTCTGACAGATGACCCATGTGCATTGGCTGGTGAATGTCGCCAAGGAAATGAACGATGAGCTTAAGAGCCAATTGCTTATCTTCAAGTGAAGAATTCGGGTCCTCAAGAATAGCATATTGCGACTTTATGGCAGTAGTGACATCTCCAGCTTCGTTGCGGGGGAAGGTATCGTAGTCATGGCCGTGGTCGATATTGCGGTAGTGCCAAGTTTTCTGATATTCATATTCAGGAGTGTGACAGGCATTGTCGGCCCAGTTGGCCCAATACACGATCGACTTCCCATTGAGGATAGAGTCGCAAGCTGCTTTAGTAGCAGGAGTGAGATGTTTTTCTGCAATAAAAGCAGTCACATCGTGCCCTTTCTGACCCCATCCAAAAGCGGAAGAAGCCATGGAGAGCATAATTCCAAAAGAGAGTATTGCTTTGTTGTTCATGTTGTTAATTCTATTTTTCACCACAAAGTTAATACTTTTTTTGTGGGTTTGCAACTTATTCAGCAAAAAAATCAATTGATTTCCTACTACACCTCTCACGCAGAGAACGCTGGGAAGCAAGGATCGCTTAGGGATATTTTGCTTTTAACGAAATGGGGGTTTGATTGTTATAATATCATAAGAAAGAAATGTAAACCTTAAATTAGTGAATATGAAAAGCAAGAATTTGACTTATACAGGTATTATTACCCTGATATTAGGAGTAGCACTGCTATTCATGCAGGCTACGGCAATCAATATAGTAGTAATGGTAGTAGGAGGAGCTTTCCTTCTGTCAGCTGTCATTGATTTGATAGTAGTGTTCAGAAGTAAAGCAACATTGGAAGTTAATGGCGAGAAGAAATCTACAACCTCCATCTCCATCATATCCACTCTTACGGCTGTAGCAACTGGTGCTCTTGGACTCTGGATGCTTCTCACCCCGGGAAGTTTCAGTGCACTCCTTGTCTATGTATTCGCGGCCATCATACTCTTGGCTGGTCTTTACCATATCAGCATGTTGGGCTTTGGATTCAAGAACGCTCGTTTCCCATTTGCCTTCTATATCCTTCCGATTCTATTGGTAGCAACAGGCGTAGTGATTTTCGTACTTGGTCCAGTAAAGATGATGAATGCAATTGTGCTTGTTACTGGTATAGCACTGATCGTATATGCTGTCTGCAACTTCCTTGAGGCTGCTGGAGAGTCGAGTTATCAGAAGGCGATTGAGCAATAATTGAGAATTGAGAATTTTTCACAAATCGCCTCTCCGAGGCTACAGGATGATATGACAGACCCCAGGCTGAAGCCTGGGGTTTCGTCATATTGGCAGGTCTCCGACCTGCGAAATAAGTCTTAATTGTTGTTTTAGAAGGGTTTGATTGAGATGGCGTAGCCGCCTCCGGCGAGGGCATTGAGGGAGAGCTTGGATTTGGAGGTCACTGTCTTTTTGGTGATTTTGTAGCGGGTTTGACCATCGCGAGTATTTGCATCTGGTGCTTCCGCATAGATAGTAGCCTCATATTTCCGACCCGGGTCGAGGAATGAGAGCGAGATATCGCTTTTCCTGTCGTAAAGACCTGAAGTGCTTCCTACATACCAAGCATCTGAATTCTTATCCTTGCGGGCAATAGTAACATACTCCATTGGTTCAGCCTCAAGATACACACTTCTCTCCCACTCTACGGGAACATCCTTTATAAACTGGAAAGCATCCATGTGTTTCTCATAATGCTGAGGAAGGTCGGCAGCCATCATCAATGGGCTGTACATTGTCACGTATAGAGCCAACTGTCCTGGGATGGTAGACTCAACTATACTCTTATTGTAAGGAGTGAAAGTGCTGAGGTCGAATTCGAAGATACCAGGAGTGTAATCCATCGGACCACCTTGCAGACGAGTGAAAGGAAGAATCGAAGTGTGCCACTTGTCGTTGCCTCCCATGGCCTGATACTCAGTGCCTCGCGCACTCTCATTGCCGATAAGGTTTGGATATGTGCGTGCAAGACCTGTTGGGCGGGAAGCCTCGTGGGCATTTACCATAATCTTGTGGTTGGCAGCTTCCTTCACAGCATGTAGGTAGTGATTGTTCATCCATTGGGAATAATGGTATTCACCTCGGGGAATGATATTGCCCACATAACCGCTCTTCACTGCATTGTAGCCGTTATCGTTCATAAACTGATAGGCTTTCTCCATATGTCGCTCATAGTTGCGCACAGAGGAAGAAGTCTCATGGTGCATCATCAGTTTAACTCCCTTGCTCTTTGCATACTCGTTGAGAGCCTTGAGGTCGAAATCGGGATAAGGAGTCAGGAAATCAAAAACATAGTCTTTTGACTGACCGAACCAATCTTCCCAACCTTCGTTCCAACCCTCGACGAGCACCTGGTCGAAACCATGTTCAGCAGCGAAATCGATGTACCTCTTCACATTCTCTGTGTTTGCACTGTGGCGTCCGTTGGGTTTTGTCTTGGTGTAATCAGTTTCGCCAAGTTTTACTGAATAGACATCATCGGTATAATTCCACGTACCTGCACCTGAAATCATTTCCCACCATACACCAATATATTTCACAGGTTTAATCCACGATGTATCTTCGTATGAAGTCGGGTCATTAAGATTGTAGATTAGTCTGGAAGCAAGGATGTCACGCGCATCGTCGGTGATGATCGCAGTGCGCCATGGCGACTTTGTAGGGGTCTGCATATAACCCTTTCGGCCTTGATTGTCGGGAGTGAGCCAAGACTTGAAGGTCATCGTGGTGTCATTGAGGGTCAAGTGCATCGTAGGGTAATCGATAGTGCCAGCCTCATGAAGATTGATGTAGATGCCATCGTCGGTTTTCAGTTGAAGAGAAGTCTGGACACCCGTAGGAGAGAAATTTGAAGTAGACGCATTGTTTGGATCCACTTTTGTGGGGAAGAGTTCGCGGATTTCGCTGAGCTTTGACTTGGTGTAATTGAATTCCTGGGTGTCATAGTCGCCGGGAATCCAATAGGCTGTGTGGTCACCTGTCATTGCGAATTCTGTATCTTCTTCAGCAATCACAAAGTAGTTGAGATTTGGTTGCTCAGGGAATTCATATCTCAAGCCGATACCATCGTCGTAGACGCGAAAACGGATGTTCATCTTGCGGTCGAACTTGGGTTGCACGAGACTGACGAGCATCTCATTGTAATGGTTTCGGATCTCGGCCTCTTCCCCCCAGACAGGTTGCCAAGTTTCATCGACTGTTTCAAAAATTTCTACATTGGAAATCTCAAAGCCATCCTTGAGCGAAAGGGCATCCGCACCAGCTTTCTTACCCTGATGCTCAAAGCTGTTGCGACCGGTTTCGCTGAAAAGTGAATACCCGAGGCGGGAAGGAGCTATCACCTCCTTGCCTTTGAAATCAACCCAATAAGTTGGGTTTCCTTCTTTGATTTCGAAATTGAGTTTGATGTCGCCATCAGGAGAAACCACTGTCTCCGGGGCTGCCGAGATAGACAGAGGAAGAAAGATGGCAGGTAAAAGAAAAAGTTTATTCATATCGTTTAGATTAATTAAGTTTCTTAACACAAATCGCCTCTCCGAGGCTACTGTGCTATTACTAAATGCCCCAGGCTGAAGCCTGGGGTTTCGTCACAATATCA
>DAAK01000073.1:283-482 GCA_001701075.1 Bacteroidales bacterium GP3 | reverse complement strand
GATTTTAGGCAGTTGGGGCAGCCGTGGCCAGCGGCTTTCGTTCGGGGTTTCATGGAGTATTCGTGGCCGCAGGCTTCGCATTTGTAGGAATGAAGAGAGTCTGGATTTTCATGAACCTCTTGCTTCCTTATGCCAGGATTCTTATCGGAGGGACGGGATAAGTCAAGATATTTCCAATCGGGGATTGATTCCCAAGCTT
>DAAK01000073.1:0-134 GCA_001701075.1 Bacteroidales bacterium GP3 | reverse complement strand
TCAGCCTTCATTTGCTGGAAATATTCTTGCGGAGTATCTCCTTTTCGGAAATGAAGGATATTCTCGAGTTCATCGGAATCAGCAAACCAAAAGCCGTGAAAATTGCCTGTGGCAAACCAGTTAGCATTGAAGAT
>DAAK01000028.1 GCA_001701075.1 Bacteroidales bacterium GP3 | reverse complement strand
GCGACTTGCAATGGTGGCCTTTGGACTATCAGCAATGTCGGCAATGGCAAATGGATCCAATATTCGTCAAGCTACTCATCTTGGGGATGCTATGATACAGAAAGCGGTTCACTTCCCGAACTCTATATGCTCTCTGCTGAATAATCCCTCATAATGATATATTATTGGCAGCCGCTTCCTTTGGGAAGTGGCTGCTTTTTTTACACATTTTAATTTTATTGTGCAATTAGTTGGCTATATTAAAAAAAATGTATATTTTTGCGCACTTTTAAACAATTAAACGCTTAAACAATTAAACAACATAAAATGGACGAACTTATTCAACTTGCCCAGCGACTCAAAGGTCTTCGAGATTCCCTTGACCTGTCAGTCGAAGAAATGGCTGCGGATTGTGGTGTGACTCCCGAGACCCTTCTCAAATATGAAAGTGGCCAGTATGACATTCCTGTCAGCTTCCTTCAAAGGCTTGCAAGCCGCAACGGAGTGGAATTGACAGCGCTTCTCTTTGGAGAGGAACCTAAGATGAACACTTATTATTTTACAAGAAAGGGAAAAGGAATCAAGGTAGAGCGACGTGCAGCTTATTCCTATGAAGACTTGGCATCCGGCTTCCGCCAGAGAAACATGATTCCATTTCTTGTGACCATTTCCCCAGACCATTCAGCAGGCACTGTCCATGAACCTAACACCCATGAAGGACAGGAATTCAACTACGTGCTTGAGGGCGATATTGAAATAACAATCGGAAGAAAGACTACCGTGCTTCACCCCGGCGACAGCGTGATGTTTGACTCCACAATGCCCCATGCAATGCGCTGTATTGGCGACAAGGACGCTAAAATGATAGCAATCATCAATTAATTTCGAATTTCGAATTTTGAATAAATTCTAAATTCCAAATTATACACCTAGGTAAAAAGATATGTTAGAGAAGTTTTTGGATAAGACTGAATTTGAGTCTTATGAAGATTTTATGGCAAATTTCAAAGTAAATGTGCCTGAAAATTTCAATTTTGGATATGATGTTGTAGACGCTTGGGCTGAAGAAGCTCCTGAGAAAGAAGCCCTTTTATGGACAAATGATAAGGGAGAAGAGCGTCATTTCACTTTTGCCGACATAAAGCGCGAGTCTGACAAGACTGCCTCATTCTTCCAATCCATAGGGATAGGAAGAGGCGATAAGGTGATGCTGATCCTTAAGCGTCATTACCAGTTCTGGTTTTCTATCGTCGCCCTTCACAAACTTGGCGCTACCGTAATTCCTGCCACCCATCTGCTGACCCCTAAAGATATCAAATATCGTTGCGAGATGGCAAGCATCAAGGCTATCGTATGTGCAGGCGACCAAGTAATCGTAGATCATATTGAGAAAGCTCTGCCACAATGCCCGACAGTCAAGGCCGTTGTGTCTACAGGCCCTGTAGTTCCTGAAGGCTGGTATGACTTCAACTCATCTATAGAAGAGGCTGCTCCATTTAAACGTCCGGAATTGGCAAACACCAATGATGATGTAAGCCTTCTATATTTCACTTCCGGCACTACGGGAGAGCCAAAGATGGTGGCACACGACTTCACTTATCCCCTCGGCCATATCATCACCGCAAGCTATTGGCACAACCTGAAGGAAAATAGTTTGCATCTAACCTTAGCCGACACCGGTTGGGGAAAAGCCGTATGGGGCAAACTTTATGGCCAGTGGATTGCAGGCGCAGATGTGTTTGTATATGACTTCGACAAATTTGAACCCGTCGACGTGTTGCATATGATCCAGAATTACAACATAACCTCTCTTTGTGCACCTCCAACCATATTCCGTTTCCTTATTCGCGAAGATTTGTCAAAATTCAATCTTAGCACCCTGAGATATTGCACCATCGCAGGGGAGGCTCTGAATCCGAGCGTCTTCGACGAGTGGAAGAAACTTACAGGACTCAGACTTATGGAAGGATTCGGACAGACTGAGACCACACTGACTGTAGCTACTTATCCATGGTGCGAACCCAAACCAGGTTCAATGGGTCTGAAAGGTCCGGAATATGACATTGATCTCGTAGATGACAATGACGATCCTGTTGAGGATGGTGTTCACGGAGAGATTGTAGTACGCTTACATCCAGGCAAGAAGCCCCTTGGTCTCTTCAAGGAATATCTCAACGACGAGGAACTCACCAAGGAAGCCATGCATGATGGACTATACCACACTGGAGATGTTGCTTGGCGCGATGAAGACGGATATTATTGGTTTGTCGGTCGTAAGGACGATGTAATCAAGTCTTCCGGCTACCGTATCGGCCCATTTGAAGTAGAAAGTGCCCTTATGACTCATCCTGCTGTAGTGGAATGTGCCATCACCGGTGTGCCCGATGAAGTCAGAGGCCAAGTTGTAAAGGCTACAGTAGTGCTCGCTGCCGATTATAAGGGTAAAGAAAGCGAAGAGCTCATAAAGGATATCCAAAACCATGTGAAACGAGTGACAGCTCCTTACAAATACCCGCGCATCGTGGAGTTTGTAGAAGAGTTGCCCAAGACTATCTCCGGCAAGATACGCCGCGCTGCTATCCGTAAAGACTAAAAATTTAATTTGGAGAATTCAATTTTTTTGATTAATTTTGCACTAAGTTTTTACCATAAGATTTCAACTCCGCGACATGCTCATCTCACGCAAGCAAAAACGACGCCATAAGCATCATTCTTTCAGCCGATTGCGCCATTGCATAAAGGCTATCCATCTTGTGTGCGGACTTGACTCTGAGATGTGTCGTGCAGTTTCGGATAAACAAGTATAGGACAGACCGCGTTCCGACTTTTCGGAATGCGGTCTTGCATTTATAATAACACAATGACAGCAATGAAAATTGGTATAGTAATGGGTTCTGCTTCCGATTGGCCCGTAATGAAAGGAAGTGCCGAAATTCTCGATCAATTCGGCGTTGAATACGACAAAAAAGTACTCAGTGCTCACCGCACCCCTCATGAACTCGAAGCTTGGGTAAACGGAGCAAGAGAAGCCGGGTATGCCGCCATCATCGCCGCTGCCGGAGGTGCAGCCCACCTTGCCGGTGTCTGTGCCGCTTTCACCACACTCCCTGTGATTGGTGTCCCCATCAAGGCCCGCACGCTCGACGGCCTCGACTCTCTGCTTTCCATGGTGCAGATGCCATCAGGAATTCCTGTTGCTACAGTGAGCATCGATGGCGCCAAGAATGCAGCCTTACTCGCAATCGAGATTATAGCTGTCACAGACAAGGCTCTCGAAGAAAAAATGGCTGATTTCCGTAAGAAACAAGCAGAAAAAGTACTCGCAAGCGAACTGAACTAAACGAAAAAACATCCATACAGCTACTATGAACCAAAACAAAAGAATTTTCGTGGAGAAAAGCGGCGCCTATAGAGTGGAAGCCGACAGCCTCCGACGGGAACTCAATGAAAACCTCGGACTTGACATCAAAGACCTTCGGTTGATCTGTGTCTATGATGTTTTCAATGCCGATCCTGCTCTCGTGGAAGAAGCCAAATACAGAGTCTTTGGCGAACCCGCTACTGATACAGTATGCGAGGATTTTAACCTTGACGGCAAGAAATATCTTGCAGTGGAATGTCTTCCTGGGCAATTCGACCAGAGGGCTTCTTCTGCCGAAGATTGTGTAAAGCTTATCGACCCCGCTTCTGAAGTCGAAATCCGCAGCGCGAAGCTGATGATTTTCGACGACGGTGTGTCAGAAGAAGATCTTGAGAAGATTGCACACTACTCTATCAATGCCGTGGAATCACGCAGGAAGGATATGACAGTTCTCTGTCCTCCTGAACGTGCCACAGCATCCCCTGTGAAGGTGCTGGAAGGATTCCGCGACATTACCTTGGGAAAAGCTCCTGAATTTATCAAGTACATGGGTCTTGCCATGAACGATGCAGACCTTATGACCGTCGTAGACTACTTCAAGGCTGAAGGAAGAGACCCGAGAGAAACAGAACTCAGGATTCTCGATACATATTGGAGCGACCACTGCCGCCACACTACTTTTATGACTGAGCTTACCGACATTGAGGTGGAAGACAGCCCAGTTGCCGACGACATCAAGGCTTCTCTCGACCTTTATAAGCAGATGCGTAAGGATCTCGGACGGGAAGAGAAGCGTCTATGCCTTATGGATCTTGCTTGTATCGGCGCCCGTTGGCTTAAGGCAAAAGGTATTCTCGATGATCAGGAAGAGAGCGAGGAAAACAATGCTTGCTCAATAGTCATTGACGTAGACACAGAAAATGGAGAGAAGGAGAAATGGCTCCTGATGTTCAAGAATGAGACTCATAACCATCCTACAGAAATAGAACCTTTCGGTGGTGCTTCCACATGTCTTGGAGGTGCAATACGCGACCCGCTGAGCGGACGTAGCTATGTGTATCAGGCTATGCGCGTGACTGGTGCCGGAGACATCTATAAGCCTGTAAGCGAAACCATGAAAGGAAAGCTTCCACAGCGTGTCATTTCCAAGCGCGCGGCTGCCGGCTACAGCAGCTATGGCAATCAAATCGGTCTCGCCACTACACATGTCCGTGAGATATTCCATCCCAACTACGTTGCAAAACGTCTCGAAGTGGGAGCCGTGGTAGGTGCTGTGAAGCAATCAGATGTTCGCCGCGAACGCCCAGCTGCAGGAGATGTGATTCTAATGTTCGGTGGACGCACTGGCCGTGACGGCATCGGTGGAGCTACCGGTTCAAGTAAAGAACACAACGTAAGTTCTCTTGAGCAGTGTGGAAGCGAGGTTCAGAAAGGTAATGCTCCTGAAGAACGTAAAATCGAACGCCTCTTCCATCGCCCCGAAGTGACTCGACTCATCAAGAAATCAAACGACTTTGGTGCCGGTGGCGTCAGTGTAGCAATTGGCGAGCTCGCAGATGGCCTTGACATCTATCTCGACCGCGTCCCTGTAAAATACAGCGGTCTTAACGCCACTGAACTTGCTATCAGCGAGAGCCAAGAACGAATGAGCGTGGTTGTCGAGAAAAAAGATATGGAAGAGTTCATCAAATATTGCCATGAGGAAAACCTTGAGGTCACACACGTTGCTGATGTCACTGACCGCGGACGCATGCGCATGATGATGAACGGTGAGGTTGTGGCAGACTTGAGCCGTGAATTTATCGACTCAGCCGGTGCCACACGCAAGGCATCAGTCAAGATAGGTGCTGTGTCGGCAGAAATGCCCCATAAGTCTCCTGCTTCATTTGAAGAGATGCTCGCAGATGATAATGTCACTTCACAGAAAGGTCTTATCGAGATGTTCGACTCTACCATTGGAGCTTCAACCGTACTTATGCCATTCGGTGGAAAGACTCAAGGCACTGAGACCCAGGTAAGCGTACAGAAACTTCCCACCGGAGGATATACCAATACTGCAAGTATGATGGCTTATGGCTTCAATCCGTTTATCAGCGAATGGAGTCCATATCATGGTGCAGCATATGCTGTCGTAGAAGCTGTTGCCAAAGTGGCTGCTGCAGGCGGCGATACCACCCGCATGCGCTTTTCCTATCAGGAATATTTCGAGCGTATGCACACCGACAAGTCTTGGGGTAAACCGGCAGCCGCGCTTCTCGGAGCTCTCAAGATGCAGAAAGAATTTGGTCTCCCTTCCATCGGTGGCAAGGACTCAATGAGCGGCACTTTCGCAGACATATCAGTGCCTCCGACACTAATAGCATTCGGTATTGTTCCTGTGGATGCAAGAGACGTAATCAGCCCTGAATTCAAGGAAGCCGGTGACACTCTTTACCTTCTTGAGGCTAAGCCACTTGCAAACGGTATGCCTGACACTGACCAGCTGAAGAAAAACTTCGCAACTATACATGCAGACATCAAGTCCGGTCGCATAAAGGCTGCTTATGCCCTCGGATTCGGTGGACTCGGAGAAGCTGTGGCAAAGATGAGCTTCGGTAATGAAATCGGTGCAGTAATCGAATACCCTGAATCAGACCTCTATAAATGGAACTATGGTGCCATACTTGTAGAGAGTGCGGAAAAACTTGGAAACGAATATACTACGGTTGGAGCCACGATAGCGGATACTATTCTTGACATCAATGGAAACAGAAAGGAAATCTCTGTTCTCAAAGAAGCCAATAGCTCTCGATTCAATGAAATATATCCGGATCATGCAGACACTAAGGGCATTGCGGAAAATGCAACATCTGGTGAGAATAAGACAGTTTGGAAAGGTGCACCAGTAGAACATCCTATCGTATATCTGCCGGTCTTCCCAGGCACTAACTGCGACTACGATATGATACGCGCATTCAGCCGCGAAGGAGCCGAATGCACCACAAGTGTATTCTGCAACCTTACTCCTGAGCAAACCCGCGAATCAGTAGCAACAATGGCTCGCATGATCGACGATTGCCATATCCTTGCATTTAGCGGTGGATTCTCTCTTGGTGACGAACCCGACGGAAGTGGCAAATTTATCGCAAGTGTCATAATGAACGATGCTGTGAAAGAAGCTATCGAGCGTCTTCTCAAACGCGGAGGTCTCGTCATTGGTATATGCAACGGTTTCCAAGCTCTCGTGAAGTCAGGTCTCCTGCTATTCGGCAAGATCGGTGAGCTTTCCCCTGAAAGCCCTACCCTATTCCGCAACGACATCAACCGCCACATCTCCCAGATTGCTGTGACTCGCGTAGGCAGCATTGCTTCTCCTTGGCTTGACGGATTCTCTATCGGTCAACTGCATTCAATCGCAGTCTCTCACGGTGAGGGTAAGTTTACAGCAAGTCCTGATCTTGTGAAAAAACTTGCAGACGCTGGCCAGATAGCTTTCCAGTATGCAGATGCAGAAGGAAATGCGACAATGACAAGTCCTTTCAATCCAAATGGATCTTCTGATGCTATCGAAGGTATCATCAGTCCTTGTGGACAGATTCTTGGAAAGATGGGACACTCTGAGAGATACGACGATGGATTGATGAAGAATATCTCAGGCGACAAACGCCAGAATCTCTTCGCTAATGCAGTCAAATATTTCCGTAAATAAAATAAAAATTCCAAATTCTAAATTCTAAATTAGGAAATGGCTAAATCATATGAAGCCTCCGGCGTAAACCTTGAAGCCGGATACGAAGTAGTAAGCCGCATCAAAAAACATGTGGCAAGCACAAACCGTCCTGGCGTAATGGGCAATATCGGCGCATTCGGCGGTATGTTCGATCTTGCAAGCCTCGGATATAAGGAGCCGATTCTCGTGAGCGGCACCGACGGAGTTGGCACAAAACTGAAAATCGCTTTTGCAGTTGACAAGCACGATACTATCGGTATCGATGCCGTGGCTATGTGCGTCAATGACGTGCTTGCACAGGGAGCAGAACCCCTTTTCTTCCTCGATTATGTAGCTGTAGGCAAGAATGAGCCGGCTGTTGTAGAGGCGATCGTCTCTGGTGTGGCTGATGGTTGCCGCCAAGCTGGTTGCGCATTGATAGGTGGTGAGACCGCTGAGATGCCGGGAATGTATCAGCCAGGCGATTACGATATAGCAGGATTCACTGTAGGTGCAGTCGACCGCGCCAACCTTATTGATGGAAGCAAAGTAAAGACTGGGGATGTACTCGTAGGTATTGCATCTTCAGGAGTTCATTCCAATGGTTTCTCCCTCGTGCGCAAGATAGTTGCTGACGCAGGACTCGAATTCGACAAAAAATATGAGGAGACCGGCGACAAGACTCTCGGCGAGATGCTCCTGACTCCGACCCGCATATATGTGAAACCGGTTCTTGACGTTATCCGCAATGTTGACGTTCATGGAGTTGCTCATATCACTGGCGGTGGTTTCGACGAGAATATCCCCCGTATTCTCCACAATGGCCAGGGCATCGAAGTGAAAGAAGGCTCATGGGAAATACTTCCCGTTTTCCGTCTTCTTGAGAAATATGGTAAAGTGCCACACCGTGAGATGTTTAACATCTTCAACATGGGTATCGGCATGGTGCTTGCAGTCGACGAAAAAGACGCTGCCAAAGCCATAGAAATCCTCGAAAAGCACGGCGAAAAGGCATCCGTCATCGGCAAAATCACCGACAAACCAGGAGTAGAGATCCTCTGAAAACTGATATCTGAAAACTGAAAACTGACAACTGAAAACTGACAACTACATATGAGAGCACTTATCAGCGTAAGCGACAAGCGCGGCGTGGTGGATTTCGCCCGCCAACTTCAAGAAATGGGCTGGGAAATCATCGCCACCGGAGGCACAATGAAGGCACTCCGTGATGCCGGCCTTAAGATTATTAATATCAGCGACGTGACAGGCTTCCCTGAAATATGCGAAGGTCGCGTCAAGACACTCCATCCGAAAGTACACGGAGGCCTTCTCGCTCGCCGTGACGTTCCGGAGCATATGGCTGAAATAGCCTCTAATGGTATCGAGACCATAGAGATGGTCTGTGTAAATCTTTATCCTTTTGAGGCGACGATAGCTAAAGAGGGTGTAACTCTTGCAGATGCTGTTGAGAATATCGACATAGGTGGCCCATCTATGCTCCGCAGCGCAGCTAAGAATTTTGCTTCAGTTACAGTGGTATGTGACCCTGACGACTATAGCAAGATAATTGAAGAGATCCGTGCTACAGGCGACACTACCCTCGAGACCCGCTTCAAACTTTCTGCGAAGGCTTACACACATACAGCTCTTTATGATAGCCACATCGCTACATTCATGCGCGAGAAGGCAGGACTTGAAGAAAAACTGTTCCTCTCTTTCGACCGCGTGCAGACTCTCCGTTATGGTGAGAATCCTCATCAAAATGCAGCCCTTTACAAAGCACCGGAAGAAGAATCTTACTCACTCCTCAGCGCTAAGCAACTCAACGGAAAGGAACTCAGCTACAACAATATCCAGGATGCTAACGCTGCCTTGAATATTGTAAGAGAGTTTGAAGAACCTTTCTGCGTAGGTCTCAAGCATATGAACCCTTGTGGGGCCGCTGTGGGAGCTAACATAGAAGAGGCTTGGACTAAGGCATACGAAGCTGACAAGGTAAGCATCTATGGCGGTATCGTAGCGATGAACCGTCCTCTTACCCTCGAAGTGGCCAAGGCTATGAAACCGATCTTCCTTGAGATCGTTATGGCTCCTGCTTTCGATGAAGATGCACTCGAACTCCTGAAGACAAAGAAAAACCTTCGTATCCTCGAAGTGAAGATGGATGGCAGCAAAAAGGCACAGCGTCAGTATGTCGGCATCAATGGTGGCCTCCTTGTTCAGGATGCAGATACAACAACGAAGGAAGTTACAGCAGATATGACTGTCACTGAAAAGAAGCCGACCGAACAGGAACTGAAAGATATGAATTTCGCATGGCGTATTGTTAAGCACGTCAAGAGTAATGCTATCGTGATTGTGAAAGACGGCATGACTCTCGGTGTCGGTGCCGGTCAGATGAACCGTGTTGGCTCAGCTGATATCGCACTCCAAGAGGCGCTTGCTTCAGGCAACACTGAAGGTCTCGTTCTCGGTAGCGACGGATTCCTTCCTTTCGGAGATACTGTAGAACTCGTAGCTGACAAGGGTGTGACAGCAATCGTACAACCCGGTGGCTCAATCCGCGACCAGGAATCAATCGACAAGGCAAATGAGAAGGGCCTGACAATGCTCTTCACCGGTATGCGCCACTTCAAACATTAATGCAGCATGGATATCCATTTTAATTTTCAGACTGCCATTAAAGAAGAGAATCCTCTCAACCTGCCAAAGATGCAGGCAGGACGGGAAGAGGAGATTCGTCCAGGCAAGACTGTGATGGTGATAGGCAGCGGCGGTCGCGAGCATGCTATCGTAGATGCCCTCTCCCGCAGCCCGAAAGTGCAGAAAATCTACGCTTGTCCTGGCAATCCGGGAATGGCAAAACACGCTACCTGCGTTCCTATTTCTGTGACCGACGTTAACGCGCTCGTTGACTTCGCAAAGGAGAAATGTGTTGATCTGACAGTTGTCGGACCGGAAGCATCTCTTGCTGCCGGAGTCGCAGATGCTTTCAAGGCAGAGGGTCTCCGCATCTTCGGGCCTACTAAAGCCGGAGCACGCATAGAGTCGAGCAAGGAATTCGCCAAGGAAATCATGGAGAAATATGGGGTTCCTACAGGATTCTATAAGAGCTTTGACAATTATGAGGAGGCAAAGGCATATGCAGAGTCACTTCCACTTCCTACCGTAATCAAGTATGATGGACTTGCTGCAGGAAAAGGTGTTGTAGTTGCCACTTCAAGAGAGGAAGCCGACGCTGCTCTGCGTGATATGCTTCTCGACTCCGCTTTCGGACAGGGACGTGTACTTATCGAGGAATTTCTTGATGGACCCGAGTTCTCTTTCATGTGTGCAGTTGGTGGACGCAAGGTATATCCTCTTGCTCTCGCACAGGATCACAAACGTGCATTTGATGGCGACAAAGGGCCGAACACAGGAGGCATGGGAGCATACTCACCCCTCCCCTTCATCACTGAAGAAATACGTGAAAAAGCTCTCAAGGATATTCTTCAGCGTACAGCTGATGGTCTCGCTGACGAAGGCATAGAATATACCGGCATACTATATGGCGGACTTATCCTAACTAAGGATGGTCCGAAAGTGATTGAATTCAATGCACGCTTTGGCGACCCGGAGACAGAGGTGGTGCTTCCACGTCTTGAAAGCGACATCTATGATCTTTTTGATGCTGCCATTGACTCGGCTGACCATGAGACAAAATGGAGTGATGATGCCTGCTTAGGCGTTGTGCTCGCGTCAGATGGATATCCTGGCTCATATAAGAAAGGTGTTGAACTCGACTTCGATGGCTGCTCTAAAGTATATCATATGGGCACAGCCGTGAAGGATGGCAAGCTTCAGACTGCCGGAGGACGCGTAGCGATGGTGACCGGCAAGGGCAAGACTCTTCAGGAAGCCGCAGCAAATGCCTATGCCGACGTGAAGAAAGCTGCTAAAGAAGGACTCTTCTATCGATCCGATATCGGGAAACAAGCACTCAAATAAACTTTGATATAGGGCCTATAAGCCATATAAGCCCTATATTCTGACAACTGATAACTGATAACTGACAACTTAAACAACAATGACCGACAGATACGGAAGAGACGTGATGCGTCGCGTCTGGACTGAAAAAAATAAATTTGACGCCTACCTTAAGGTTGAGATCCTTGCTGCTGAGGCATGGAGCAAACTTGGCGTCATCCCGGAAGAAGACGTAAAGAAACTCTGGGATAAAGCTACATTCAATATCGACAGAATCAAGGAGATAGAGGTGCAGACTCGCCATGACGTAGTGGCATTCACCCGCGCCGTCAGCGAAAGTCTTGGCGAGGAACGCAAATGGGTACACTATGGCCTCACATCTACCGACGTTGTCGACACTGCCAACGGCTACCTCTTCAAGCAGGCTGATGAAATCATCAAGGAAGACTTGGAAAAATTCTGCGAAATGCTCAAGAAACAGGCTATCCGCTTCAAAAACCAGCCGTGCATTGGCCGCACTCATGGTATTCACGCCGACATAACAAGCTTCGGACTTAAATGGGTGCTTTGGCTTGCTGAAATGAAACGCAATGTTGAGCGTTTCAAACTCGCTTCTGCTGGAGTAGAAGTTGGCAAGCTTAGTGGTGCTGTCGGCAACTTTGCCAATATCCCACCATTTATCCAGGATTATGTTTGCGAGCATCTTGGCATCAACTCAGCTGACATTTCCACTCAGGTGATACAACGCGACCGCCACGCATATTATATGGCAACTCTCGCTCTTATCGCTTCAAGCCTCGAGCAGATGGCAATGGAAGTCCGCAACCTTCAGCGTACAGAGGTGCATGAAGTGGAAGAAGCCTTTGGCAAAGGCCAGAAGGGTTCAAGCGCTATGCCTCATAAGCGAAATCCTATCGGAAGTGAGAATATCTGTGGTTGCGCCCGCGTGATGCGAGGATATATGGCTACAGCATATGAAAACGTAGCACTATGGCATGAGCGCGACATCTCCCACTCTGCGACAGAACGCATCATCATGCCAGATGCTACGATACTTCTCGACTATATGCTCAACCGCATGATGGGCATACTTGAGAATCTCACTATCTTCGAAGATAAGATGATGGCAGACATTTACATGACTAATGGCGTGATCTTCGCACAGCGTGTCATGAATGCACTTATCGGTAAAGGATGGGTACGCGAACAGGCTTACGACACTGTCCAACCAGTGGCGATGAAGGCCATGGCAACAGGCAGCAACTACAAGGACCTTCTCCTCCAGACTCCTGCTGTGATGGAAATGCTTACACCCGAAGAACTCGAGGCCTGCTTCACACTCGACTACTATCTAAAGAATGTAGACTACATCTACAAAAGAAATGGAATTGAATAAATATCAAATCTTATAAAACTTATAAGATTTAAAACACAATAAGATATGAGTGAAAGATTAGTTGTCACCGGCTCTCAGTGGGGAGACGAGGGCAAAGGAAAAATCACCGATTACTTTGCATGCCGTGCCGATATGGTAGTACGCTACCAGGGTGGCAACAACGCAGGACACTCGGTGATGTTCGACGGCCACAAATACTCTCTTCAGAGCATCCCTTCGGGTATCTTCAACCCAAAGACCGTCAACGTGATGGCAAATGGCATGGTAGTTAACCCGGTTTCGGTTATCGCCGAACTTGAGAAACTCCACAACCAAGGCATCACAGAATATCAACTTTATATCTCTGACCGTGCTGCCATGGTAATGCCCTGGCATAGCATGCTCGACGGAGCAAGCGAAAGCCTGAAGGGTGATGCCAAGATAGGCACCACAAAGAAAGGTATCGGCCCTGCTTACACCGATAAGTATTCTCGTCTCGGTCTCCGTATGGGCGACCTTCTTGACCCGGAATACTTTGCTGAGCGCCTCAAAGCTGCTCTCGAAGTTAAGAATATGGAGCTTAAGATGTATGGTCTTGAACCTCTCGACTATCAGCAGGTCTATGACCAGTATATGGAAATAGCCAAAATTCTTGGTCCTCGTATCTGCGATACAAGCTTACTTATCGACAACGCAATCCACAGCGACGCGAAGATTCTTTTCGAAGGAGCTCAAGGCATGATGCTCTGCATTGATCATGGCACGTATCCATACGTGACTTCTTCATGCCCTTCAGCTGCCAGCATTTCTCAGGGTGCAGGTATTGCACCGAAATGGATTGAGAATGTAGTGGGTGTTGCCAAAGCCTATTGTACACGCGTAGGAGAAGGACCGTTCCCAACAGAACTTTTCGATGAGACAGCTCACGAAATCCGCGAACGTGGTCATGAATATGGCACAGTGACCGGACGTCCTCGCCGCATTGGATGGTTTGACGCCGTAGTAGCGCGTTACACATCTCGCCTTGCCGGTATCGACTATTGGGCACTTATGCTCTTCGATGTACTTTCCGGCTTGGATAAGGTTAAGATTTGCGTCGGCTATGAACTCGACGGCAAGGAAGTGATGGCTCCTCCATCCACAATACATATGCTTTCCAAGTGCAAACCTATCTATATCGAAATGGAGGGTTGGAAGGAAGATATCACTGGCATCAAGAGCTACGACGAACTTCCTGAAGCAGCAAAGGCTTACGTTAGAAAGATAGAAGAACTGACTGGCACAAAGGTTGGCATTATCTCTGTCGGACCTGACCGCTCACAGACTATCATGATTTCCGAAAAATTGAAGGAATTCTAAATACTCCCTTAACTCTCAACTCTCAACTCTTAACTCTTAACTTTTCATATATGGGTTTTTTAGATGAAAAAATAGCACTGGAAGGCTTTACATTTGATGATGTACTCCTCATTCCAGCATATTCACAAGTCATACCTAGCGAAGTGAAACTGAGCACCCGCTTCTCACGAAACATTCCATTGAACATTCCTTTCGTGTCAGCTGCCATGGATACCGTCACAGAGTCTGATATGGCTATCGCGATTGCCCGTCAGGGTGGCATCGGCGTTATCCATAAAAATATGAGCATCCAGGCTCAAGCCGATGAAGTACGCCGCGTGAAACGTGCAGAAAGTGGCATGATATATGATCCTGTGACAATTAAAGGTGAACAGACAGTTGGCGATGCTCTCGAGCTTATGCATGAAAACCATATCGGAGGCATACCGGTGGTTGATGATAATGGCAAGCTCGTGGGTATCGTGACCAACCGCGACCTTCGGTTCCAGAAAGATATGAGTATCCTTATCAAGGACATAATGACCAAGGATAACCTTATCACGACTAACAACCCAAGCCTATCTGAAGCTTCAGAAATACTTCTCAAACACAAGATTGAGAAACTTCCTGTGGTAGATGAAAATGGCAAACTCGTTGGCCTTATCACTTACCGTGATATTACTAAGATCAAAGACTATCCAAATGCTGCAAAAGACAGCAAAGGACGCCTTCGCGTTGCCGCTGGAGTTGGTGTGACATCAGATACACTCGACCGCGTTAAAGCTCTCGTAGAGGCAGGTGCAGATGCTGTTGTGATTGACACTGCTCACGGGCATAGCCAGAATGTAGTGAATACTCTTAAGAAAGTGAAGGCTGCTTACCCAGAACTTGACGTAGTAGTTGGCAACATAGCCACTGGAGATGCTGCAAGATTCCTAATAGAAGCTGGCGCCGATGGCATCAAAGTTGGCATAGGTCCGGGGTCTATTTGCACTACCCGTATAGTAGCAGGTGTAGGCGTACCTCAGCTGACTGCCATCTTCGAGGCTGCGAAGGCTGCTCATGAACTTGGTATTCCTGTTATCGCCGACGGAGGTCTCCGCTATTCAGGCGATGTTGTCAAGGCACTTGCTGCCGGCGGCGACAGCGTCATGATGGGCTCTATGTTTGCCGGTACTGAAGAATCTCCAGGTGAGACCATCATCTACAACGGACGTAAGTTCAAATCATATCGTGGCATGGGTTCTATCTCAGCTATGCAGGCAGGTTCGAAAGACCGTTACTTCCAAAGTGAGAAAACCGACAGCAGCAAGTTCGTTCCGGAAGGTATCGAAGCTCGCGTGCCCTATAAAGGCACCCTCAGCGAGACTGTTTATCAGCTGGTAGGTGGTCTGCGAAGCGGTATGGGATATGTTGGTGCACCCGACATTGACCATCTCCATGATGCCAAGTTCGTTAAAATCACTTCCGCCGCCGTGATTGAAAACCATCCCCACGACGTGACAATCACCAAAGAAGCCCCCAACTATACAAGAGGAAACTAATGGAAAAGATATTGATAATTGACTTTGGATCTCAATACACTCAGCTAATCGCACGCCGCGTACGTGAGCTCAACGTATATTGCGAGATCCACCCCTTCCACAAGGTGCCCGAGATTGATGCTGATGTGAAAGGTGTGATTCTGTCAGGAAGCCCATACTCCGTCAACGATCCGGAGGCTCCAAAACCTTCGCTTGACGCATTCAAGGGAAAACTTCCATTGCTTGGAGTCTGCTATGGAGCACAGCTTCTCGCTCAGATGGCAGGAGGCACAGTGAAAGGCGCACCAAGCCGAGAATATGGCCGAGCTATGCTGACAGTGGTTGACGACAATGATTCTCTCGTGCATGGTCTCCCCTCTCCCACTCAGGTGTGGATGAGCCATGGCGATACTATCACGGATATTCCAGCCACTTTCCACATCATCGGAAGCACTGAGAATGTCCGCGTCGCCGCTTATCATATCGAAGGCGAACAAACCTGGGGAATCCAGTTCCATCCGGAAGTGTATCACTCCACCGACGGCACCCAGTTGCTCCGCAACTATGTGATTGGCATTTGCGGTTGCTCAGGCTCATGGAGTCCCGACTCATTTATTGAGACTACTGTGGCTGATCTGAAAGCTAAAATCGGTGATGACCAGGTGATTCTTGGTCTCTCTGGTGGGGTTGACTCTACTGTAGCAGCCGTACTTCTCAATAAGGCAATCGGTCACAATCTTCAGTGTATCTTTGTCAACAATGGTCTCCTTCGCCTAAATGAGTTTGAAGGCGTACTTGAGCAATACAAGGGTATGGGACTTAATGTGAAGGGTGTTGATGCCAGCGAACGTTTCTACACAGATCTTGCCGGCGTGACTGATCCGGAACAAAAGCGAAAAATAATTGGCCGTGACTTCATAGAGGTATTCAACGAGGAAGCTCAGAAGTTCCATGGAGCTCGTTGGCTTGCTCAGGGTACTATCTACCCTGATGTCATTGAAAGTGTCAGCGTCAATGGCCCCTCTTGCACCATCAAGTCTCACCACAACGTGGGTGGCCTGCCAGAGAAGATGAATCTAAAGGTAGTCGAACCTCTTCGCCTGCTCTTCAAGGATGAAGTTCGCCGCGTAGGAAAGGCTCTTGGAATTGATCCACAGCTTCTCGGGCGTCATCCATTCCCGGGTCCGGGTCTCGGTATCCGTATTCTTGGAGAAGTGACTGCAGAGAAGGTTCACGTGCTTCAGCAGGCAGATGATATATTCATCAGCAATCTTCGTGAAGCAGGACTTTATGACAAGGTATGGCAAGCAGGAGTAATGTTGTTGCCTGTACAGAGTGTAGGCGTAATGGGTGATGAGCGCACATATGAACGCTGTTGTGCACTTCGCGCCGTGATCTCCACCGACGGTATGACCGCCGACTGGGTACATCTCCCCTACGAATTCCTCGCCAAGGTCAGCAACGAAATAATCAACAAAGTCCGCGGCATCAACCGCGTAGTCTACGACATCTCCTCCAAGCCACCAGCCACAATTGAGTGGGAATAGTCGCTTGAGCAGCTATCGCTGAAGATTTGCGCTTGCCGTCAGCAGCCCCAGGACGAAGTTCTGGGTTCGCTGGTGCAAGCTATCAAGCAAATCGAGGCAATGATAATATAAATAGGGACGCACAGCTCGTGCGTCCCTATTTTTA
>DAAK01000148.1 GCA_001701075.1 Bacteroidales bacterium GP3 | reverse complement strand
CCTGCAGGCAGAGTCCATGCTATCGGAGCTGGCAATCTCCTTGCTGAGATTCAGGAATCAAGCGACATCACCTATCGTATATATGACTACGGACGCCGTGACGCTATGGGAAATACTCGTCAACTTCACACTGACCTCGCCAAGGATGCAATAGACTACACATATCACAGCGATTATAAATCCCAGCCGGCTGATCCGCACGTTGCCGATGCAGTGCTTGCCGAATGTGATTATTTTAAGGTAGACCGTCTGCTTTTGAATGGAGAAATGAAACTTGTAAACAGCGATGCTTCTTTTACGGCGTTGATGTGTCTGGATGGTGACGTCTCTTTGGAATATGAAGGAGACTCAATGCTGATAAAAGGCGGAGAAACCGTGCTTCTCCCAGCAGCCCTAACCACCGTCACCCTTCGCGGCAAAGGCACCCTCCTCACTGCCCGCTCCTGACACATTTTTGACAAACATTTCAGCTTGCATATTTTTTAATTAACTTGTGCCAGAACTGAATCTCAATCCCTTCAATGTGTGTTGAAGGTCGGTTCTTGAAATAAAAAATGACTGGCATTGAGTGAAAAATGAAGTTGTAACGAATAAAAGGAAGTAATCCCTGAAAAGGATTACTTCCTTTTTTAATTTTGAGAATATGAATTCAAGAGCAATCGTTCTGGCAATAGTGGCTTTGTGTGTGGCCGGAAGTATGGCCGCATCCACGCCTGAGCTGACTCTTTCTTCGCCCGACGGTCGGCGAGAGGTGAAATTTGAGAAGCCCAGAAAAGAACTGACATACAGTGTGAGAGTCGATGGCAAAGAAGTGATTCTTCCTTCGCGTGCAGGCCTTGAAGTAGACAACCGCACGTGGGAGATGGCTCTCGGTAAGAGGGATCTTCCTCAGCCGGATTCGTGGATGGATCTCCTGACGGTAGACAGTGTCACTTATGGGACTTCAATCGATACTGTGTGGACACCGCTCTATGGCGAGCGTTCAAAGATTCGTGACCACTATAATCAGGCAATACTTCATATGTCACGAAAAGACAAAAGCAACTATCGTCTTGACGTTCAGGTGAGGGCATACGATGAGGGAATTGCCTTCCGATATTTCTTTCCTGAACATCCTGCCGCGATATTCCACAAGGTTGTAGATGATCTTACTGACTATACCCTTCCGGAAGGCACAATGGCTTGGAGTGAGGAATGGGCACAGGCTCCTTTCGTATATCAGCCGATCGACAGCATAGCAATACCTGTAGAACGAGCATTGACAATGAAGCTTCCCACCGGACAATGGGTTGCAATCCTTGACGCGGACAACGATGACTGGTGTCTTACAAAACTACGCCATCGCGAAGGTCATGAAAGAACGCTGGAATCTGTTATGTATTCTCCTGTAGATATCGTAACTTACTATGCCACTCCATGGAAAATCATCATGACCGCTGACACCCCGGCCCAGTTGCTTGAAAACAACGATATAGTCAATAATCTAAACCCTCCTGCAAGGGGAGATTTCTTATGGGTAGTCCCAGGCAAAATAATGAGATGCACCACCCTCACAACTGAGGCTGGAATGAAAAACATTGATTTCTGTGCCGAACACAAAATACCCTACATGCTCTTTGACTGGCTTTGGTATGTTCCTTGCATCAGCCATGACGGAGACGCAACAAAGGTAATCGACAGGCTCGATATGCAGAAGATAGTGGAATATGGCAAGGAGAAAGGTGTGGGCATCTGGCTCTATGTCAATCAGCATGCACTGATGAAGCAGATGGACGAACTTTTTCCTCTACTTAAAGAGTGGGGTATAGTAGGTGTGAAGTCTGGTTTTGTGCAATATGCATCCCACCGTTGGGCTACTTGGCTTCACGATATGGTGCGTAAGGCAGCCGAGAATGGTCTGATGATGAACATACACGACGAGTACCGTCCTTCAGGATTCTCAAGAACTTATCCCAATCTTCTCACTCAGGAAGGGATCCATGGCAATGAAGAATGGCCTGATGCTACGCACAATGTGACTTTGCCATTTACGCGTATGCTTAATGGAGCAGCCGATTATACAATTTGCTATTTTGACAAGCGGCTAAAGAATACACATGCCCATCAGCTTGCTGCATCATTGATATTCTACAGCCCTTTGCAAACAATACTGTGGTATGACACACCTGATCGCTATAACGGTGAGCCGGAGATCGATTGGTTTGAGAACTTAGAGACTACATTCGACGACACTAAAGTCCTTTCAGGTTTTCCGGGGCGGGACATCGTAATGGCGCGAAGGAAGGGTGACATATGGTTTTTAGCTGCCATGACCAATAACGATGCTCGTAGAGAAGAAATCAAGCTTGACTTTCTCCCGTCAGGATCGATATGGGTTGCTCAGATTTATACAGATGATCCTAAAGTTGAGACTGCCACTAAAGTCAAGTGTGAAAGTTATGTTGTCACGCCATCTACCACTCTTAAGTTTGATCTTCAGCCCAAAGGTGGTGTCGCAGTGCGCATGAACCCAATAGATAAGAAAGAAATTAAAAAATACCAGAGATACAAATGAATTCAATAAAGACTATATCGTGCCTTACGGTGCTTGCTGCGCTTATAGGTTCTTGTGGAACCCATAATTCAATCCCTGACATCAACACTACATCACAGCTAAAGTACTGTCATAATCACGTTCTTTCGACATTGTCTGAATTAAAGAAATCAGGGAGAGGTGAAATTGATCACACCATGATGCCACGTAATGTCGCGCCAGAAGCTCATAACTGGGAATGTCGTCCGACCTGTGCAGAGGAATGGTGTAGCGGCTTCTGGCCTGGAGTGTTATGGTATGACTACGAAGCAACTGGTGACACTACAGTCCTTGCAGAGGCCGACCGCTTCACGCAATCACTAAAGACCGTGGTCGATGCTCCTGTATTTGACCATGACCTTGGTTTTCTGATCCATTGCAGCTATGGCAATGGTTACCGACTGACTGGCAGAGAGGAATACAAGAAGGAGATACTTGCAGCGGCTGACTCTCTCGCAACTCTCTTCAACCCTAAAGTTGGGACGATACTTTCTTGGCCGAGAAATGTAAAGATGCTTGGAGGCCACAACACTATAATGGATAATATGATAAATCTGGAGATGCTCTTTTGGGCTGCTAATAATGGAGGTAATCCATATCTTCACGATATAGCTGTGAAGCATGCTGAGACAACCATGAAACATCATTTCCGGCCAGATTATACTTCATATCATGTGGCTGTATACGATCCTGTGACAGGTGAGTTCTTGCGAGGTTGCACACATCAGGGTTATGACGATAATTCAATGTGGGCAAGAGGACAGGCCTGGGCCATTTACGGTTACACAATGGTGTATAGAGAAACGAAGGATCCTAAGTTTCTTGACTTTGCACAGAAAGTGACTGACGTCTATCTTGAACGTCTGCCTGAAGATAAAATTCCATATTGGGATTTTAATGATCCTCAAATTCCGGAAACTTCTCGTGATGCTTCTGCTGCATGTGTAGTAGCGTCGGCTCTGCTCGAACTAAGTGGATATGTGGAAGGGGAGAAAGGTGATTATTATAAAGATGAAGCACTTGCCATGCTTTCATCGTTAAGCAGCGATAAATACCAGTCAAGAGAAAAAAATAACTCTTTCCTTCTTCATTCTACTGGTCACCATCCTGCGGGAAGCGAGATAGATTATTCAATAATATATGCAGATTATTACTATATTGAGGCCTTAAATCGTCTTAGGAATCTTGAAGGGAATAATCAGAATTCAGCAATATTAACAACCATTGCTCCGTTAAAATAATCGTAAAACCATATCATCAATGACCTACATAAATCTCTCACTTATGGCGAGAGTTAAAGATATAAAACATATAGTTTCAGTAATGCTGTCAGTTGTGCTGACGGCATTATCAGCTTATCCTGAGGGACATCTTTACCACCGGGTGCCACATGCTGATGGCTTGGACTCTGACGGATACACCACCTACGACATCACAAAGACAGATGATGGGTATATATGGTTTGCTACAGATCACGGATTGATAAGATTTGATGGGGAACACTGCGTAAAGATCGACCTTCCTGATCCGGATTCTCGTGGGATTGCAGTCAGAGCTTTGGCTCCGGTTTCAGGAGGCAGTCTCATAGCTGCAACATCCTCTGGTGTATTTAGAATAGACACTGATAGCAAAAGCCATGACATAACCAAACTTCTTGACGGTGCTGTTTTTCCAGCTACATGCGCTATGTGGGTAAATGACAGAATTTCTCTCGTCGGAGGTGACGAGGGAATTGTAGCGTTTGCACCCAATGGAAAATCACGCAGGATTATGGTTGGTAATGATGTGCTTGACCTTTCGAATAAGGTCGTCGACATGACTGCAGCGAATGATGGAGTCTACCTCTTGACGAAAGGAGGAGTTTTTCATATGAACACTGATAGTATGACAGTAAGTTCGATAGAAGGCTCCACATTTGTAGAAACATTAGGTGGGACTTCCATTGCTGCAACAGATAAAAATATCTATATAGGCACATCTGGCAATGGTATCTGGCGGATAGATATTTCTTCTGGAAAAATCATGGAGGCTTTCGGATTTTCCAAAGGAAACGTCGTCACGTCCATGAAACTCAATCATAATGGATCAATTCTTTATGTAGGTACAGATGGCGGCGGTATAACTAAAATTGGTATTGAGACAGAAAAAGTCACAAGAAACGTGCGTCACATAGCTACAGATCCGGTAAGTCCTTCAAGCAATCAGGTCTATTCCTTATATATTGACCGAAAAGATAATCTATGGGTAGGCTATTATCAGAATGGAGTTGACTATACTCCGTCGTGGACTGGTCCATTTGAACTTATGGATGATCCGGCTGTATTTAATACCCGAGGTGTGCCAGTAAGGGCTCTCAGTATTTCTGAAGGGCGAATTACAATTGGAACACGTGAAGGACTCACTGTTTTTGAACAAAATTGCACTTCTGCGTGGAGCGTTAGAAGTCCAGATCTCCGTTCGGAAATGGTAATATCTCTTCTTGACCATAATGGGAAAACATATATTGGCACTTATGGTGGTGGCCTTCAAATCCTTGATCCTATCACCCGAAAGGTAAGCGACTTCCCAATCGATGGTCCTCATTCTGTATTCAGGTCAGGCCATATATTCTCGCTCGCTGCCGATAGCAAAGGCAATATTTGGGAAGGCACAAACTATGGCCTTTTCAAATATACAAGAACTGGAGAGATGAAACATTATACATCGTCGAATAGTGGACTTCCTGATGGTAATGTCTATGGTATTTTCTTCGATTCAGAGGGGAAAGGTTGGATTTGTACTGAATCGGGTCTTTGCGTTTATGATCCGCGTCAAGACAAGTTGCGTACAGATCTTTTCCCTTCCACATTTCCTAAAAGCACACGTTTCCGTACCATCTATGAAGACAGTCGCAATCGTCTTTATTTCATCCCGGAGAATGGAATGATAATATCCTCAAATAAGGATTTGTCTGATCAGACAAGCATCACTCATCCACTCCTTGATGGCGCAGATGCAAAGGGTGTGGTTGAGGACGCGGCGGGAAATGTTTGGATATCTACAAATAGAGGTATATTCCGTCTGGATTCACATGGCCACGTGTTTAGATTTGGTCTTGCTTCAGGGCTGCCTTCTCCGTCATTCCTTCAGGGACAGCCAGTGTCAGATTCAGACGGGCACATATGGTTTGGTAATTCTGCAGGACTGCTTAGGCTTACGGAATCTGAGATAGATAAGTCAATAGAAGCGCAACGTGCTCCTGTACCTACACTTATTAAAGTGAATGGCAAACCCTTGGATTCAGTCCCTATACTTGATAGTGGAGATGGAAGTTTCCATATCGAATTGGGCAAGTCGACAAATACAATAAGAATAGACTTTTCCACATTTTCATATGCACTTGAAGAGCCGGAAGCATACTTGTACAGTCTTGACGGTGGTGAATGGAAACGTTTCATTGGGGATCTTTCTCTGACATTCTATGAGCTCTCGTCAGGAAAACACGAAATTAGGGTGAAATCTGCGAATGACTCAGAAGGCAAAGCTGACATTACTTCGGTGAAACTCCACATTCCTTATCCCCTTTGGTGGTATGTTATGATAGGCGTTGTAATCCTCTTTGTTTTTGTGCTTGCCTTCATTTGGTTTTATGTGGCAAGGAAAACCAAAAAAAAATTGCAAGTATCAGTAGAGGCAGCAGAGAATAAGGATGTAGTGGAGTCTCCTGTGGTTGAGGCTGAGGTGAATCCGCACCAAAAATATGCATCAAATGTCCTTTCCCGAAACGAAGCCCGTGAGATTGGACGTAAAGTAGAAGACGTGATGGAAAATGAAAAGCCGTATCTCCAGACTGACCTTAAAGTGGCCGACCTTGCCGCAATGGTAGGTATCTCAAGTCACAAACTCAGCCAATTCTTTAGTCAGCACAAGGGGCATACATTCTATGATTATGTGAATAAGTATCGCGTTCAGGAATTCAAACGTCTTGTGAAAGATGAAAAAAATCGGTCTCTCACGCTCAGCGCTATGGCCGAGAAGGCTGGATTCTCGTCACGTGCTTCATTCTTTCGTCACTTCAAAAATATTGAAGGAATCTCTCCAGGAGAGTATCTCAAAAACTATAATGAAACTGATTGAGACTTGATTGTAGTATCAAATAATTGTGTTAGATTATAGTCTCAATTAATTAAAGTACTGATATGATTATACTTATAAAATAATTATATCATTAAATTTTTTGACATAAAAGTCGCTTTTCAAAATTTTGGAGTGTTATTGGATTGCCGTAATTTTGCCATCGTTAACCTCGCTCAAGCGAAAAATTCAAAACGATATGGCAAACTCAAAACAATCAAATCACGCGGCTATAGAACTCTTCTATAAGAATAGCGAAAAGCTACAGAGATACATCCGTTCGCGAATCAATGACGAGGACGATGCCGATGACCTGATGCAGGAAGTATTCCTTCGCCTGCTTGAATATCCTGGGGAAATCATGGAGGGCGCAGCTGGGAATCTCGCTTTCTCTATTGCATCTCATGCTGTCAACGACTATCTGCGTCATCAGTATGTAAAGACATCTGTACATTCATTGCTTTCGGTTACACAAACTGGTATTACCAATGAAACGGAGAATATGATATTTGCTCACGACATGCAACGCTTGGAGAAGAAGCAACTTAATGCCATGCCCCGTCAACGCAAATTAATATATATAATGCGTATCCATCAAGGGAAAAATACCAAGGAGATAGCCGATTCACTAAAGATATCTCCCAGAACTGCTGAAAATCATTTCTATATAGGTATTCGTCAAATGCGTGAGTGTTTCAGTACCGCAATTTGACTAATTGAAGAACATGAAAAACGATATTTTCCAAAATAATTGAGTATTTTCAATCGTTTGACCGATTATATGTGAAAAGAAATTCTTTCTTTGTAGAAAACTGAAATAAAAGACAACTATAACAATCAAAATACAACCTATAATTATGAATCTATCAAAAAACCGGCGAAGAGTGGCAGCATTCATAGCTCTGACCATTTTGGGAGGGTTGTTTCCTGGAATCATGCCTCCATCAATATCGGCGTCATCGGCTCCCGCAGTGGCCCCTATTTCTACAGTGACTGGTACGGTCGTTGACCAATCGGGAGAACCTTTGATTGGAGCAACTGTAATGGTAAAAGGATCTTCAATGGGAACTGCAACGGACATTGATGGCAACTTCACCCTCAATGATGTTGAGGGGAAAACGCTTATTATTTCCTATGTAGGTTATAAGACAAAGGAAGTGTCCGTCGAACCGGAATTAAAAATCATCCTCCAAGAAGATTCTTCCACTCTTGATGAACTTGTTGTCGTAGGATATGGTGTTCAAAAAAAGGGTTCTCTGACAGGGGCTGTATCTTCAGTAGATGACAAAGTATTTGCTGACAAGGCCACCACAACCAATCCATTGGCCGACCTTCAAGGGCAGATTCCGGGTATGCTTGTAACTCGTGGTTCCTCTGCTCCAGGCCGAGAATCATGGAACTTTAAAATTCGCGGCGAAGCATCAGTCAACAACACCAGTGCCTTGGTGATTGTCGACGGAGTTCCTGGAGGGCTGGCCGACATCAATCCCGATGATATTGAAAACATTTCTGTTCTAAAAGATGCTTCCGCTTCTATCTATGGAGCACGTGCTGCAGGTGGAGTCGTTCTTGTGACTACTAAGCGTGGTAGTAAAAATGGAAAGAAACCGACTATTTCATATAGCGGTAATGTCACATGGAAAGTCTCTGACCCACAAGTGCAGTGGATGAACCTTCAGCAATGGGCAACTTGCATAGAGGAGGTGCTTTACAATGAAGGCATATCAAGCGGCACTTTAAATACATTTACCCCTGTTGGCGCATTCCCTTATGCTGCAATATATGCAATGAAAACAAGAGATCCTCAGTATATGGGCACAATTCAGAGTTATGCAGCCCTTGGAGGAAACGCTGATGCAATTAGCGATATAGGTTTCATTGATTCAGATCAGTATAGCGATACGTTCGGCAATGCATTTGCTCAGTCGCACTCTCTAAGTGTAAGTGGTGGCACCGATGTGGCCAAATATAATGTAAGTCTCGGCTATATGTACGATGGATCTCCGCTTCAATTTGGTATCAAAGAAAAAGCACATCGATATACTGCACGCGCAAACAACGACTTTAAGATAACCAACTGGTTTGATCTTGCCACTACAATTTCATTTGTGCGTAGAGACAATACGTATCCGCTTAATAATCCATCGGGCATAAACGGCAACCCTCCTGGATCTCCAATTTTTTCATCGGATGGCCAGCATGCTTTCGGATGGCTTAATAACTATTCCGATGTGGCTGTAGCAAAACTCGGTGGTAATAAACGTCAGGTCTACAATGAGACAGTCATAAATGTTCGTCCTACTTTTCATATAATAAAGGGTCTTGATTTTATCGGAGCTGTAGGATATACCATTAAGGACTGGGTCAATAAGGAGACAATGCTCAAGAATTATATGTATAATTGGGATAATGAGAAAATTGAGACTATGGTGCGTCCTACCGACAATCGCTTCGATAGATTCAATGCCTCAGCTCTTTACCAGATATATCAAGGATACTTGAACTATATGATTGATTTCGGACCAAACAAGGATCATAACCTGACAGCTATGTTGGGTGCAAGCTATGAGCGGGAAAGTAAGGAAGAATCGGATGTAAAGCTTCTGAATCTTGCTGATGGATTTTTGGAGTCTTTGTCTTCGTCCTATAATCCGGAAACATCTAAAGTCGAGTTTAGGGATGATAAATGGACTACTGCGCTCGCATCATATTTCGGTCGTATTAATTATGATTACCAAGGACGTTATCTTATAGAACTTCTCGGTCGATACGATGGTTCTTCAAAATTCGTTCGTGGGAAAAAATGGAAAGGATTTTTTGGAATTTCTGGAGGCTGGCGTATTAGTGATGAGAAATTTATGCGCGACATTACGTGGCTCAGCGACCTTAAGATCCGTGCGTCATATGGTGAGACAGGAAATCAGGAAGGTATCGGCAGATATGATTTTGTGGGCAATATATCTACGAGTGTGAATGGTTCCAACACCACAAGTGCCGGACTTTTTGGGCCTACCGGTTCCGCGTCACCATTACAGACATTATGGCAGAGTAATGTCATAAGCCGCGACCGAACATGGGAGATTGTTAAGAATACCAATGTGGGTATTGATTTCTCATTCCTTAGCGGACGCTTAAGTGGATCTGTGGAATATTTCTGGAAAACTAACGACAACATGCTTGTCGGAGTGACGTATCCAGCTGTTTTCGGAGCGGAGGCACCAAAGACAAATAGCGGAAAACTCAAGGTGAACGGATGGGAACTTCAAATTAATTGGCGCGACCGTATCGGAGATGTGGCTTATAATGTAGGATTCAATATTTCTGATGCTAAAAACAAACTGATTTCAATGCCCAATGCTTCCAGCTATACACAGAATGGTATTACAAAGCAACGTGAGGGATATCAGCTTAATTCAATGTTCGGTATGGAGTTTGTAAAGCTGATTGAGAATCAGGAGGAGCTTGACTCTTATAAGGCAATGGTTGATGCTGCTGATGGACAGGCTTTGGGTGTAGACACATCGATTATGGGTATCGGAGATGCTATGTATGCCGACCTTGATGGAGACGGAAACATCGACTATGATGATATAAAATATCTTGGCACCACTAATCCACGCTATTCTTATTCACTCAACTTGGGAGCACAATGGAAGGGTTTTGATGTTAATGTGATCTTTCAGGGTGTTGGCAAGGCTCAGTTAATACGCGATATTACCACACTTACTGCACCGGGACGAAATATCTATCAGATCCAGGGTGGCCAATGGTATGACAGGACATGGGGCTATAATTTAGGTGATGATCCCCGTATGGTTGATCAGGAAATATCCTATTACAATGTGGCAGCCGATGGCTCTCTGACTCCTACTACAGTCACAACAAGCTCGGCAGATTATCGCGTAGCTAATAATGACCCTTATAATTCTGCTCCTCGCTGGCACAGAAGCATGACGGCATATAATTATCTCTTTAGCGATGCCTGGTATCGCCTACAGAATATGGCTTATTGCCGCTTGAAGAATCTTACGGTTGGTTATACTCTTCCCGTTGCATGGACGCATAAAGCAGGCATCGACAAGGTACGCCTATACTTCACAGGTACCGATCTTTTCACAATCAGATTCAACAAAGATAAGACTGATCCCGAGAATATGGCCACCAATCCACTTGGAGGCACATCTGGAGCGAACGCTTACCCATTCTATCGTTCATATACGATAGGGCTAAATGTAACATTCTAACACTACGAAGCAATATGAATACAAAAAATATACTGACTCTCATCGCATTAACGGTGACTTCGCTTACAGGGTGTGACGATGCCCTTGATTTCTACCCTGAGATCACAACCAACGAAGCGAATACAATGGATAATATCGCATATTATGAAGCTGAGGTCAATAACTGGTACGGATGGTTGCCAAAACTTATGAATGCTGGTAATATACAAGGTCTTGCGGACCGTGACGTAGACAGTGATTTCGGTACAGACATGTCAGGCGAAATATCAGCCTCAAAGATGAGCCAACCAGAAACTAACAAACGCTACAATGACTATTATAGCCATATACGCTCCATCAACTATCTTGAATATTATGCTGCACTTTATTACAATGGTGATCAGGCAGATCTTGATGAATATCGTGCACAGGCTCGTTTTTTTAGGGCTTACGAAAGCTGGTTGTTCTTTCGCGATTTTGGCCCAGGCACAATCGTAGAGAGTGTGCTCGACCCTACATCTCCTGAAGTGATGGCGCCACGTGCCACTCGAGATGAATTCGTAGACTTCATGATAGAGGATCTCCAGTGGGCAATAGAGTCTGGCAAACTCCCAAGAGAAGCTGAAATTCGCAACAGCGCAAAAGAAGGAAGAATAACTATCGGAGCCGCATGTGCTCTCCTCGGACGCATATGTCTTTTTGAAGGGACATGGCAGAAATACCATACGGAGATGGACTCATATCCTGCTGCCAATAATCCCACAACGGCTGAGTCACGCGCAGCAAGAAGTAAGATGCTTCTCGAAATTGGCAGGGATGCTTTGGAGAAAGTCATTGCTGACGACAGTTATCAACTTTTCTACAATGAAGCACTCGGACAGGCAAGCTATAAATATATGTTCACTCTCGAAAATGGAGTAGCAAGAAATCCGGCGGGTGTCCTCAAGAAAGAAAATAAGGAATACATCCTAACCAATAGATTCGATAATATCTCGAAACTTGCGGGTCAGAATTGGGTGCATGCGTATCGAGCTTTCGGAATAGGTCGCCATCTTGTAGAAAGTTTCGAGACTAAAGATGGAACCCAACGTTCAACCAATTATTCTGATCCTTATTACTGGTGTAACGATAATATGGATCCACGTATTTCAGAACTTGGAGTCCCATTCATGAGCTATATGTGGACATACAGCAGCAAGCGTGAAAGCTTCACCGAAATAGGCACACCTACAATTAATTCGAATATTACTTTCCTCCCAGCTGTAAGCAAATGGAGCGTAGAGACAACATGTGGTGCTAATGATGCTTCATATGATATTCCGGTAATTCGGCTTGGTGGTGTATATCTTGATTATGCAGAGACTCTTTGCGAGCTTAACGGAGCAAACCCGATAGCAGTTGCAGAAAACTCTCATATCAATCTTCTGCGCAAAAGGGTTGGCATGCCATTGAAAACTAACTGGTCACTTGAGGAAATCCGAAAGGAACGTGCCTGTGAATTATATCTTGAAGGCTATCGTGTTGACGATGTACGTCGTTGGGCTAAAGGTGATGAACTTTTCGGTGATAATCTTGAAGGACTTTATATTGGGAAATCAATCGGTCAGCGTAAAGATATATTCATCGACTCCCAATGTTATACCATCGCGGTCAAGAACTTGACTCAAGATATGCTTGAGAATTACAAATGGATGCGTCTGGAAGAAGGCGACAATTGGCTATATGTGTTCTGCGATCCGAATAATCCTCCTACATACGCACAGGCTGTGGCAAAGAAAGGCCCGGATGGCAAGAGCCTTTTCTCCAATAGCCAAGATCCTTCAAAGACTATTGACAATGGCGTAATGATAAGCGAAGATGGATACTATATAATAGAGGCTAAGGAAGACCGTACATTTAGGCAGCGCACCTATATGCTTCCGATCCCTCTCGACCAGATGATCTTAAATCCTAATTTAGTGCAGAATCCTTTCTGGGAGCAAAATTGAATTTAGGTATGCTATAAAATTGATAAATTTATCAAAAAAACGGCTTCTATATTGAGTAGAAGCCGTTTTTCATACGAATTATAGTGCAGAAAGGATTAGAAGTGATTATTAGAGTTGTCTGATTCTTTCTGTATTTTTTTACCAATATAATACATGTTAAAATGAAAAAATCTACTATTCTTCTCGCAACAGCACTTGCATTCGCAGGTGCAGCAAACGCACAGGTGCGTTGGAATCCTGAGAATTCATGGGCTACCGACAATGGTAAGACCATCCTTCCTGTAGGAGAGGATGGAAAAACAGTAGTAAACAAGCTTGCCAAACTTGAAAATGGCAACTGGCGTGCTGATATCCGCTACGCAGCTACTGCTAATCTCATAGAATCTGAACCTTATATGGTGTTCCAGATCACTACTGATGGTTGCGCATGGAATCTCGGTGACTTTAAGTTTGAATTCATGCTTCAGCGTAGACTATCTGATGGACTTAACGAGGATGGAAACGTTAAATGGGGCGCAATCACTGAGTCAACCGATGAAAATTTCCCCTCTTTTAATGGTGACAAATATAAAGTTGTCGATCAGTATGACGGTGAGCTCTTTCGCCTTCTCGGATCTCATATTTCAAATGGAACTGAAGAGGTATATTCAGAAGATATTATTGTGATCGACCTTAATAATGTGAAAGGTATGGATGCTGATAAGACTCCAGGTTTACTTTTCAGTGCCGGCGACGTGGTATTCCCTAATTTAAATGATTGGGAGACTATTGTAGAACCTGATGCTAATGGACAAGGTGGTGTGCAACAACGCTCTTGGTTGGGATTTGTATGTATTGCAAAACCAGAAACCGTCACTGTTGAGCAGCCTGCATTTATAATTCATTATACTGGCAGTGCTGAGGACTCGAGCGATGCTCTTATGCTTTGTGAAGATTACGCTAATGGAGAAGGTGGACTGGAAGTACGTGATGGTGACGAACAGGCAGTCGATGCCATCAATGCAGAAAACGTTAATGTTTACCTAAAGAATGGTAGGACTGTAGTATCACAAGGCGCGACTATTGAAGCTTATTCTGTAGATGGCAAGAAAGTCATGAGCGGTGTAAACTCACTTACGCTTCCTGCAGGACTTTATATTGTGAAGGCAGTGAAAGACGGCACTGTCAAGACTGTTAAAGCCATGGTACGCTAATAGAATCACGAATCCACAATTCAATAAATCGGGGCGTGTCATCAAGATGCGCCCCTATATTTTAAAAAAAGACATCATGAAGCGACTTTTCATTATCCTGTTTGCTGTGACTTGTATTTTCGACCAGCTTAATGCTAATCGGACTTTCGTGCATCCCGGATGCTCTTATACACAGGGGCAGCTCGACAGAATGAAAGCAATGGTGGAGGCAAAGGTAGAGCCTTATTACACCACATATCTCAATCTGAAAAACTCAGAGCATGCCTCACTCGACCGTAAGGTGTCTGATCGTGGCACACAGATAAAGGAAGGTCAGTTCAACGGATCTGTGGGCATAGATGGTCGATGTGCCCATGATCTTGCATTGCTCTGGCACATCACCGGTGACTACCGATATGCTGATAAGGCTGTAGAGTATCTGAATGCCAATAATCATTATACAAACACGTCGTCTCGTGGCACTGCTTCTCTTGACAATGGCAAGATAAACCTTCTCATAGAAGCAGCCGAGCTTATGCGTGATTATGAGGGCTGGAAGACTGAAGATCAACAGAAATTCAAGGATATGTTGACTTATCCTTACTATTCAAATTCTGAAAATCTTAATGATAAATATGCAAGTAGCAATGACGACACTAATGCCATTACGTTTTATTGGAATATATTTAACGGAGATTGCGCACGTTATGGGAATCAGGGAATGTTTGGTTTGCTTGCTATGCTAGCCATGGGTGTGTATCTTGACAATGAACTGATCTATGAAAGGGCATTACGCTATGTCTCAGGGTTGCCACATCGTGAAGATGACCTCCCTTACCCTCCTGGACCTCCCATTACAAGCAGCCACCCTGTGTCTGAAGATGAATATCAAAAAACGTATTCTTTAGACGGACAGTCAGATAAGATAGAGGATTACGGATATGACGAACTTCTTGACTACTACTTTTATCCTAATGGGCAATGCCAAGAATCATCAAGAGATCAAGGTCATGTACTTGCGGGTGTCCATAAGTATATAGAATTTGCAGAGATTGCATGGAATCAGGGCGACAGTTTTTACTCGCTTAATGACAATCGGCTGCTTAAAGGAATTGAATTTAACTATAGGTATAATCTTAGCTATTTTCTGTCGTTCCCTGATCAACCTGAACCATGGGAACCATCAGGATATACCGCTGACTGGAATGAGGTGACTCTTGAAAATAATATGTATCTTCAGACAAAATGTCGCAGTGGCCGGTGGGAATCCATAAAGCCGAATCCGGACAAACGAGGCGCTATCTCCAATGTGGGATCGAGGACAGCGGCTTATGCCCACTACCTTGTCAGGGCTGAAGAGAGTGACGAAGATATAAAGTGGCTAAAGCGTGCACATGAATACACCCTTGATCAATATGGATATGAGACTTCAGGCACTTCACCAAACTGGTTTTATGAATGGAATGGCTGGGGAACACTTACAAAGAGTCTTGAGACATGGATGGCAGGGGATCCTGTCAGATATGTGGAAGGCAAACGTATATCAGGCATACATTCAATGCCTGGAGTTATAAATGCAGCAGATTATGACTATTATAATATCCGAGAGGATGGAGAAGGGCACACATATCATAAGGTGGTTGCTGCTACCCCGTCTGCATATCGGCCAGATGGAGGAGTGAGTTTAAAGGAAGTAAGTGGCAAATGGGTTGTTGCAGATTTTTATCCTGGCGAATGGCTCAATTATACTGTCACTTGTCCAGCGAGTGACACGTATGACGTCTATGTAACTTATAGAGCTTCCTCAGCCTCTTTATTGAGCGTAGCTGTGTCGGGAGGTAATAAGGTTACTGCTGAGATGTGTCCTTCAGAAGAGTTTATTGAAGATTTGATTGGTACTGTGGAGTTCCCCTCGGGAGCATCCGTATTGCGACTCTTTGTTGAAAATGAGGCTGAAGGTTTGGAAATAGATTCTATAAGAGTTGTATATAACTCCCAGTATGAAGCATATGCTAACATTGAAGGACATTTCGACGCAAGGTCAAAACAATTCACGGCTGATTGGGAATTCAGAGGATTACTTCCTGAAGAAATTGATCTTTGGCGTTGCCCTATCGGAGAAGACGATAAGGCACAAATAATCTATGCAGATGGAAGTCTTGGTCAGTTTGTAGATGATAAGGTTGTGGGCACGGTCCCGGGATATTGTTACTGGATAAGTTACTGTATAGATGGAGAGGTTCTTACTACTGATAGGGTCGCATTCGAATGGGGAGAATTAAACGATACTTTTGAAAATGCAGAGTCATCAGAATGGTCAATATCTGGTGATAATGGGGAGGAAGAGTATTCTGATGGCGTTTTCAAGATTACTCCAAATTCCTTAGGAACATCGAGAATAGGACGTGGATGGTCGTTCCCATTCCATGGCGGTAATTATCCAATTCTTGCATTCAAAATGGATCGTCCGGAAGGCTTGACTATGGCTTTATATTCGGGTGCAAATTCATGGAATAATGGATATGAGACATTTGATGGTTGTCTGCAAGGGAATGTTTATTACTATGATCTGCTTAATGGCTCGTTTCAAAATAATAAAGGAGTAGATAAAACGACTTTAGTAACCGACAATATAACGACTTTGCCTTTACAAATTCGAACTGTTGGTCAAATAGATTCAGAACCCTTGGTGATGCATTGGGTACGCACTTTCAAAAGTCTTGATGCTTTGAAAGAATTTTTAGATGCTTCAGATTCGGTCGAAGAGAAGCGAATGGATAACTGCAGTGAAATAATCTATAATATGCAAGGAATCCCCTGTGGGAAAGTTCCTGATTTGTTGCCAAAAGGAATTTATATTATAAGTGGAAGAAAGATAAAGATTTGATATAAGATGAAAATATTAAGATTATTAGGCCATGGGTTAATCGTCATATTATTGATAGGTTTTTCTTTAGGATGCATGGGATTTGGGAAGATTCCAAAAGAAACTTCAATATACGAAAAACCTGAATTTACATTTATTTGTGGAGATCCGGGTAGACGTGTATGTCTCCGTATGCCGCATAATACCGATTCTGTCTCA
>DAAK01000170.1:7010-15067 GCA_001701075.1 Bacteroidales bacterium GP3 | reverse complement strand
GTTCATGAATTTGGACATAGTTTTGCAGGTCTTGCCGATGAATATTTCTATACAGAGAATGAAGACGAAACTTATCCTCTCGATATTGAGCCATGGGAACAGAACATCACCACAATGATGGATTTCGATTCTAAATGGAAGGATATGCTGACTCCCGGAGTTGAGATTCCCACTCCATGGGTAGATAAAGGTGGCACTCGTGAAGAACGAATGAAGCGTGCCGCTTCTGAAGACAGAAACAAACCTGTAGTAGTCGGTGCATTCGAAGGTGGAGGATATAAAGCTAACGGGGTGTTCAGGCCTGTTGAAACCTGCCGAATGCGCGACAATCACAACCCGACATTCTGCCCTGTCTGCGAAAGGGCTATCAGCAAGGTAATAGAGTTTTATACACAGAAATAAAAATAAAGGAGGCTTGATTATCAAGCTTCCTTTTTTTAGAACTTATAATTACGGGGATATAAGGTTTCCCCCGGTCATTTTAATTTTTTATTCTCTGACAACTCTTGTGAATTCTGGAGTGGCTCCATCGGGAGCAATCACATATATGATAGAGTTTGATTCATTTCCGTCAGGAGTTGTGGATTTCACACCGAATTCATATTCTGTTCCATCCGGGGTCTTCCTGCTGCTAAATGACACGGGGTTTCCAAGAGGGAACTGATAATTGTCGCAAGCTGCATGGAAAATGGCAGCTGCTTCGTCGGTAATTTCTATGGGCTCCGAGAATTCAGGAAGGGCTTCTATTTCTCCATCAATATAATCATTTTCAATAAGAAATCTCCTTATTTCAGCAGGAGCCTTGGCTACACGTGCATTTCTGACCCCATAACCTTCTTTAACGTCAGCACCAGGGAGAGCAATAGCTGCATCAAGGGTTGCTTTTTCTATTCCACCGCTTCCAAATGTGGCGAAAGTCACTACGTTTTTATCGCTGAGTTTATTATCCGCAAGGAAGGATGCCATAGGAAGAGCATAAGTGCCTCCCCAGATAGGAAATCCCAAGAAAATAGTGTCGTAATCGCCAAGATTTACGTTGAGTGGCTTCAGGGCTACTTTCACACTGTCTTGTTTTTCTTGCATCCATCGGTCGATAGTCTGTCCGTAGTCGCCATCGTATGGATTGACTGCAATGATGGAGTCGATGTCGCATCCGAGTTGCTTCTGTAATTCTTCTGCTACGGCTTTTGTAGCTCCAGTCTGAGAATAATAGAGTACAAGCGTCTTTCCTCCTACGGGTTCTGTGTTGTCTGTCTTTGACGATTTGCAAGCAAAGCAACAGACAAATAGAGCTGTGATCATAAGTAGAATAGCTGGCTTTTTCATATATGTAAAAAATTATTTATTAAGAATTCGGAGAATTGTGAAAGAATAGGGTTCTACAATGAGAGAGTCATCAAGTTGTGTTGTCGATGTGACTGGTTTCACGTCAGTATCGCGTGGTTTTCCTGAAAGAGTAGTCAATATTGCACTCCCTTTCGGATAATCTTTGAAGTCCACATCAATTGCTACAGGAAGCATATTTGCAATTCTGACGATCGTATCACCGTTCTTTTCATCGATTACTGTCGATACTCCGAAACGATTCCTTACATCATCATTTATGTTGTCTGTTTTAGGTTGGCTGCATTTACCGCAGCAATCTTCTTGCAGGCTAATTGAAGATGGAATATAAGTAGTTCCGGCATTTGCTCCATACATTTGCTGTACATAATAGTCAGGTGAAACAGAGATGCTCTCGTTGTCGAAATATATGAGGTCAGGGCGCCACTGAGTCCTTCCTTTCTTGGATAGGAGCGGGGCGTATGAGGTCATGGTGACAACATCTGCATTCCTTTCAACATCGGTCAGATAAAGAGCAATCGAAAGGGCACATTCAAGGTTTGATTCGCGTCCAGGGTAGTGTGAGGCATATTCACCAAGATATACTTTCGGACCTTTTCGGTCGTAGTTGTCATAGAAATTGCGGTTGTTGACATACCATCCTGGAGCCACATAATAGTGCTCATCTACGATCTCTACGTTTTCTTTGCGTGCGAAGTCCCAACCCTCTTCGTAATCAGAACCCTCAAAGAAAGGACCTACAGTTCCTACTACAGTAATGTCAGGATATTTTTCATTGACGGCATCGCGGATCATCTTGAATCTGATCTTGAAAGTCTCGCTTATGAGGTCTTCATTGCCGATTCCGAGATATTTCATGTTGAAAGGTTCTGGATGCCCAGCTTCGGCACGGACTTTACCCCATTCGGAGTCGGCCGGACCGTTGGCATATTCCACAAGGTCAAGGATATCTTGTATGTATGCTGGCATGTCTTCAAGAGGGATACCACATTGCTGGCCATTTGAAGTCAGTTCATCATGGCTATAGCGTGAATGGCGCGATGAGTTCTGGCATGGCACACCTGCGGCGAGCACTGGAAGCGGTTCCATACCAAGGTCTTCGCAGAATAGGAAATATTCATAGAATCCGAGTCCTCGCGTCTGATGATACCCCCAAAGATTTGGAATCGGTTTGCGAGCTTCGAGTGGTCCTACAGAACCCTTCCAGTCATATATATTGTCGATTCCATTGCCGTGGCTTACACATCCACCTGGGAAACGCATGAATTTGGGCTTGAGGTCAGCGAGTGTCTGAGCAAGATCTTCTCTCAAACCATTGCGGTGGCCTTTGAATGTCTTTTCTGGGAAAAGTGATATCATGTCAAGACTTACTTCGCTTTTCGCCGGAACTTCAATTTTGAGCATTGCTTCGCTGCAATCGGCTTTCGCTGTCAGAGTGGTGGTAAGTTTTGACCAATCTTTTCCTTCCGGAACAGTTACTTTTCCTTGAGAAAGTATTTTCCCATTTTTGTCGGTCAGGGAAACTTTAAGAGAATTTTTGGAAGCGGAACGTGCAAAGATATTGAACAGATACTTTTCTCCTTTCTTGAGCACTATGCCATCAAAACCCTTGTTGGTAAGAAAACCTGGTTTGTCGGCTGTATTGCAAATAGCATAATGGCAGTTGTTAGGATGGATAGGGTCTGTTGTCTCTATATTGATATTCATATTTGAGGAATCCCAATAAGATGTGGGTGACCATTCTTTACGGTCTTTTTCGGAATATTCGAAGTCTCGGTTTTGGATAAGTTCAGCATAGAGACCTCCATCAGCACCATAATTGATGTCTTCAAAGAATATGCCTATAAAGTTATCGCTTATGGGTTTAGCTCCATTTTTGTCAAGGGATACTGTTGCCTTCAGAGGTTTTAGATACTTGAAGCGCCATGGATCTTGATCGGTACGCTCGTCGTTTTTGGTATTTTTGAGCGATTGATAGTGAACTAATCCTTCAAGATGGTCAATCATGTCAGAATCTACTGTGATGACACTGCCTTTGACGTCTTTACCTTGGATAGTGGCATCTGTAAGAGATGTAAAATTGACGGAGGAAGGGATTTCTTTCATATAATCGGAGTCGCCGCGACGGTATTCCTGTGGTTTCCAGTGCTCGAGGTCTGGACTTGAAGTATAAGCCACAACCTCTCCGTTTTTATCAGGATTGAAGAGCACCCAGTAGTTGCCGTCGGAATCTTGTCCGATTTTTACATTGTACATTTTTTTTCCGCTGCCCCATGCACCATAGTCGGAACCGAGGAAGGAATGGAAGTTTCCAATGGAACGCCATTCTATATTTGTGTCCGCACGAAAAGCCAGTTTTAGACCGCCATTGCCATCTTGCATGGAAAATGCGAGCATCTCCACAGGATTCCCAGCATATGTTTCAGGTATTCCAGATGTGGTATAAGCCAAGGTAATGCCAAGGGCTACTTTATAAATTAATTTCATAATTGTCAGTATTATGTACGATGTATTAATCAATAAATTGATAGTTTAAACAAAATAAGATATCTTTAGTGTTATTTTCTGCAAAATTAATAATTATATCGTTCATATCAAATCATTCTAAGCATTTTATTTTTGTATTATAGGGAATTTTTGTAATTTTGCAAAATTAGAGCAATCAACAAAGCCTCACAAGAGAGAGCGGACTAATTGTTTTAAAGCAATAGAAACCATAAAAAGCGAACATATGAAGAAATTTCTACTTCTTGCTGCAGTAGCAGCTACTTTTGCATCAGCAAAAGCAGACGTGTTTTCGGATGCTTTCACCGTTTCTTTGAATGGTGAAACTCTCACTGATGGACAAACCGCTGTCGTGAGCACTTATTACGATCCAATAGTCATGGAGAATCCAGAGTTGGCTGGAATATTAGATCCTGAATATGAATGCAAAGCAGAGGTCTTTGTCACAAACATTACTGATGAGCCAAAAGAATTTCAGTTCTCATTGAATCTCATCGAGCCTACACCAGAAGAATTTAAGGCTGGAGAATATGGCAACTATCAGCTTTGCTACAGTTATACAAGTGCAGCTGGATCATGTCTTCAAGGAAGTCAAATCACAGATTTCTATACTAAACTTGATCCAATAAGTGCAGAAGAATATCTCTGTATGGCCATTGATCAAATTGGATTCACAAAATATGCACCAGTTACTCTCCAGCTCGACATGCGCGTAATGGAAGATGACAAAGAAGCTGGGAAATCCACCATCTATATTAAATTCACACATGAAGCAGACATTACATTTGGAATTCCCAAGATGATTGTTACTTCTAACGGGAATTCTGTTAAAAATGGTGATATTGTTTTAGTAGAATGTGAAATTGAGGATTTTTCATATCTTAATGAAATGGATTACATAATCTACTCTTGGTATCCACATGTGATGGTTTCGACATTTGATGGAAGTGAGAATTTGACTGTAACACTCTCAAGTATAGATAATTCATACGATTTTAAGCTTGGTTGGATGTCAAGCCAAAATCTTGAAGCTGGTGGAACTTTAGAAGCTTCTGGACCTATTGACACAAATCCTATAGACCTACAAATATGTAAGGATTATTGTGCTTTTTCAAAAGATGAGCTTCCACCTGCGCCAGGACAAGTAAGAGTTAATTTAAAAACATCCTCGGAAGAAATTGAATTTACTATTAAGTGTCAATCTGTATTAAAACTTTCAATTAGTCCGAAAACGGCAGAATTGACTGTAGGAGAGAGCTTAATTTTGAATGCAGAAGGTTATCCCGAAGATGCTCCAAATAAGACTATTTTATGGTCCTCAAGCGATGAATCTATAGCTAAAGTAGATTCCGAAGGAAAAGTGACAGGTATAGGTGTCGGAAAGGCATTAATAATTGCTTCACCAATATCAGGAATTTCAGGAACTTGCGATTTGATTGTGAATCCTGCTCCGATTCTAGTTGAATCAATTGAACTCTCTCCCAGTAACTGGAATGGAATAGAAGGCGATGGCTTCAAGATTAATGCTGTTGTTCTTCCAGAGAATGCAACTGATAAGTCGCTTGTATGGGTTTCCAATGACGATTCTATTGCAACAGTTGATTCGGAAGGAAATGTTATGACACATTCTCCAGGGGAAGTTGATATCACTGCTATTTCGACTGATGGTTCTGGAATCAATGCAATTTGCCATATTTTCGTAGATAAACTCATCATTCCTGTTAATGGTATTTCAATAGACAGAGCATCTGCTGATTTGGGAATAGGAGAAACTCTTACACTCACAGCAACCGTATTTCCTGAAAATGCTACAGACAAGACTGTTAGTTGGTTTTCTGATAATGCATCTATTGCTACTGTAGATGACAATGGAAACATTACCGCATTGTCACTCGGTACAGCTAATATAATAGCGTCTTGCGGTGATTATAGTGCCATCTGTGAGATATCTGTAATTACAATACCGGTTGAATCTATTGTACTTACACCAGAAAATTGGATAGGTATAGAAGGTAGGGATTTTAAAATTGAAGCTGTCATTCTTCCAGAGAATGCAACAGAAAAATCTCTTGATTGGTCTTCGAGCAATGATTCTATTGCAATTGTAGACAATGATGGATATGTATCAGTTCTTAAGGAAGGAAATTGTGTGATTACTGCAACTGCTACCGATGACTCAGGAGTTTTTGCTGAATGCATAATAATAAGTGTTGCTGGAGTAGAAGGAGTATTCTCAGATGATGATTCTATCACAATTTATGGCATCAATGGGTTGATTTTCAAAAAGAACGTTGATCTTGAAGAACTTAAGCAATTGACATCTGGGATTTATTTGATTCAACAGGGAGGGAAATATAAGAAGATAATTATACCTTGATTTTTTAATTATAATATTCCAACTGAAATCTGAAATATTTTTTACAAAAGTTTTTGTAATTCTAAATTATTTATTAATTTTGTAGACGAAAAGACCTTTTAGACAATTAGCAGAAGATCATACCATAATATATATACCATAAACACGACATCAAATGTATTTATTAGGTTACGACATAGGCACTTCCTCAGTAAAGGCAAGTATAGTTGACGCTAAAAGCGGCAAATGCGTAGCTACAGACTTCTTCCCGAAATCAGAAGCTCCTATCAAAGCTGTGCGCCAAGGATGGGCCGAACAGAATCCCGAAAACTGGTGGGAGTATATCAAAGAAGTAACTAAAAGCGTTCTTGACATCGCCAAAGTGAATCCCGCTGACATCAAGGCCATCGGTTTCTCATTCCAGATGCACGGTCTCGTCTGCGTAGACAAAGACAGAAAACTGCTTCGTGATGCCATCATCTGGTGCGACTCTCGTGCCGTGCCTTATGGGCAAAAGGCTTTTGAGGAATTAGGTGAAGAAAAATGCCTTACTCATCTTCTGAACTCTCCGGGCAACTTCACAGCTGCAAAACTTGCTTGGGTGAAGGAAAACGAACCTGAAGTGTTTGAGAAGATCTACAAGATAATGCTCCCCGCCGACTACATCGCAATGAAGATGACCGGCGAAATCTGCACTACTCCTGAAGGCATCTCCAACTATGTGCTTTGGGACTTTAAGGAAAACGCTCCTGCTAAGTTCCTGATGGACTACTTCGGATTCGACATGGAGATCCTTCCTGAAGTGAAACCTACTTTCAGCATTCAGGGACGTCTTCTTCCCGAGCCCGCAAAGGAACTGGGTCTCGAACCTGGCACTCCTATCACTTACCGTGCTGGCGACCAACCGAACAATGCTCTTAGCCTTAATGTATTCAATCCCGGTGAGATAGCTGCTACAGGTGGCACATCAGGCGTAGTATATGCAATCAACGGCAAGATCGACTGCGATCCTAAATCAAGAGTCAACTGCTTTGCCCACGTAAATCATACTGCAGAAGAACCTCGCGTTGGTGTGCTGACTTGCATTAATGGCACCGGCATCTTGAATAGCTGGATCAAGCGTAATATCGCAGATCCCGGCACGAGCTACGACGAGATGAACCGTATGGCAGAGTCGATCCCTGTAGGTTCTGAAGGCATAAGTATCATTCCTTTCGGCAACGGCGCAGAACGTATCCTCCAAAATAAGGAAACAGGTTGCTCAATATTCGGCATCAACTTCAATATCCACAACAAGGCTCATCTGATGCGTGCGGCTCAGGAAGGCATTGTGTTCTCCTTCATGTATGGCATTGAGATTACTGAGGCCATGGGTATTAAAGTCGACACAATCCATGCCGGACACGCCAATATGTTCCTCAGCCCGCTATTCCGCGAGACTTTAGCGGCTGTCAGTGGTGCAACTATCAAGCTTTATGAGACCGACGGAAGCGTTGGAGCTGCTAAGGGTGCTGGAATAGGTGCTGGAATCTACAAAGACCACGATGAAGCCTTCGCGACTCTTAAGAAAATCACCGAGATCACTCCTCCAGAAAACCGCGAGCCCTATCTCAAAGCCTACAAGCTCTGGAAGGAACGCCTTAATTTAATGCATAATGCATAATTAAGGAAGACCTTAAAGACTTTAAAGACCTTAAAGACCTTAAAGACCTTATAATAATAAAAGAAAACCTAAATAAAACCAAATAAACACAACAATGGCACAGAAAGAATACTTTCCTGGCATAGGAAAAATCAAGTTCGAGGGCACTTCAAGCTACAATCCCCTCGCCTATCGTTACTACGACGCTGA
>DAAK01000170.1:0-6994 GCA_001701075.1 Bacteroidales bacterium GP3 | reverse complement strand
GGCAAACCAATGAAGGAATGGCTCAAGTTCGCTATGGCTTGGTGGCACACTCTTTGCGCTGAAGGCGGCGATCAGTTCGGCGGTGGCACAAAGAAATTCCCTTGGAATGTAGGTGAGAATGCTGTAGAACGCGCCAAAAACAAAGTTGACGCTGGCTTCGAAATCATGGAGAAACTTGGTGTAGAATACTTCTGCTTCCACGATGTTGACCTCGTTGAAGAAGGCAACTCTGTAGAGGAATATGAAGCTAATCTCAAGGCTGTCGTAGCTTACATCAAGGAAAAGATGAAGGGTACAAACATCAAGAACCTCTGGGGCACAGCTAACGTATTCGGCAATGGCCGCTATATGAACGGTGCTGCCACAAACCCTGACTTCGACGTTGTTGCCCGCGCAGCTGTTCAGATCAAGAACGCTATCGACGCTACTATCGAACTCGGTGGTCAGAACTACGTATTCTGGGGCGGCCGCGAAGGCTATATGAGCCTCCTCAATACCGACCAGAAGCGTGAGAAAGAACACCTCGCTACTATGCTCACCATGGCTCGCGACTATGCTCGCAGCAAAGGCTTTACCGGTACATTCCTCATCGAGCCTAAACCAATGGAGCCCAGCAAGCACCAGTATGATGTTGACACCGAGACTGTAGTCGGTTTCCTCAAAGCTCATGGTCTTGAAAAAGACTTCAAGGTAAATATCGAGGTTAACCACGCTACTCTCGCTGGCCATACATTCGAACACGAACTCGCAGTTGCTGTCGACAACGGTATGCTCGGATCTATCGACGCTAACCGTGGTGACTACCAGAACGGCTGGGATACCGACCAGTTCCCCATCGACAACTATGAGCTTACTCAGGCTATGATGCAGATCATCCGCAATGGTGGTCTCGGCAATGGCGGTACAAACTTCGACGCTAAGACTCGTCGTAACTCTACTGATCTCGAGGATATCTTCATCGCTCACATCGCTGGTATGGACGCAATGGCTCGCGCTCTCGAATGTGCTGCTAACGTTCTTGAGAAGTCTCCTTACAAGAAGATGCTCGCTGACCGCTACGCATCATTCGACAAGGGTGAAGGTAAGGAATTCGAGGAAGGCAAGCTTACTCTCGAACAGCTCGCTGAAATCGGCCGCAAGGTTGGTGAACCAGCTCAGACTTCTGGCAAGCAGGAGCTCTACGAAGCTATCATCAACATGTACGCTTAATCCAATGATAAATGATAAATTATTAATGATAAATTATTAATTTATTTAAATCATTAAGTAATCGACAAATTGCTTGGGAAGGCAGAAATCCTGCCTTCCCATTTCTCAATTATAAGAGGTCGGAGACCTCATAATAATGCAGAAACCTCAGGTTTCAACCTGAGGATATAACCTAAACATCAAATAGCCTCCGAGAGGCGCTTTATGCTTATGTCTCGTATTATACTGTTTTCCCTTATAGCTATCACCTATATTTCAGCCTTTGCAGAGCGCAGCGATTCCCAGCTTTGGCTCCCGACTGCCAATGACGCTTCTTGCCACGTGGAATACAAAGGCAAAAATCCGATTGCAATTAACGCTGCATCCATTCTCTCCCAATCCTCTCCCGATGATTATTTCAAAACTATAAAACTGATAGAAAAAAAACAGGGTTTCAACAACAAGGAAGCCTACTCCATATCCGTTGACAGTCTCAACCATTCATTGACCATCACTTCTCCATCAGGCCAAGGTCTCCTTTATGGCGCTCTGTCACTATATCGTCCTGAATCTGGCTATGACCGCACTGATTCTCCCAAGCATGATGTTAGAGTCCTGAACCATTGGGATAATCTTGACGGCACCATCGAAAGAGGCTATGCCGGGAAAAGCATCTGGAACTGGGAAGGTCCACTTTCTGATGAGCAAAAGGCATTGTATAATAAATATGCACTTGCCAATGCTATGGTAGGCATCAACGGCACAGTGCTCAACAATGTCAACGCCTCTCCAAATATGCTTGATAATGATAAACTGAAAAGAGTGGCTGAAATTGCTGATATTCTCCGGCCATATGGAATTAAGGTTTATCTCTCAGTAAATTTTGCTTCTCCAAGCGTAATCGGAGGGATAGCGACTGCAGATCCTCTCAATAAGGATGTTGCAAAATGGTGGAAGGATAAGGCAAAGGAAATCTATGCTCTGATTCCGGATTTCGGTGGATTTCTTGTTAAAGCCAACAGCGAGGGACAGCCGGGGCCTTGCGACTTTGGACGCACACATGCCGAAGGAGCTAATATGCTTGCAAGGGCGCTGAAACCGTTCGGCGGCATTGTGATGTGGCGTGCTTTTGTTTACTCTCCATCCGATCCTGATAGAGCCAAACAAGCTTATGTAGAGTTCAATCCACTTGACGGGAAATTCGACGATAATGTTTTGGTGCAGGTAAAGAATGGGCCCGTGGATTTTCAACCGCGTGAGCCCTATAGTCCACTCTTTGCAGGTATGACCAAGACTCCTCTTATGGCCGAACTCCAGATCACTCAGGAGTATCTCGGCCATGCCAACCATCTCGCATATCTTGCTCCAATGTGGGAGGAATTCTTCGAAGAAGCTCCGCAAGATAATGTCAAAGGAATTGCTGGAGTTGCAAATATTGGCGACAATGAAAACCTGACCGGACATCCTCTTGCGCAAGCCAACTGGTATGCATTCGGCCGTCTTGCTTGGAATCCGGAACTCAACTCTGATGAGATTGTGGAAGAGTGGGCTGAAATGACACCTTGGATTTCATTAGATGAAAAGCAAATGCCAGCATTTAAAAAGATGATGTGTGATAGCCGCGAACATGTCGTAGACTATATGATGCCTATTGGACTGCATCATCAATTTGCATGGGGACATCACTATGGTCCGCAGCCTTGGTGTGAGATACCCGGTGCTCGTCCTGACTGGTTGCCGAGCTATTATCATAAGGCTGATGCAAAAGGGATAGGTTTTGATAGGACGATTGCCACCGGAAGCGGTGCCACGGCCCAATACCCCTCCCCTTTCAGTGAGATGTTGGAAAATCCGACCACTTGCCCGGAGAAATACCTTCTGTGGTTTCATCATCTCGGTTGGGACTATCGTCTGCCTTCCGGTGAGACAGTATGGGAAGCACTCAACCGCCATTATGATGCAGGAGTAGACGGAGTGGTTGAAATGCGCGAGACATGGCAAAATCTTGAAGGTTGCACAGACCCTGAAATCTACACGGACATCGAATCACGTCTTTTGACCCAACACAAGGATGCAATATGGTGGAGGGATGGATGCCTTGAATATTTCGGCAGTAAGGCTGACCTTAAACCGAATAAGCTTTCCATGCATACCCTTGAAGATATGATTCCCGTTGAACTCGGCATCGACAACTATACTAACCCCTCAAAGAAACTTTTAGATAAAGTGAGATGAAAAAATACTCTATTATATTTCTTTTATTAGCAGCATCAATAAATATATTAAGTGCTAAGAATACACGCGTTCCCGACTATCTGATCCTGGGAGGCGAACTCGGCAATTCCTCTGCCTCTTCTAAAGAAGACATACGAACTATCTTCCCGCAGCTCAAGGATATGGGTCTCAACACTGTTCTCATGCCAGTCTACTGGGAACTCATGGAGCCAACAGAGGGTAATTTTGATTTCTCTCTTCTTGACGAAGCCATTGCTACAGCTGAAGAAAACGACCTCAAACTCGTTCTGCTCTGGTTTGGAGCATGGAAAAACTCCATGAGCTGCTATGCCCCCTCATGGGTAAAGACAGATGTCAAGCGTTTTCCAAGGGCAGTGACTGAGCAAGGGAAACCTCTTGAGATACTAAGTGCTTTCAGCGATGAAGTTCTCAGTTCAGATCTGAAAGCATTCAATGCAATGCTTGATCATCTTAAGGCGACGGATAAGAACAGCACCGTCGCTATGATACAGATTGAAAATGAGATCGGGATGCTTGAGTCAGCACGCGATCATTCCAAACTTGTCGATAATGAATATTCTAAAGGAGTCCCCGAGCCATTGGCACGTAAACTCAAGGTCAAGGCAGGAAGTCCTTGGACTGACCTTGCCGAGGAGCAGGATTATGCCGATGAAATGTTTATGGCTTGGAACTATGCGCAGTATGTTGAGCAGTTAGCAAAGGTTGCGCGTGAGAAACTTCCTTCAACTCCCCTCTATGTAAATGCGGCTCTCGATAGCAGAGGACGCCGTCCAGGACAGTATCCCTCTGCTGGGCCTATTGCACGGTTGGGAAACATATGGAAAACAGGAGCACCCTCTGTCGATTTCATTTCTCCTGATCTCTATGATCCTCCATTCGCACCATGGTTTCAGCAATTTGATTTCCCTGAGAATCCACTTTTCATTCCAGAAATCAGAAGATCTGCCAATAGTGGCACACATGCCTTCTACGCCATTGGCGAGCATAATGCAATCGGATTCAGTCCATTCTCAATAGAAAACGCCTCCAAGGAGGAGGCGAAAAGACTCAGAGAGGCTTATTCTCTTCTTGAGAAGCTCAAGCCATACTGCAATAAAAAATATGACAGCTACGGTTTGCTTTTCGATGGAAGTAATGCAAAAGAGTCAAGGGTTGTGGAATCTGATGGTTTAAAGACCATTTCTTCTCACTTTTTCACACTTCCATGGGATAGCCGCGCCACCGACGGAAGCATTTGGCCCGACGGAGGTGGGATGGTCATCAAGCTTGCTAAAGACGAATACCTGATAGCTGGCACCGGCATTGTCGTGAAGTGGGAGTCAGTAGCCGAAACATCCACCGAAAAGAAGCTTGGTGAAGATGGATTCATGCTTTCAGGAGAAGAGTCAAAGGAAAACTCATGGAAAGGTAAAGAAAGGATTGGCATTCTGAGCTGTGATGAAGTTGACATTAATCCTGATGGCACATTCCGTGTTGTCAGGCGACTTAACGGCGACGAGACGCATCAAGGACGCCACGTCCGCATCGGCGTCGACGATTACAAGGCCCTCCATGTGCGGCTTTATCGGTATTAAGAGTTGTCATCGTTGTCATCGTTGTCATCGTTGTCGAAAATAAAAAAGCTTGCGTTTGCAAGCTTTTTTATTTTTAACCCTATAACCCCATAACCTCAATTTTCGCTAAGCGAAAATTGAATTACTTCTTCACCACCTTTCCATCTACGATATAGATGCCGGAAGGAAGATCATAGAAATTCACATTGTCGGGATAACGGAAGCCATTGAGAGTGTAGATGCCTGTCCTTTGAGCTTGGATCGGTTCAGTCGAAATCTCGTCTACTCCGGTATATTCGACTCCACCAAGACCTCTTACTACTCCAGCATATGCATGCTTACGATAGAAATTGAGAGTCCATATTCCGACTGGAGTGTTTGCACGCCATCCGCTGTGAGCCGGTGAGTCGGTAGGACACCAGAAGCAGATACCCCATTGTTGTTCCGGTGGAATCAGACGGAAATATTCCTTAATAATCCATTCATAGTAGTCTGCCATGTTCTGATGCATGGTTTCCGTCATCTCCGAAGTAGGCACATCCTTGCCACTTGCATTCACGTAACCCATATCAAACTCGCTTACCCTGACAAGTTTTCCAGACTCGGCCATGAGCTTGAACATATTGGTAATGGCATTCTTCTTGCTTGTCAGAGTGCCTGAATTCTCATAATATGAGAGGTGCATCTGCGTGCCTATACCATCTACATATGTAACTCCGTCAGCTTCCCACTTCTTAATCCAATTGATGAGTGACTTCAGTTTCATGTTGCCATCCCAATCGCTCTCAAGATTATAGTCGTTGATGAAAAGCTTGATATCCTCGGGGCCATATTGACGGGCATATTTCACTGCTGTCCTCACATATTCGAGGTCTCCCATATGGTCTTGCCAATAGAAACAATCGCCACCGACATCCCATGTGGCATCACCATTGTAGCCAGATGAGTGCTGCAGGGTATAGTTGCCGTTGCCGTCGTTGCCACCGCCGCCGATAGCTTCATTGACAACGTCCCATGCCTTGACCTTTCCGCCACAGGCATTCATCATGCCTTTGATCCATTTCTCCATCGCGCCACTGAGAATTTCCAGTTTCTCAGCTTTTGTCAGAGGTGTATTTTGTGGGAGCTGCAGATAGAATTCTGTTTGCTCTATTTCTGCAGGAATCACTCCGCCTCTATCTTTCTTCATCTTGAAAGAAGACACATCGTCGTCTTCAATACTACCATTGATCAACATCTCCTCTCCTCCAATCTTAAGACTGAGATTATCGAAGTAATAGATGTTGGCATCTGCCAATTCACTAAGGTTGAAAGCGATGGATTTGCCACCCTTTGCAAATTTACCGGAAATGGTGATAGTTTGCCATTCGGTGCCGAAATTGATGTCACCAAAAGCTTGCCAATCCACATAGTTGCCCGGATCATTGTGTATCTGTGTTGAGGCCTTCGCCGGTTTGTCGGCTCTTACTTCAGCCGTGAATTCGTAGCTTTGTCCGGCGCTGAAAGGAGACGTGGTGACAAGCCAGAACTGATTGTCCCAGACATCAGACTGTCTGGCTGTAGCCTCAATCTTGAGGCAACGGCGCTGCTCATTCACCTTCATTGCACCGACTTCTTCCTCTACGTTGATTTTCCGGATGTAGATATCACCTATAAAGTCGCCACATTGCAAGAGAAGGAACGGATTGTCGATCGGACTTTTATATTCCACTTTCACTTCCTGCCAATCAGTCGTGAAGGAGAAATCGGTGTTGCTTCCCGACCCCCAATCTCCGAGTTTAGAGTGCATTGTGCCATTCTCAGATCCCTTGATTTCATAGGTGAAAGTATATGTTTTTCCGGCTTCTGTAGGGATATCGGCATATGCCACAAACTGCACATCCCAGGAATTCACATTTGTTTTGGTGGTATGAATTTGCAGACCATCCTTAGAAGAGAAATTAAGGGAAAAACCAAATTGGTTCTTGTCTGCTGTCCAACCGACTTCCTGCTGATAA
>DAAK01000175.1:251-2681 GCA_001701075.1 Bacteroidales bacterium GP3 | reverse complement strand
TAAATAATTTAGAATTACAAAAACTTTTGCAAAAAATATTTCAGTTTTAGTTTTCAGTCTTCAGTCTTCAGTTATCAGTTGTCAGTGATCAGTTATCAGTTGGCAGGTGAGGGATGTTTGCATAAGTTAAAATATATTGTTAATTTTGCATAAGGAAATTTCAAGATGACTATGAGACATACGTCGGATTTCAATATCAAAGGGCATTTGGCAATGCTTGGGGCAAATGTCTGCTGGGGACTTATGTCGCCAGTGGCTAAACTTGTATTTGCATCTGGCATAATCGCACCTATCATAATGGTCGATTTCCGAATCGCCGGTGCTGCTATCCTATTTTGGCTCACGTCTCTTTTTTGTCAGAAAGAGCATGTCCCTGCTCTCGACAAGCTGCGTCTTTTCGGAGCTGGAATGATAGGAATACTTCTTAATCAAGGTTGCTTCATTATAGGAGTCAGCTATACATCTCCCGGAGAGGCTTCTTTGGTCACTACCACCATGCCAATGTGGGTGATGCTTCTTGCATGGCTTTTCCTTCATGAGCCAATCACCCTGAAGAAAGCAGGTGGAATTGCTCTTGGCGCTTCAGGTGCACTCATACTTGTGCTCGGTGGCAAAGGAACTATAGCGGGTGGCGATAATCCCGCTTTGGGCGATTTCATCGTCTTAATAGCTCAACTTTCTTATGCATTGTATCTGACACTTTACCGCAATTTTATCAAGAAATATTCTCTCGTGACTTTGATGAAATGGATGTTCCTATCAGCCTCAATAGTAGGATTGCCATCTACGATCAGCTATATAAGAGCAACTGACTGGGCAAGAATTTCTCTTCCAGAATGGATCGGGGTAGCCTATGTAGTGGTATTTGCTACATATGTTGCATATATCTGCATCATGATAGGTCAGAAAACTCTTCGACCCACAATAGTCGGAATGTACAATTATGTCCAGCCTATTGTGGCTTCGATAGTAGGTGTAATTCTTGGAATGGATCATTTTACTATTCCAAAAGTTTTTGCAGTGGTATTGATATTTACGGGTGTCTATCTTGTCACGATGTCGAAAGCTGCTGCCGACGATCTAAAGACCGGAGAATAAAGTCTAATTTATGTAGGAGTTTTGGATTATTTTATTTAACTTTGTATTTTCAACGTAACAACCATATATTATGAAACAGAAATTTACCATAGCTGCAGTCATGGCTTTCGCGGTCATGTCAGAAGCGTCAGCAGCAGACTTTAACGAAAACTTCTGCGATAGTACTCTTAGAGTTGACTATATATTTGGAGGTGGCCCGGATGGTGTGAAACTGATGATTGATTCACAGTCGAAGCAAGCAGGATGGGCAGGCAGAAAAAACCGATTGAATGAAGTGCCTGTAGCTGGCAATGGGACTATCCTTGTGACTGACCCTCTTTCTGGCGATACTCTCTATATGAATTCTTTCTCATCGCTTTTTCAGGAATGGATTTATACTCCAGAAGCCAAGGAGAAGAACATGGCATTCGAAAACTCCTTCCTTGTGCCACTCCCGAAGAAGGAAGCGGATATAACGGTCAGCCTTCGTAGCAACCGTCATGAAGAAATAGGACGCATCACACATCGTTATCGCCCCAATGATGAACTTGTAGCACTTCGTGGACAGGATCCGGTCGCTCACAAGTATCTCCATAAAGGAGGGGATCCAAGCGAGGCTATTGATATCGCTATTCTTGCTGAAGGTTACAAAGCAGAAGAAATGGATACCTTTATTAACAGAGCGTCTCGCATTGCAGAAGAAATCCTCAGTTATGAGCCTTTTGCATCGAATAAGGATAAGTTTAATGTAGTAGCTGTCATGACTCCATCTAAAGAAAGCGGAGTCAGCATACCTCTTAAACAAGATTGGAAAGATACTGCATTCGAATCTCATTTCAGTACGTTCTATTCATCTCGCTATCTCACTACTCCAAGAGTTTGGAAATTGCATCGCTCGCTTGAAGGTATTCCATATGAGCACGTCCTTGTGCTTGTAAATACTCCCGTTTATGGAGGCGGAGGCATATATAACAGTTATCAGATAGCAACTGCCGACAATGAACTGACTCTTCCTGTGGCCGTTCATGAATTTGGACATAGTTTTGCAGGTCTTGCCGATGAATATTTCTATACGGAGAATGAAGACGAAACTTATCCGCTCGATATAGAGCCATGGGAACAGAATATCACCACGATGGTGGATTTCGATTCGAAATGGAAGGATATGCTGACCCCCGGAGTTGAGATTCCTACTCCATGGGTAGATAAAGGGGGCACACGTGAAGAACGAATGAAGCGTGCCGCTTCTGAAGACAGAAGCAAACCCATAGTAGTCGGAGCATTCGAAGGGGGCGGATATAAGGCTAACGGCGTGTTCAGACCAGTTGAAACCTGCCGAATGCGCGACAATCA
>DAAK01000175.1:0-245 GCA_001701075.1 Bacteroidales bacterium GP3 | reverse complement strand
TTCTGCCCTGTCTGCGAAAGGGCTATCAGTAAGGTAATAGAGTTTTATACACAGAAATAAAAATTAAGGAGGCTTGATTATCATATCAAGCTTCCTTTTTTTAGGACTTATCAAACGGGAACTGATAATTGTCGCAAGCGGCATGAAAAATGTTGCTTTTTCTATTCCACCGCTTCCAAATGTGGAGAAGGTCACTACATTCTTATCGCTTAGTTTATTATTTATTAAGAATTCGGAGAATTGTG
>DAAK01000140.1:5122-12963 GCA_001701075.1 Bacteroidales bacterium GP3 | reverse complement strand
CCAAGGCGCAGATTGCCATCAGAACCTCCAAAGAAAAGTCCCCAATCGCCATTGATTAGAACCTTGACTCCCCAAGGCGTTTCCTTTTCCTTTACAAACTCAGCTGTAAACACTTCAGGATTATCAGCTGATTGCTGCATTGCGTGTTCCGTCCAATCATCGTTCAAGCCAGTGAATGAGACAGTTTCAACCTTCGTCAGCAAGTATGACAGATCCTTCATATTGAAATCCATCACATACAGTCCGCTTTCAGGAGCCGGTATATTGCCATCGTTGCCAGATTCTGCAAGCACCAAATTTCCTGACAAACCTGTCGCATTCTCACCACCCTTATAGGAGACGCTCCAATCCGGCTCTGGATAAGCACGGTAGCCCCATTCTGAGTTAACCCAATGTGCTCCTCCATAACAAAGATTTGCTTCATCATACAAAGAAATGTAATCGTCAAAGCCATCCCAATTGACAACTCCAGAGAAATATAATCGAGGGGTGGTCGCGGGCTCTGGTTCAACAGATTCGCCTGCGCCTACAGTATATGCCAATGGATTCGAAAGGTCGAGCAAGAGCGATGTCTCTCCTGCAGGCAAATCCACTTTGATCGTAGTGCCAGACTCCCCAAATGAAAGACTTTGGGAATCGCCGCCAAATGCAACAGTCTTTTGAATCGCCGGTCCCATATCAGTTGTCTCCTTATCATACAGACTCCCACCACCACTTATGCGTATGGCAACTGTTGATGCAGAAGGCATACTTACGGGAAGAGTCCATTGGTTCGACTTAATATTGAAAGTCATCTCCCCATTAAGATCGCCAGAAACTGTCAGATTGTCGATGTGAAGGGCACTCCACCATCCTTCCACAGTATTCACAGTTGTGAAATAGCAACCGGATGGAGCCGGGAACCAGAAATTCCAATGATCATCTGCTGAAGAAGCATAGAAGATCTTTCCAGTCTCACCCAAATTACCCCAAACAATATTGTTGGCCTCCCGCAGCCACCAATTCATCCAACCGTTTACTCCCATAAATCCTTGATATATGCCATTTTCTTCAGGAGAAGCAAGTTGCATCGACGTTTCATTCCAGTCCTTATCCAACACAGTGGCTAAGTTTAGCATTAATCGATAAGTCTGAACCATTACCTTCATCACTGAAGAATAGGTAGGCTCCATATTCGCTGCCAATGAGGAGCGTATACGTATGAAAAGTGGAGCTTTCTCATTCGCAGGAAAACCAAGGCGTCCTAAAAGTGAATTAAGTTCCTCACATAGGAATTGGCGGGAGCGCACGCCTTTTTCCACATTGATATCAATAGTGGTTGAGAACTGCTCGTCGGATGACAATTGAATTGTCTCTTCCGCTGCATTGACGGGAGTCTGAAGATCAGAATTCTCCAGGGATATCTTGCCATCTCCGCTCCAATAAATAGTCATGACAAGAGCCTCCGGATTATCGGGCGTCAGTATGACATCTTCTGAAGCGCCTCCTAATGAAATTTCATCGGAAGGCACGATATATACTTTGTCCAAGTCGCTATTGCAAGAGGCAATGCCCGATGCAACTATCCCAGACACTAATGCCGTATGAATTATTTTAATAAGTTTCATAATCTAAATTCAATATAATGGGTTTGAGAGATTTGGGTTTGCTGTCAGATCTGTATCAGGAATCGGATAAATATTATACTTTTCATCTACAGAACGTCCGTCGAGCACTCCCCCTTTCCATTGCCATATGTAGGAGTCAGAGGTGAACTTGTCAAACCTTATGAGGTCTGTGCGACGCACGGATTCAAGATACAACTCACGCCCACGCTCATCAAGAATGAAGTCAAGAGTAAGGTCTGCATCAGAAATCAAACCGGTTTCATCACCATTATAGGCACGCAATCTTACTTTATTTACAAGTTCAAGTGATTCAGTTCGCGAAAGGCCCGAGCCTCCTCTAAGTTGTGCCTCGGCAGCCATAAGATAGACATCAGCAAGGCGAAGCAGCGGATAGTCGGTGGAGCAACCAGTTGCAGCTGAGTTTGAGGCAGCAACACCTTCGTCGGTCAGATTCGAGAATTTCTCAAAGAAATATCCCTCCGACTGATTGTCGATAGCTCCTGTGAAATATTGCACCTGACCATCTGTATAGAATAGTGCGCGGGTGTCGCCGGTTGCTGTAATATCTCCAAATTTAGAGACAATTTCACCACGGGCACGAAACATACCCCAACCGTTAGATAAGCCATATTTGGCGGGATCCTGAGAACTTGAGTTACCACAAGAACCACAGACCAGATATGTTCCTCCTCCCCAAGTCACAGAAGTTGTGGCATCGCATACCATTGCAAAAAGTATCTCATTGGTACGCTTATAATTGTCAGCGTTGAATAGTTTTGCGTACTCCGGTTCAAGATATAAGGATGAATTGGAAATCAATTCTTGGCATGCCTTTATACACTCAGTGTAATAGGAGGTATCAACAGAACCTCTATAGACTGCACTGTTAAGATAAAGTCTTGCAAGAAGGGCAAATGCTGCCAGTTTGCTTGCACGTCCATATTCATTTGTGTCAGGCAATGCAATTGAGCCATCCCCTCCTACCAGATCTTTCAACTCGCTTTCCACGAAATCAAACAAACCGAGACCATCATAAGCTTCAGGAATAAAACCAGTGACCGGTGTGTTTTCATCAACTTTAGGTCCCTTGCGGAAGAGATCGAGAATCATCCAATAGCTGTAGGCTCTCACAAAACGGGCCTCAGAACGGAATTCCCTGATATCCTCCTGCTCACTTGCAGAAAATTTACTTATCTCATTATCGGAACAATGGCGCAAAAATTCATTACAAAGAGTTATATTGAAATACAACCAATAATATGAATCAGACACCCATGCATCCTTGGGACTCCAATTAATATAGGTAAGGTCGATCAAATTATTACCGGAAAGCCATGTATTTGCCACTTCATCGGTGGCTGCTTCCTGAAGATTGAAATAACCTCTCGAAAAGTCTTGTCCGTTGATAGTTTTCAAATCGGAGTTTTCTCCTCCTTGTCCTTGTCCCGCAAGGACATAGGAGGCATAAATCTTAGCGAGAACACTTTTGTAGTTCCCGGCATCCGAATATACATCGATCGATGTAGTCTCGGTCACAGGATTCTGATCAAGGACATCTGTGCAACTGCCAAGCAACAGTCCGAGTCCGACCATAGAACCCAATAATATATTAAATCTTTTCATTTTGCGTTGTTTTAGAAATTAAGTCCTACGGTTACAGAATAAGTGCGAGGACGTGGATATACAGCTGTATCTACACCACTTCCGTTTTCAGGATCCACACCCTTATATTTAGTGACAGTAAATACATTTTGCACCATTGCTGAAATGTGAAGACTCAGACTTTTGTATATCTTGCCAAAGTCATAGGTCAACTGCAAGTTGTCCATCTTGAGGAAGGAAGCATTCTCCAGATAGTAATCACTCAGATACTGCCGGCGGTTAAAACGAGTGTCGAGGAAGCTGCTGTTGAGATTATTAAGTTGATAGTCATTATAGCTCATAGTCTCCCAAGCACCTGTATTCATCGACATTCCATTGAAAACATATCCTCCGATATTGGCACGCAGAGATGTAGATAGCGACCACTTCTTGTAACGCAAATTTGTTGACAGGCCCAATATCCAATCGGGAGCGGGAGAATGACAATGATAGCGGTCGTTTGTAGTGATTTCTCCATCGCCATCCAGATCAGCATATAGCCCTTCAATAGGTCTGCCACTCTCTTTGTCGTAAAGCTGTTTGTAAAGATAGAATGAATATGGAGCATAGTTGGTAGAGAACACCTGCATCTGGTAAGCGTCGATCCATGGGCCTACTTCAGTATCCGGACTTGGTGCCCCTTGAGTCAGTGTCAGATTTTTAATACGCACTCGCTGCCAAGCTGCATTTGCAGTAAGCGACCACGACCAATCCTTGTTATCAATCAGATGTGCTGTCAATGCCAGTTCAACTCCATTCGAATCTACATTACCAACATTTTCAAGCATCAACTTGTCAAAGTTTGTGCCAGCTGGCACCGGAACCGTAGCAAGCAGATTCTCTGTCTTACGAGTATAATAGTCAGCAGAGAATGTAAAGCGGTTTTCAAGAAATGCCAAATCTATACCGAAGTTCCATGATTTAGTAGTTTCCCATTTCAATTCAGGATTGTATGCTTCCGGACGATAGGTGTAGACGGGATTGCCTCCAAACAAATACTGAGCACCGTCAAGACCTGGGGTATACACAGGAATATATCCATAGTTAGAGATACCATCCTGCTGACCGGTCACGCCATAAGAAGCACGGAGCTTAAGATCGTTTACCACGCCACGTGCGGATTCAAAAAAATCTTCCTGAGAAATGCGCCATGCAACTGCCACAGATGGGAAAGTACCCCACCGGTTATCTTTCGAAAAACGAGAAGAACCGTCACGGCGAACTGTAGCAGTCAAGAGATAGCGGTTCTTGAAGGTATAATTCAAACGCCCGTAATATGATATGAGGGAGTGACGCTGATCAGTGGCAGCAGAAGTAGATTGCTGTTCGCCATCAATATTCAGCACGGCAAAATATGGAGTGGTATATTTCCAATACTGATAGTCATAACCGATAGTCGCATCCAAATTGGAATCAATGGCATCGAAATCCCGATTATAGTTGGCATAAATTGTAAGCAAACGATTATAGTTCTTTTGCGGACCATAATTATAATCACGTCCACCAGTTGTGAAATAAGCCATTGCTTCTTTAGGCACATAAATGTTTCCTTCGCCTTTCGACCAGTCATAGCCTGCAGTGGCATGAAGTCGCAATCCTTTTACCCATCGGATGTTCCAGTCTGCATCAATATTGCCAATCACCCTATATACATCGGATGTTGACTTATATTGGTTTAATCTGCCGACGGCATTTGCCAATGCCCCTGTCACTGGAATGCCATTCCCATCTATTGCCTCTGTATATCCTCCGAATGCTTCGCTTCCTGAATATACGGGGATTGTAGGATTCAATGTAGCACCGCCCCAAATAGCTCCTGTATCGGCAAATCTATTTTTTGAATATGTGCCTTTCAAGCTAACTTGAAAACGAAGTTCATCGTGGAAAAAAGATGGTGTGAGGTTCACATTGCCAGTGAAGCGTTTTGCATTATCAGTTTTCAAAATGCCCTCCTGATAATAAGCGCCAGCAGAGACACGAAACGGCAGCCAAGATGCCGCTCTTCCCGTAATGCTGATATTATTGTCTGTGCCAAATGCTGTTTGATAAATCTGGTCGTTCCAGTTTGTATGGCCGTCGCCAAGAAGTGATTTTTGTCGGTCTGTCCCCAATTCATTGACAATGCCGATAAACTCATCGGCAGAGAGCATATCTGCGGTCTTTGTTTTTGTCGAGATGGAGTTTGTAGTCTGGAAGGCTACCTTAATACCGTCACCCTTGCCTTTTTTCGTGGTGATGATGATGACGCCGTTGGATGCTCGCGAGCCATAGATGGCTGTAGAAGAAGCATCCTTGAGGATCGTCATGCTTTCAATATCATTAGGGTTGATAAGACTTAGGAAATTACCGCTCCCCGATACCGAACCTCCTACTTCCATAGGCACACCATCAAGGACAATAAGAGGATCATTTGATGCATTCAATGAAGCTCCGCCGCGAACTCTAATTGTAGAGCTGGAGTTTGGCGAACCTCCTCCATTCACAATCTGTACACCGGCAATCTTACCATTGACAAGTTCTTCAGGAGAAGAAATCATACCTTTGTTAAAATCCTTTTCACTCACAGTGGAGACAGCCCCTGTGAGGTCATCTTTTTTTCTTACGCCATAGCCGACTACCACCACTTCATCAAGGATTTCTGAATTTGGTTTCATCGTTATGTTTATCACATCGGATGTGATAGCGACCGTGATGTTGTCGTAGCCTACATATGACACCACTAATTGCTTCGCGCCAGCAGGAACCTGTAGGGTGAATTGCCCTTCAAGATCAGTAGCGGCTCCAATAGGTTGCCCCACCACTTTGACCGTCGCACCTATCAGAGGTTCTCCGGTCTCATCACTGACAGTACCCGTAACTGTCCGTTGGTTTTGTGCTATTGCCGAAACGGGTATAAAGAGAATTGACAGGATGAATCCCACCAGCAGACTCCTTATTCCAGATGCACAGGTTGATTTGTTCATTATTGTTATTTTGTTGTTAATTGTCTACTGCAAAATTAGATTAAAAGTTATAATAATTTTGCCAATTATCGGACAATTGATGCAACACTTCGGACAACCTACACAAAACTCAGAAATTTGTCTGATTTTTACCTACCGACTCATCATCAGACTTATAAAGACTCGGTTTTACACCGAATAGAGCTTGAAAACATTTCGTAAAATATGAAGGGGTCTTGAAGCCGACCATATAACTTATTTCAGCCACAGTAAACCGATGTTGGCTCAAGAGCATCGCTCCTTTCTGAAGTCTGACACGCCTTATGTAATCCAATGGCGATATGCCCATATACTTTTTTATAAGGCGATATAGCTGCTTAGTGCCGATACCACTCTTTTCACACAATAGATTCACGTTCAAATCGGGATCAGATATGTTTTCCTCTATAATCTTTGCAATCTTTGCAAGAAGCTTCTCATTGACCGATTCTGCTTCAATTGGTTTTGATTCCGCCTCTGCGATGGCCTGGATGCGAACCTTTTCCTCTATCTCAGTCCTTGACCTTAGCAATTGGCTTATTCTCCCAAGCAATGCATTTGGCTCAAAGGGCTTCGTCATGAAGACATCAACACCAAGCTTTATGCTTTCATTTTCTGTCTTATTGTCGGATTTTGCAGTTAGCATTATGATTGGGATTGATGCCAAGCGAGGACGTTGCTTCAATAATTTTACCATTTCAAGCCCACTCATTATTGGCATCATTTCGTCTGCTATTATAAGGTCAGGGAAAAAGGAGGAGGCTATCACGAGTCCGGAACGTCCGTTTTCTGATGTGATACAATTATACTTGTCCTTAAGCACATCAATGATAAACCCAGCTATTTGAGTGTTATCCTCCACTATAAGTATCTTTGGTTTTGTGCTGTCTTCTGAAATATCAGTATGACTGCATTTTGGCAATACTTTTTCTGTTATGGGGAGAGTCACGACAAAAGAAGTGCCTTGACCTTCCTTGCTATAGAGACTGATGTTGCCATCCATCAAATCAAGATATTTCTTTATAAGATAAAGCCCTAACCCTGTGCCTTCCTTCAACTTGGATGTAGAAGGAGCCCGAAACATCCTTTGAAAAACCAATGGTTGGTCGATATCTGAAATTCCGACACCATCATCGGCGACCACAATCTCAACATTATCATTCTGCTTGCTTATACCAAGTGAAATTGTAGCCCCATCATCTGAATATTTGCAGGCATTCGACAAAAGATTAGTGACAACAGATTCAAATTTCACCGCATCTGCCTCTATCAGAATCTGGGATGTGGAACTGTGGAAGATAAAGTTTTTCTGTGGATTATTCTCCTTGAAAACTTCAAAAACACCCTTACAAAACTCCACGACATCGAAGATGGAAAGTATCAACAAGTTCTCATCTGTATCCTCAAGATGCTGAAGTTCAAGTGTACGATGGATCATATTGTTAAGTCGCACTGCATTGTCATAGACAGCCTCAAGGTTTCTCTTGTTTTCCGGATCTTTTGTCTTCTCCTTCATTAGACTCACCGGACCCAGAATCATCGAAAGCGGAGTCTTGAGATCGTGGGAGATAGAAGAAAGGAAAGAGAGCTTTCTCTCCACATTCTCCAATGC
>DAAK01000140.1:0-4969 GCA_001701075.1 Bacteroidales bacterium GP3 | reverse complement strand
CGGAGAACCAACAGCTTTGACCAACAAACTGTAATCTCCCATCTTAAGGTCGGAAAAAGTTATTGTGTTGGCACCTTCCGGCATTACTACCCACCCACTTAGAGTGTCGGCTGGCGATGCTGCAAGCTTATACATATAGCGATGGACAGATTCAGGAGAATAATCAAGAGAGCTGACTACAAGAGTAATAGATCCTCCATATGGAATCTTTAGTCCATTCAAACCTCCCTTTATATCTGATAAGTTCAAATGTCCCTCTCCCCTATCATTGAGAACCATTCTGATTGTCTTGTAATCTGCATTATTCGCTGCTATGTTATCTTCCACTTCAAGAATTTCATCCGTGCCTCCAAGATAGACCTTATGGCTTATGGGGTCTTGGTATATTGCAGTGTAGGATTTTTGAGGAATTGGCAACAAATTTGCTTCAAAACTTTGTCCGTCGACATTCCAAACATTGCTTTGTGTAGAAATCCACATGCCATTTCCTACTTTTCCAAGTGCCAACACTGTCTCATCGCTATTGGTGTGAGGAAACCTTACGATCTTTGGTTGATCATTTTTTGAGAAAATAATGGCACCCCCCTTGAAAGCACACCAAATCCTACCAAGGTTGTCGCCACAAATGTTTGTCGGATACTCTCCAGTCAGATCAAAAATATCATATTTTACATAATTTTTTGAATGAGGAAAAACCTTAGTCAACGTATTATCTCGGAACAGCAATATCCATACATTCCCATCGTTGTCTTTGATTATTCCATTGACAAGATTGTTTTTTAGTCCTAAAGACTGGTTTTCTGTATTTATCGACTCATCTGATATGATAGTCCTTTCTTTTCCTTTGAACTTAGATTTGTCGACATAATGAATTCCATTCAGGAAAGTGCCTATCCAAAAATGATCTTCATCCTCAATAAAGGCGTAGACCCAATCTGAGTTGTGTCCTCCTTGCTTGTCAACCACATGGAAAATATCAAAATCTCCCCGCTGCTTGTTGAATCTATTGATTCCTGCATCTGTCGCAAACCAAATATTATGGTCCATATCTTCATGGATTGCACGCACTCTGTTGTGCGACAATGACGTTGGCAACGCAGAGTGCATATACCAGTTTGGAGTGGAATCGTAAGATAATCTGATGACTCCGTTAGTTCCTGCAAACCATAGGTTGTCTTCAGCATCCCTGTAGATGGAATGGACCTCATTGCCTTCTCCTGAATGTGCAAAAGCGCTAAGTTTGATAGTACGCAGTGAACTCGAGTTGGAAGCAATGGAAAATCCACGTTCATGTCCCGTCCATACATTATTTTGGGAATCGGCATAGACACACCATATTTCATTATTGGCAAGACTCAATTCCTGCCTTGAATCATGTCGGTAATGCCTGATGCTGTCTTTAGTAAGATCATATAGTCCATCGTCCGTTCCGACAAGCATATGTCCGGCATTCCCTCTATAAAGGCTTTTGATGTTATTGTTTCCGGCAAGTGATATCTTTTCCCAACTTTCATTTGCGGGGGTATACTTGTATAATGCCCCCTCTCCTCCTATAAATATGCTCTCATTGTCTGACGATTCCAAAAGACAATTTGCAAACAATCTGGTATTCTCTACCGAATTGCCATTTCTTATTTTCAATGGTCGGAAAATCTCTGCATTGGAATCCCAGCGGGCCACTCCATTGTAGGTGCCTACGTACAAAATACCTCTGCTGTCACGAAGAATGGAATAAACTGACTTGTGGGGAAGCCCATTGGAACAATCGCGTATTGCATTTTCATTTATATTTAATCGGTAGATGCCATTGAGTCCACCTATCCATATGCAATCGTCGACCAACAAAAGAGCCCGTATTTCCCTTGGCGTGTCGATTCCGCTTTCATTCACTATGCCAGAAGCATAATCGTATACCAACAATCCGTTGTTGCTGCCTATGTAGAGTCGGTCATCTTTTTCAAGGATAGAATAAATCTGTGTGCCTGCAAGTTGAGAATCACCTACAGGATGTGTGGTGACACCATCATAGAAATAGAGGCCGCTGTTTGTTCCGAGCCACATGATTCCCCTGGTGTCTTTGAAAATACAGAATACAGACGTCTTTTTGCCGTCGACAGCCACATTTTTCCACGACAACTCCGGCTCCGGCAATTGTGGGGCCGCAATTGATTTTCCCGATGCAATCATTATCATGACAGCAAGAAACACTTTGAGCAATACCTTTTCAAAGTCAATACTTCTCATATTCAAAAATGTTACCGACTCTGCAAAGTTACTAATTTTAAATTGCAAAAGCAATCTATAACAACATTCAAGATGCAACATTTCGGACAAATGTTACAACAAATAATGTCACCACCAATTGCACTGCACAATTACCCATTTTATAGGGGGTGCCTCCGGCATTCCCTCATGACCCGGATCTGCCCATGTGTCAAAGAAATTTCTTTCTCATTTTCATCTTTGCTGAGACGATTATTTTTATTATCTTTGCACCCTGAGATTAAACCCTTAAACGATTAAACAATTAAACCAACCCCATGAACAACCTGCTCAGATTAGCCTGCGCCTGCATCGCAACTCTCGCCTTAGATACTTTTGCCGGAAAACCCGTCGAACTCCTCGCTTTCTCAATGCCTGACGGAGCTGGCGGCATGAAACTTGCCACCCGCCAAAGTCCCGACAAGGACTGGCGCCCAATCGGCAACATGCACTCCTTCCTAAACTCCGACTACGGCAGCTGGGGTTCCAACAAACGCATGCACAACGTCCGCCTCGCTCAGGATGAGACTGGTCGTTTCTGGGTGGTTTTCAATCCCGACAAAAACAATGAGGTCGTGGCTTACACTTCCTCCGATAATTTCGAGGTCTGGATACCTCAGGAATATCGCCGTTCCGACTCCGATTACATGAAGGCTCTCCCCTCCTCCCTCCAATTTCCTCCCCTTTCGGATGCTGTTGTCCAGGGAAACAATGTGAAGGGAACTGTTCTCACCGTCGATTCCGACCTGATAGACCAGCTCAACGGTTATGTCCACTATCGATCTTCCCTCGACGCGAAAAACGATGAACGCATGGATCAGGATCCATGGCGTTTCAGAAATCTCAAACCCCTCAAGGCCACCGTCACCCTCGATAAGGAAAATGCAAAACCAATAAGCGATGAGTTCATCGGAATCTTCTTCGAAGACATTAACTATGGTGCCGACGGCGGACTTTATGCAGAACTGATCCGAAACCGAGATTTTGAATATTCAAACGCTGACCGCAAGGAATGGAACGCGACTACCGGCTGGGAAACGTCCGGCGATATCACCATGAATATTGCTGACTCCGACCCTATCCATGCCAACAACAGCCATTATGCCATTCTGGAAAGCGGTAAAAATCCAGGAACTCTCATCAATGACGGCTTCGATGGCATCGTTGTTAAGAAAGGTGACAAGTATCTCTTCTCCCTCTTCGCCCGTTCCGGTTCCAAGACAACCCTGAAAGTCATTCTCTCTGATAAAAAAGGAAAAATCCTTGCGCAGTCGAAAGTCACTGTTCCTGCCGGCAAACAATGGAATAAACTTGAGACGACGCTCACTGCAAAGGAAAACTGCAGCGATGCTGTTCTGAAAATTGAACTTCCAAAATCTTCAAAAGTGAACCTTGATATGATTTCTCTCTTCCCGGAGAAAACGTTCAAAGGCCACAGAAACGGTCTGCGTGAGGATCTCGCTCAGACTCTCGCCGACCTCAAACCGAAGTTCATGCGGTTCCCAGGCGGTTGCGTAACCCACGGCAACGGTATCGACAATATCTACGACTGGAAAGGTTCCGTCGGACCCCTCGAGGCTCGCAAACCGCTCCCGAATATCTGGGGATACCATCAGACACGCGGTCTCGGGTTCTACGAATACTTCCAGTTCTGCGAAGACCTCGGCATGCAACCCCTTCCGGTGCTTGCGGCTGGTGTACCGTGCCAAAACTCATCCCGCCATTCACATTACAGTCATGACGAACTCACTTCCAACGGTCAGCAGGGAGGCATACCATTGGAAGACATGCCGGCATATATCCAGGACATCCTCGACCTTGTGGAGTATGCCAACGGTCCGGCTGATTCCCAATGGGGTAAAGTCCGTGCTGACGCCGGTCATCCCGAACCCTTCAATCTGAAATATCTCGGCATCGGCAACGAAGACCTCATCAGCGAGACTTTCAAGGAAAGATTCAAGATGATTCGCGATGCAGTCAACGCAAAATATCCTGATATTGTGGTTGTCGGCACCGTAGGACCATTCTTTGAAGGTTCCGACTATGAGGAAGGTTGGCGTTTCGCAAAGCAGGAAAATATAGCCATCGTCGACGAACATTATTATGTCGCTCCCGGATGGTATGTCAACCATCGCGATTTCTATGACAGATACGACCGCAACGGGACCAAGGTCTACCTCGGTGAATACGCATCCCACTACCCCGGCAGGGAATCCAACCTCGAATGTGCACTTTCCATCGCACTCTATCTCACAGATGTGGAAAGGAATGCGGATGTAGTCACCATGACCTCCTACGCACCCCTCCTCTCAAAGAAAGGAAGGACTCAATGGCGACCCGACCTCATCTACTTCGACAATGAGTCAATTTCTCTTTCCCCCGACTATTATGTGCAGCAGATGTATGGCGCAAACTCCGGAAACACCTACATTCCCGCCACCGTGACACTGGAAGAAAAATGCTGCGGAAAATGCGAGAAGCATTCTTCGAATGTTTTGAACGATGACGTGAAGAATCGTTTTGGAGTCTCCACAGTGATTGATGAGAAGACCGGCGACACCATCCTCCGCATAGCAAACATGCTTCCCGTGGAAATAGACGTAAACCTCAACGGATATCCCACAGGGAAAGCCACCGTAACCACCCTCACCGGCACCCCCAGACAGACCGTCGTCAAACCCGAAGTCACAGAAATCAATCTGACCGG
>DAAK01000120.1 GCA_001701075.1 Bacteroidales bacterium GP3 | reverse complement strand
TATAGTTCCTCAAGCATCAGGTTGGTAGGCTTCAGACGGGAGTTGTTTCTAAAGGAATTATATTGATTTACCATCTTGTCGGCAGGGAGAGTGTTTTCAGCTGCATTAACTACGAAAGTTGTTCGGTCGAAGAGATTCTGGTAATCTTCTTCATGAGAGCTGAGAATGGTTTCCCAACCTTTTGTTGCCGCAGCTTCAACATCTGCTTCAACTTGCGCATATGTAGATTCAGCCGAGACGATATATGTAGGAGAATGGATATCGTAGTTAGTTGCAGCTCCCAATATAAGAAGCAATTCGTCAGCGTCACGCACCTCAATGCAATCGTCGAGAGTAGTCATTGAGCCACCGGTAGGCACTGCCTTGAGCATAGCCTTAAAACTGATATAATCAAGGAGTCCTGCTATGGAAATAGTTCCGTCGGCATATTCCGGACATAGGAACCCTTGTTTGACTCCTGAAAAAAGTCTTATACGGAGATTTATTTTTTCCCCTTCTGAAGCGGCATAGCGCATGGCTACTACATTATCGGGATAGCTGGCGATATATTCCCTTGTATAGTTGGTCGCTCCGTCTGGAGATGTGAATGAAACGTTTGCCTTTCCTTCAGATAGATCAAGATTACGCACATAGGAAGATATGGCATTATCGGATGAATCACCAAATATATCGGATATTTCTTCCACATATACATCTCCGAAGTTCATGTAGTTGCCTCGTGTTGTAGTGCTTCCGTTCCATAGTGATTTTTCGTTAAACTGGATGTGATCCTGAGCCACACCTCCATAGACCATCGCACCGAGACGACCGTTGCCTATTGGGAGTGAATATTCCATCCAAGGATCTCCAGAGGCGGCGGTAGCCGGTTGAGTAAACCATATAGTGTTTCGGTGTTCTGGGGTATAGCCTTCTATTCCTAAGGTATTGAATTCTCCAATTTTCGAAAACTTGGGAACATTAGGAAGATTCCCTTCTTCGATGAAGGTTATGGCATTATTCGATGCTCCTGGAGCGTTCAAAGCGATATTGACGCCTGTGCCAGTCTTATACCATTGGTTCCAATGATTCAATCCTGCCTCGCCTTCAGGGTATTCTATTTCCCAGCAGTCACTATATGTAGCATTTTCAGAAGCCACAAGTTTGAAATATGATGCTTCCTCAGCCTTATTCGTGGCACTGACGGCCCATTTCATTTGTACAAATTCGCCATCTTTTTTATTTACAATGAAAAAATTATCTTCAGTGCCGATAAATTTCCATAATTGTGACAACTTTTGGGAGTCAGCCACCTCAGTCACAGCATTGACCGACTTACCTTGGCATGTAAGCACCCCATCCCCAGCAGCAAAATGTATATAATACCAATAATCAGTATTATCGTCGCTGAACTTTGGAGCAGTTGGGGCTGACAAAACGGGGAGAACTGCCATCGACAGCGCTACCCCTGTGATGATGGTTCGTATTGTCATAATGTATATTTTATTTAAAGAAAGCGCGCATCCTTGCGTAGGATACGCGCCCTTTTTTATAGATTCTCAAGTTTAAACGCTTAAACAATTAAACGATTAAACAACTGAACAAATTAGCGGATAACTTTCTTAGAAACCTTGTTGCCCTGACGAACGATATAAAGACCGCTTTCGGGGTTAGCAACACGTACACCCTGGAGGTTGAAGTATTCGACAGGTGCATTAGCATCTACAGTAACATCAGCAACGCCAGATCCTTCGCCATAGCCAGTGTAGTCAGGATCGTATTGTTCGAGCTTGAAGTCATATACGGGGTTAGCGTAGTTGTTCTGGTTTACGTCCTTGTGGTAACCGATTGTCAAAGTTGAAGGTTCTGCAAGTTCGAATTCGATAGTGTTTTTGTAAAGGCTTGGATCCTTAATGAAAGCTGCAGCAACTTCACGCATGTGGCCTGATTCGAACCATACGGGGTTGCCTTCCCAGTTTATATATTTCCAATCGCCGTTAGGCATCTTGTAGTTCTGAACTTCGAGATATTCGGGGAAGTCAAGTTCGAAGAGGTTGAGGATCGGTTTTTCGATTGCAACGCTGCAGAGGTCCTTGCAACCATCTACATGCTTGCCAGTTTCTGGATCTTCATATCCGAGGAACCAGTCGTTAACCTCATTGTCACCATCCCAGTAGTCTTTCATAAGAATCTTTTCACCATTGTAAGCATAGAGATAAGCACCAAGTTTGTCAACGCTTACAGTAGCATCGCGAAGAGTCTCACCACGTACATCGCCACGCATATATTCTGTAGCACCTTCCTTGTAAAGGTCGTATGCTGACTTTCCTTCGTGTACATACCATGCTTCCTTCATAGGAATGAAGTAGCCAGAGTGAGCACCGAGGAAGTGCTGGTTGAATGACTGGATTGAGAAACGATATTTGCCAGCTGGAACATCAGCAATTGTCACAGAGTGGTCGTAAACAGAAGCATTGGTCTTTGAGAAGACACCACCATTCTGGATACCACGGCCCTTGTTGCCACCAATTACATTTTCCACACTCCAATTAGCATCATTTGCCATGTCAAACTTACCTTCGCCACCAAGTGCGATTTCTTCACCAGCGGCATTGACAAGCTTGAAATTAGAGAAGCAGCTCCATGCGTTGCAGTCGTCTTCAGTCACTTGAGCATTCTCAACAAGAGTGTTAGGCTTGCCGTAGCATACGAAACCGAGTACGAGGTCACCACCAGGGTGGTTTGCTTTCACTGTGTTGACATAGTTGCCAGCAGCGAATGCTTCAGCAGCCGCATCAAGGTCGTTTGGTACTAATCCCCAAACATACTCATCGCCATTATATAGGCTTTCGCGAGTCAGACCGTCAACGTCGTAAAGTGATTTTACCTCAGCCTCTGTATCATTGATGAAGATATAGGCATCCTTAGTCTCTCCGCCATCAAAGTGACGAGCTGCTGATACCCAAGGCTGTGAGTCACGATAGAAAGCGTTGGCTGTAAGGGTGTATTCACCTGCAGGGAGATCGCGTACCACCTGGTAAACTTTGCCAGCACCTGCGAAAATTTCACCGATACCTTTTTCGCCGTTGCCACCAGTCACTACGCCGCTCCAGCCAGTAGCTTTGGAAACGTTGGGAAGAAGATGATTCATGTTGCGCCAGCCGTCTGCGTTTGCTACTGGGCTGAGCATTACAGCAGCTCCCATAAACATGGCTGCTGAGAAGAAGTAATTTTTCTTCATGTCTTTTGTTGTTAGTTAGTTAATTATTATATTTTAAGATTCTGTGTTGTCGGAGTCGCCAATTAAGGCGACTCCGTATTGTTCAAATTATATCAATAGCCAGGATTCTGATTCCAATGAGTATGGGTACTCATTGTGCCAAGACTTAGAGGGAAAAGACGCAGATTCTTATTGGTCTTAGCCTCTGGGTTAGCCACATGCTTGTAGCCCCAGTCATCCTCAAACATTCCGTTGCGGATAAGGTCGTTGCGACGCCACATCTCCATAATGAATTCGCGTCCGCGCTCGTCCATAAGGTCTTTGATGGTAGGAGTGCCTGTAAAGTGAGGTGCATGGGCGCAGTCCCTGACCATATTGATGAGGTCGGCAGGTGTCTGTCCGAGGGTTGCAGTTCCTCCCTTAATGATACATTCAGCTTTGGTCAGCAGGATGTCTGCAAAGCGGAATACAGGGAAGTCATTACCCTGAAGACCTTTCTTGTCCCAGCGTCCAAGCTCGTAATCCTGTTCCAATGGAGGATATTTGTAAAGACGTGCACCCTTCATCAGATTGGTGTAAGTGGATTCTGCGCCTACTGAATATTCATCTACATTTTCCCATTCTATTTCCTTTGTGTAGACTACATTTGTAGCGCCGAAACGTCCTCCTCCGATAGTGAGCTTAATATCTGTGCGGTTAAAATTAGCATCATACATATAGTGCTGACCTACAGCTACCATATCATTTCTTTCGTCACCTTCCAGACAGAAACGATCTACGGCCTCCGGTGTCATTGTATATGTGCCGGATGGAGTCTCGCCCGGCTTCCAGCCCCATGTGCCTCCCTCATTGAAGAGGCCGATTGAACGGAAGTCCCAGTCGCGGTTTGGCTGCCAACCTCCCCAATATCCGTTGCCGAATTTCAATGGGTCAAACTGGATTGCATAGATAAAGTCCTTGATTTGTGGGCCATTGTCAGGGAAGAATTTCTTGCGGTAGCCTACACCAACCTCAAAGAGGCCGCTATTGATGATTTCATCACAGATTTTGATGCAGTCATTGAGCTTCGGATTTGGGGTGTTGGCATCGACAGTAGTGATGTCGTTGGTATATACTCCCCAGTTCAAATATAGCTTGGCAAGAAGAGCCATAGCCATCCACTTATTGGGATTGCCATACGTGTAGATGTCGTTTGCAGGATTGAGATCCGGGATACATTCAAGAAGCTCCTTCTCTATAAAGGCAGCCACTTCGGCACGTGGAGAACGAGGGAAATCGGGTTCTCCTTCTTGAATCACATGATCCTGAATAGGAGCATCTCCATAAAGATCCATGAAAAGGAACATATAGAATGCTCTCATTGCGCGAAGAGGAGCTACAGTTGAGAGATCTGTTGGGTCGGAAGGATTTGCATACTGCTTCATGACAGTGTTGCAAATGGTCATGCCGGCCATCAGGTCGCCTTCCTGGCCACCGGAAGTGTGGTCGGGACGGAAACGGTGCTGGGCATAATAGATTCGTCGGCCATTATCAAAATAGTTACCCGCAAACGAAACTCCCTGAGCCTCGTCGCCCGACATAAAGACTGTTTCCCAGAAGTTACGTCCCATCCAGCCTTCATTGCGGATATAATTGTAGCACTTGCTGAATTCGGCGTAAGATGCTATCTCAGAATCAGGAAATTCCTCAAGGTCGACCGTAATGGGAACATCAAGGTCTGTACAGGCCGTTGCACCAGCAAGCAGCCCGGTCAACATCAAAGATTTAATATATGATTTCATCTTATGAATCAACTTTTATTAATGATTAGAAATTAACGTTAAGACCTACAAGTATCTGGCGTGCGCGTGGATAATGATCCTGTCGGCTATCAATGCCTGGGGTAAGACCGCCAAGATTGATTTCCGGATCTCTACCCGTATACTTGGTAATGGTGAATACGTTATTTGCTGATACATATAGTCTGATACTGTCAAACCATCCATTGAAGCAGTCGCGGAATGTGTAGCCTAATGTCACAGTGGCAAGCTTGAAATAGGAGCCATCTTCCAGCCAACGGCTTGATGGGAATGAAGACTTGTCGTCCCAATATACTGTGCCGTCCTCTCTTACGCCCCAGCTTTGATAGTTGCGTGCGGATGCAAGGATATTCTTTCCGGCAGATACGTTGCCAAGATAGCCGAAGGCTGCCTTAGGCTCATTGAAAATCTTCTGGCCGAATACTCCTGTGAAGAAGCAGTTCAGATCCCAGTTCTTCCAGGTCAGGGTATTGTTCCATCCCATGGTAAGCCACGGAAGGGCACATCCTACTTTCACACGGTCTTTTTCTTCCGGTGATGTCGTGGTCACATATTCTCCGTTCTCATCTACCATTCTTTCGCCCCAGAAATCCTCACGGGTCTTGTCGTAGACATAGAAGCATGAATTTCCATCTTCGTTGATGCCTGCATAGTCGAATGTGTAGAATACACCGATTGGCTGGCCTTCTTCAATACGCTGGATACATGTAGCGGAAGCTCCGTCAAGATTTGGATTGTAGTAGCCGTCAAGAATACCTGCATTAAATCCGGCTGCAGGATTAGAGATGCTGACCACCTTATTGCTGTTGTGAGATAAATTAAGCGATGTAGTCCAGTTCCAGTCGCGTGTCTGGATAGGCACTGCATTCAAGGTGAATTCGACACCTCGGTTGCGCATCTTGCCGACATTGGCAGTCAGGTTGCCTACAGGATATATTGTTGTCGGAACTGTATAGCCCCAGATCATATCCTTTGTCGTCTTGTCATAGTATTCCAATGTTCCGTTGATACGTCCATTGAGGAATGAGTAGTCAAGACCGATATTGAGCATTGATGTGGTCTCCCAGCGCAGATCAGGGTTATCGTTGCGTGCTGCATGCACTTCCTTATACCATTTGTCGCCATACTGCACCTTTCCGCCATAAGAATAGAAGAAGCGTGAGATATAAGCATCAAAACCGGCGGAGTTACCACTCTGGCCCCAACCTACACGGATCTTGAAGTCGCCTGCTTCCTTCAGCTTTCCGGCCCACTCTTCATCAGAGATACGCCATGCTACGGAAGCGGATGGGAACGTAGCCCAACGATGGTTAGCACCGAAAGATGAAGCACCGTCTCGACGTACAGCTGCTTGGAAAAGATAGCGGCTCATAAGAGAGTAGTTGGCACGGCCGTAGAATGAGATCATTCTTTTTGTAAGGGCTCCGTGGCCTCCTACTGCATCTTCACGTACATTCATTGCAGCGCCGATATTGTTCCATTTCAGGTCGTCGTTGTAATATCCGTATGCCCAGGCGCTGAAGCCGTCGCCGTAATCTTCCTGTTCCCAAGAGTAGCCGGCCATAAGGGCAAGCTTGTGGATATCCTTAAACTCCTTGTCGTAGTTAGCATAGATTTCCATCAGCTTCTTATAGTCAGTGCCATAGCTGCGGTCTACTTTTCCTTCGTATGCTTTGCTCGTAGGAGAATCGTGGGTTGTATACCCTCTGTAGTCATCGCTTGTGGTCTGATATGAGAAGTTTCCGTTGAGATATAGGCCTTCTATGATCTTAAGCTGAGCCTTACCGGTCACCTGGAAACGTTTCAATGTGCGGCGGCTTGTATCTTCAGTTATCAGTGCAACGGGGTTGTAGCTCTGTGAGATGAAGTTAGAGTTGCTGTAGTATGTCCCGTCTTCATTATAGATAGGAGCGAGTGGAGAATATTGATACATCATCTGATATACAGATGCGCCTAAACCGCCACGTGGCACGCCCCATTCATTGCGGACATTGCCATTGACTCCGACGGCAAGAAGAAGATGATCCTTGAGGGTCTTTCCTTCTACATATGCACGTGCAGTGAAAAGATTATTGCCGGCACCTCTGATGATACCATCGCGTTCTATATAATTGACTGATGCATTATAATTCACTGACTTGCCTCCGCCACTGATAGAAAGGTTGTGATTGTGTGCGAAACCTGTGCGCATCACTTCATCCTGCCAGTTGGTGCTTGCTCCTTCATCGCCCTTCGGTGTCACTCCAAGTTCTGTAGCGAAAGAACGCAGCTCGTCGGCTGTCATCATCTTATGGTCGTTGGCAACTTTTTCCCATGATACGTAACCCTGGTAGGTCACACGTGCCGGACCATCTGCACCGCGCTTGGTAGTCACTATGATGACGCCGTTGGCCGCTTTCGAACCATAGATCGCTGTTGCTGAAGCGTCGCGCAGAACGTCAATGCTCTCGATGTCGCCCGGTGGGATAAGGTTGAGATTGACTCCAGGTATTCCGTCTACTACATACAGAGGTTCTGTAGCTCCATTAAGAGTGGATGCTCCGCGAAGTGTAAGTGAATTCACACCGCCGTTAGGGTCGGAGTTCTGCACTACTACCAGACCGGGGACTTTACCCTGAAGCAGCTGGCCAGGATCGGTATATGATCCGACGTTGAGATCCTTTGAATTTACTGTAGTGATAGATCCGGTAAGGTCTTTCTTCTTCATTGTGCCATAGCCGATCACTACTACTTCATCCAGAAGCGCATTGTCTTCCTTGAGGGTGATTTTCAGGTCGTTGCCTTTTACTTTCACATCCTGTGAAAGATACCCTACATAAGATATCTTCAGGCCTTTCCCTGCTCCACGTCTATGGAGAAGTTGCCGTCATAGTCGGTTGCTGTGCCGTTGTTCGTGCCCGCTACTATGACTGTTGCACCGATCAGAGGCTCTCCCGCCTCATCGGTAACTGTGCCTTTGACAATCGCTGCCTGCATCGCAAGGCCGCTTAGCACAAACGCCAGGAGCATCAATTGTCTATAGCCCGATGCCACAAGGCATTTCATAGTCTTTTTTACAGTTTGCATCAATTGGTATGTTAGGTTTTAATATTATTCTTAAATCAGGTTCTTTTTATTCATTCCATTTGGAATTTAAAAGGAATAAGGAAATTTTTTAACAATTTGTCATAAATTTATTAAAATTTATACATATATACCGTATAATGCTATATATATTGCTTTTTCCTATGCTCTCAACAGCAGACTGTTAGAGTGCAGATGCAAAAAATACAAAATAATTTTGACAATTCCATTATTTAACAAAGTTTAACTAAAAAATTGTATATAAAAATAAGGGAGAGCGGAGCCATCACGGCCAGCTCTCCCCGAGGATTATATTTACGAATTAGATTGCTGCCTATTTAAGGAAGTTCAATCTGAACTGCATACTGCGCCTGGCCGAATCCGCCTAAGCCCGGAATGTAGTAAACCGGTGAGAGAACAGCAAATCCAGGTGCATACCAGATGTCTGTTTCTCCAGTGTAGCCACTGCCTTCACCGAATGCTGTCCAGCTGTAAGCACCTATGCCTTGGCCTTTAACGCCCTCATAATTCAATCCAGTTGCATAAGAATTAAATGAAAGGGTACCAGCTTCATTCTCCCAGAATTCAATATAGTCAGGACCTGTGGAGTCAATCCAATTTTCCCATGAGGCAGGGCCTATTGTGGTGTAGTACTCCTTGTAGGGAGTGAGGACGCGATAACGTTCGAAACCTTCCGCTTTCAGAATCTCAACGGAATAAGGTTCTTCGGCATTATCCATTACCCATGCATCCAAGAAGCTTCCTTGTCCGAGGCTTTGCCATGTGTAATCTACTGGGCAGGAGAATTTGATTGCTGATGTGGCTGCATAGCTCGGAGTACCGGAGAATTCCAATGTGCCTGAATATGTGAAAGGAGGTGTCGCATTTGCGATATTAATCACGATATTCGCAACATTGCTTCCGGCAGCAAATGTAACTTGGCTCGGCACTGTTATGTCGGCAGGGCAGTCCTTGCCGGGAGTGAATGTGATGTTCACGGTCTGCTCTCCTGTATTGTTGGTGCGGTCGATTGGAATTACAATCTCATTTGCACCAGGACCGAGAGTCTCTGAATATTGTGAGCTCTGGAAGGAGTAGCCATCTTCAAGCGGAGCCTCTTCCCAATAACCCTTGTCGGAGCAGGAAGTCATAACGGCTACCGCTATAATCGATGCAGCAGTTGATATTTTCTTTAATATATTCATTTCAATCTTATTTTTTAATTATTACTCTACGATAGGAGTAGGAATCGGACCCTCTTCATTGTTGGCTCCGATTGCCGGGTTAGCCTGCATCTCGGTCTGTGGGATAAGATAGATACGCAGAGGGCTGTCAGCCGGGATGTCGAAGCATACAGTCGGCTCAAATCCACCACCTACGCGGTTCATAGATTTCTTCAGACGCTGGATGTCATAGTAAGCAAGACCTTCGCCCCAGAGCTCAATACGACGCTGGTGCCAGCATTCATCCTGTACGGCTGCTCCACTCCCGGTGAAGTTGTAGCTGGGGTCTCGATATGTCTTGACGAAATTATTGAGAATAGAAGCACCGTCGCCGCCTGCCATGGCTGTTGCTTCAGCATAGGTATAATACATTTCCTCGATACGCATCAATGGGATGTCGTTGAGGTAGCAAATACCGGAGAACATGCTCTGATATGAGTCAAACTTGACATTGACGTATGCTGCTTCCTCTTTGGTCTCAAAATAGCTATAGAGTACATTTGCGTGGGCTGCATCAACATTAGGGCTTTCACCGTTTGCATCACACCACCAGCCCTTGCGGACGTCCGTTGCAGGAATTGATTCGAAGAGGGCCTTGTTGACCATTCTGAATACACCTACTTGTGCATAACCGCCGGGGTAGAACGTTACGAAGTGACCTGGCCAGCAGTGAAGGTTACCTACCTCACCCGACTCAATGTCGATAGCGAAGAGCCATGAAGAGTCAGAAGCATCCCAGAAGGATGGACGGGAGACGTCTGCTATTGAATAAGGTACGCATCCACTATTGTCAATTACATATTTTGCATCTTCTGCTGCTTCGCTCCATTTGTTCATCACGAGGTTGATACGTGCGCGGATACCGGTGGCTGTAGAAGCTGTCATGAACTGCTTGCCGAGACGGTCTGCTGGTTTGATGTGGCCAGTGGCCTTAAGCAATTCGATGGTCTTGTTGATGTCGCTGAGAATCTGTGTGTAGATTTCCTCAACTGTTGCACGGGGTGCACCATCGACGGCTGCCTGGTCGCTGTTCTGTTCTGTGATGAGTGGCACACAAGGTTTGTCCTGATTGCCCACATAGGTGAACTGATACATCTGGGCAAGGTTGAAATATGCCCATGCGCGATATCCCAGTGCCTGTGCCATGAAATACTGAAGGGTTGGATTGGTTGTCTCCGGGTCTATGCTCTTGAGCACTGAGTTACATGAATAAATCATGTTGTAGTTTGTGCCCCACATATAACCGGTGGATCTGTTAGTGGCGTTCTTGTCGCTGTAATCCAGACCTTCGCTGAACCAGTTGTAGCCTGAGGTCGTTGAGGGCATATCTGCTGTTCTTGCATCCATCAAAAGCATTGATGCTGGCCAGCCGAAGTCGCTCTGCACGCTTGAACTGCCGTAGACACCACAATACTG
>DAAK01000040.1 GCA_001701075.1 Bacteroidales bacterium GP3 | reverse complement strand
AACGGAATGTTTGAGGATGACTGGGGCTATAAGCATGTGGCAAACCCAGAGGCTAAGACCAATAAGAATCTGCGTCTTTTCCCTCTTAGCCTTGGCACAATGGGCACACACACCCACTGGAATCAGAATCCCGGCTATTGATATAATATGAACAACACGGAGTCGCCTTCATTGGCGACTCCGACAACACAGAATCTTAAAACATAATAATTAACTAACTAACAACAAAAGACATGAAGAAAAATTACTTCATTTCTGCAGCTCTCCTTCTTGGAGCAGCAGCTATGCTCAGCCCGGTTCAGGCTGATGCTAAGGGTGGCTGGCGTAATGTCAATCACTATCTGAAGAACGTTTCACAAGTAGACGGCTGGAGCGGCATGCTTACAGGTTCAGGATGGGGCGTTGGTGAGTTCTATCCAGGCGCAGGTATGGTTTACCAGGTAGTAAGCGACCTCCCCGCTGGTGAGTACACTCTTACTGCCAATGCATTCTACCGTAATGGTAATGCTCCTTATGCAGCTAAGTTGCATAGCGAAGGCAAGGAGACAAACAATGCATTCGTATTCATCAATGATACAGAGGCTCAGGTGAAATCACTTTTCGACAAGGAAGGTGTGACTAAGGATAACCTTTTCAGCGGTGCAGATTACAACTGGGGTCTTGTTCCTAACAGCCTTGAAGAAGCAAGCAACGATTTCAAAGCAGGACATTACGCTTGCTCAGTGACAGCACAGCACCCTGGTGGTGACTTGGTGATCGGTTTCAAATATCTTGGTAACAACGAGGGTCAGCTCGTACAGGACACTTGGCGTTCTGACGAAGAAGGCGGCACAATCTCCGGTGATAATGATGGCGAATGGTGCGCATTCAGCAACTTTAAGCTGACCGGTCCTAACGGTGAGGTAGCTCTTGCAGCTGATGGTATTTTCCCGGATTGCGACCGTGATGGCGGCTGGGACGTTACTAACGTTGACAATGGCAACAAGGGCCGTGGCCTTCAGAATGGTTGCGTATTCTCAAAGACTAATGCATCTGTCTACAACCACAGCCAGACTCTTACTGATATGCCTGCTGGTAAATACCGCGTGGCTATCCAGTCGTTCAACCAGCACTTCCTTGGCGCTCACCCCGGCTACTTCATTCCTATGAAGGGTGCATTTATCGAGGTTGAGGGCAGATCTGCTTACGACCGTTATAAAGATGGCGACACTCTCTATCCTCAGGGTGCTGTACGCGAGAGCGGTGAAGTTTCTGACCCAGTTCTTCCTGTAGAGACTCTTGAAGCTTACGTTTACATCAATGAAGGTGAAAAGCAGAATATCGGTACTCTTGATCCCAACACTAAACTCAATGTATGGCTTGAACCTTGGACTGACGAAAATGGCGTCTACCATGAAGCTCCATACGCAAATGAAACTAAGATCAAGAATCTTTTCGATGAGGATCTTGATGAGTATCCAGAAGTTCAGAACTACAGAATGGCCAATGGCGAATGGAAATGGGTTCTTTCTATCGACCGCACTACTCCGGGATGGTTTGAATCAGGTCACATGCGTGAGGTAGCAGCATTCTTCGTATCTCACCCAGACCTCTATCAGAACTATGCAGAACTCGAATTCACAGGTGAAAAGAACACTTTCACTGTAGGCTACCACAAGGACATCAACCAGAACAACTACGCTAACCCCGTATTTAACTTCCGTCTTGAATACTGGGATCCGGAATATGAAGGATATGACGCAACTGGCGTTGAAAGCGTAAGCCTCGATGAAAATGCTCCTATCGAATACTACAACCTTCAGGGTGTACGTGTAGCTAACCCAGAAAAGGGCATCTACATTGTTCGTGAAGGTAATCGTCTTGCTAAGAGAGTAATCCGCTAATATAATAAATCTCTATAAAAGAGGCGTGCAGCCCTTTGGCTGTGCGCCTCTAATACTTTCAACCCAATCTCAGTATTACAATGAACATTCGAAACTTTATAGCAGGAATCTTACTGACTCTGTTTGCATTTCCCTCATTATCTGCGCGGGTTGAACCCAAATTCAGTAATGATTCTGAGGAGCATTGGTATTATATTGTTTTCTCGGCTGGAGATGCAGTTCTTTCCAACCAAGGTAAGAACATGAATGCCGTGACCGCAATAGCTGATGCCACCAAACCGGCACAATTATGGAAATTTGTGGGAACAGCCGATGAATTCATTATTGTCAACAAGCGCTTTGGGGAATACGTTGTGATGAAATCGTATGTAAATGCTACAGATGATATCGCAAACGCATCAAAGTTCAGTCTCAAGGCTTGTGACAATGCTGCCTATAGCGACAGTTGGGAAATTGAATATAATGAAGGAACAGAAGGAAACAACCATTGGCATCAATGGTATAAGACCGGTCCGGCTGTCAATATAGCACTTTCGTCGCCAGGAGCGAGCAACAATGCTGTCACTTTCTTAGAAGAAGAAAACCTTCCAAATGTGCCAGTATATACTAAAATTAAAGAATATTCATTCCAACCAAAAGAGAATTATACTCCTGAGCATCGCCATACAATTTGGTTTACTGAGCCGGCTGCATCAACAATGTCAGGCGACCAATGGATGGAATACGCTTTGCCACTCGGCAATGGACGTTTGGGTGCGATGGTGTTTGGAGGAGTTGCACAAGATCATATCCAGTTCAATGACAAGTCGCTATGGAATGGTAGCACTACTTCACGCGGCAACTATATGAACTTCGGAGATGTCTACGTAGAAGAAATTTCCGATTTATTTGGAGATTCAAATGATAATGCCATCAGATCATATGTCCGCAATCTTGATTTGACAGAAGGAAAAGCAAACGTCTACTTCTCATCTCCTGATGGAAAAGTAGATTATACACGCGAATATATAGCGAGCTACCCCGATAATGTGATAGCTATGCATTATACGGCCTCTGAAGCAGGGAAAATAAATCTCCGGGTACGCTTCTTTAATGGAATCAAGCAAGGTATTCTCTGTCCAATATATAAAGACGGAACCATAGAAATGTCCGGACTTCTTGATTTGATTAGTTTCAAGGCTATGCTTAAAGCTGTACCAAAAGGAGGCACAATGACGACGCTCGATGACTGCATAGAAGTGAAGGATGCCGATGAACTTCTTCTTATACTCGGGGCTGAAACCAACTATGACATTCATTCGGCAAATTATATAGGTGACGTTGACGCAATGTATTCTCGTGTAGAGAATGACGTCAATGTTGCAGCATCTAAGGATTGGGAAAGTATCCTTAATGCTCACACCGAAGATTTCAGCAGCTATTATGATCGTGCTGAATTTAATGTGGATGCTGCCGCCAACACACTTCCAGCGGATAAGATGGTGATACAATATAATGCATTCAGAGGGAATTCACGGTTCCTACCTACCAACCTGATGCTTGAGGAACTATA
>DAAK01000204.1:219-8284 GCA_001701075.1 Bacteroidales bacterium GP3 | reverse complement strand
GTCTCCAAGTCGTGAAGACGAACGAGACCTACATCAGGCATCTTTGCATCACGTTTATCATAGACCTGGATTGCAGCCACATCGTGCTTATGATTGGCAATGGAGAGAGACTTGTAGTAATCATGCGAGTCAATGAAATCGCTGAGCACGAAAGCTGAACAACGTTTTTTCAATGCGTTGGTCATGAAGACGAGTGGCGCGTTGAGATCAGTGCCACGATGTTCCGGTTTGAAATCAATAATCTCCCGAATGATGAAAAGTATATGCTTTTTACCTTTCTGGGGAGGAATGAATTTTTCCACCTTATCGCTAAAGAAAATCACACCAACCTTATCATTGTTCTGAATGATAAACGTGATGCAAAGATGCCTGACGTCGGTCTCGTTCGTCTTCACGACTTGGAGACTGGCAAGGATATTTGGCTTGATACTTCCTCTAAAAGCGTGCGAAAGGCTTACGACAAGGCGTGGTATGAACGTCAGCAGAACTTTTCATCTACTACTGCCCGTTGTGGCGTGGATTCTGTATCTGTAGCCACTGATGAAGACTACGTCAAGGCTCTTATTGGTCTTTTCCGTAGACGTGGATGAATAATATTGATCATTATGATTCAGTCTATTTGTAAATATTTGACTATATTTGTAGTAGCGGTGGCCTGTCACTTCTCGTCGTTTGCTGATGTGAAAGTGACAGCTTCTCTCGACTCTGCATCTATCTTGATGGGAAGGATAGATACCCTAAGGCTCTTTGTGGAGCGTGACGCTGATCGCCAAGGTGTGTTCCCTCTTTTCAATAAGATGGGGCCTGGAGGATTCGTTACCCTTATGGGTGATACCATTGAACTCGGTATGCCTCGTATGGATACTGTCAAGCGTGAGGGCTCACGTATCACGGAGCGTCTCGTCGTTCCTGTTCAGGTTTTCGACTCCGGTTTCTATCAGCTCCCACCTTTCATTTATATATCTGCTACAGATTCTGTCGCATCTAATCAAGTTGATCTGACTGTTGTCCCTGTCAAGGTTGGAGAAAATGATGCTATCTCTGATTATCAGGATATCACTGATCCTTCTGATCGTTCTTTCTGGGATTGGATGCCCGATTGGCTCTACGATCTTTGGTGGATGTGGTTGCTCCTGATTGTCGCAATCGCTGCAGCAATCTATTTCGGCCGTAAGTATCGCAAGACCGGCAAGTTTATTACTCTTCCCGAGAAACCTCAACCCAAGCCATGGACTGTCGCTTTGCAACGTCTGGATGCTTTGAAAGCAAAGAGTCTTTGGGAGAACGGTATGGAAAAGGAATACTTTACCGATTTGACCGATATCCTTCGCGATTATCTCTTCCAGCGTTTTGGCATCAATGCAATGGAGATGACTTCCCGTCAGATTATGCAGACTTTGGCTGATCAGGCTGATGTGAGCGATAAGCGTGCATATGTCCGCAAAATTCTTGATGTTGCCGACTTTGTGAAGTTTGCAAAGGTGCGTCCTCTCCCTGCCGATAATGTTGAGGCTTTTGATAATGCCGTCAATTTTGTGAAGGAAACCGTTCCCGTTGAGCCTGCTCCTTCCAACCCCGACTCACCGACAACTTCACAACTGACAACTGACAACTCCACAAAGAAAGGAGGTGACCGATGAAATTTCTTCATCCTGGAATGCTTTGGCTGCTTCTCATATTGATTCCTCTTATCGTATGGTATGTAATCAAGCATCGCAGTGCTAATCCCTCTTTGGGGATTTCTTCCCTTCAGCCTTTCATCCGGTTTGGAAATTCATGGAAGGTATGGATCATACATTTGTGCTTCGCTTTGCGGCTTCTCTGTATTGCAGCCATTATTGTGGCTCTTGCCCGTCCGCAGACTCATGATAATCTGAAGAATTCACGTGTCCTCGGCACTGATATCATTCTTGCAATGGACATTTCAGGCTCTATGTCGGCTACCGACTTCAAGCCTAATCGTTTTGTCGCTGCTAAGGATGTTGCCACTCAGTTTGTCAACTCAAGGCCAAACGACAATATGGGTCTGGTGGTATTTGCCGGCGAATCGCTCTCTCTTATGCCGCTGACCAATGATCGCGCTGCCCTTATCAATGCCATAGCCAATGTGGATATGGGCGATCTTAATGATGGCACAGCCATTGGTGATGGCCTCACAAGCGCTATCAATCGTATTTCGCAAGGAAAGGCGAAGTCGAAGAGCATTATCTTGCTGACCGATGGTAGCAACAATGCAGGCGATGTGCCTCCTGTGACAGCCGCTCAGATAGCCAAGCAGAAGGGGATAAAGATCTATACTATTGGTGTCGGTACGAATGGAAAGATGCAGATTGCTGACCCATATGGCTTCTCTTCAACAACGCTCGAGACTAAAATCGACGAGCCCCTGCTCAAGAATATGGCAAAGATGACTGGTGGAAAATATTTCCGCGCGAAAGATGAGCGTATGCTGAAGCAGGTCTTTGACGAGATTGATTCTCTCGAGAAGTCAAGCATTGATGTAAATTCCGTAACTCTCACTCAGGAGGAATTCATGCCATGGCTTTGGCTTGCTTTTGCAGCTCTTGCCCTTTCACTTTTGCTTCGTTACACAATCATTAGAAGAATACCGTAATGTTTACGTTTGCATATCCAGCTTTACTTGTTCTCTTGTTGGCAGTGCCGGTTGTGGTATTGCTCTATTTTCTTGCGCGCTATGCAAGGAAAAAGAAACTTGCTAAGTTCGGGAATCCTGAGTCTATTAAAGATTTGATGCCCGAGGTCTCTAAATATAAGCCTCCATTGAAAATTACTCTTGAGGTCTTGGCTTTGGCTTTTCTTGCCTTGGCATTATGCCGTCCTTGGGGTGGTGTGCATTCTTCCAAGTCTGAAAAGGAAGGTATAGAAGTGGTGATTGCAGTCGATGTTTCCAATTCGATGCTCGCTTCCTCTACTTCCGACAATTCAGGCACTTCAAGGATGCGTGCTGCTAAACTGGTGCTCGAAAAGCTTATTAATCGTCTTGATAATGACCGTGTAGGTCTGATAGTCTATGCTGAGGATGCGTATACTTTAATCCCAGTCACAAGTGATTATGTTTCAGCTAAACTCTTCCTTAATTCTATCGATCCTACCCAATACGATAATCAAGGCACCAATATTGGGGCCGCTATAGATAGGGCTGTGAAGTCATTTAGTGCTGATGAGAATATCGGTAAGTCTATTGTGCTTATTACAGATGCCGAGGAACTCGATGATGAAGCTGGAGCAGTGGAGGCTGCCCGTCAGGCTAAGAAAAATCATATTCAGCTTAATGTGGTCGGTGTTGGTTCGCCGACTCCAGTCCGAATCCCGACTTCATCCGGCCCTATGATCAATCCTGAAACCGGTATGCCTGTTGAGACTGCTCTCGACGAGAACCTTGCTGCAAGGATTGCCGGCGCCGGAGACGGCATATATGTAAATGCTTCAAATCCGGATGCTCTTAACGAACTTGAAAAACAAATGGATACCGTTAAGAAGTCCGCTCTTGAGACTAATGCATATGCCGTCCACGATGAGCTCTTCACTATCTTCGGCTGGATTGCCCTTATCCTTCTCATTATTGATATCTTTATCCTCGATCGTAAGATCCGTTGGCTCGATAAGATTACGTTCTTCAAGAAGGAGACTGCCGTAGTTGTGCTTCTCGCTATTTCTGCAGCCTGTGCATTTGATGCTTCTGCCACCACCAATCGTAAGGAGCGTCGGCTCGTCACCCAAGGTAATGAGCTTTTCCGTGATGGCCATTATCTGGAAGCAGGCGAGAAATATCAGCAGGCTCTGAAATTGGAGCCGGAATCCAAGGAGGCTCTTTATAATCTTGGCCTTACATACATCAGAAGGGCCAATGCCGCCCAGTCTGATTCCCTCAAGCAGCAGCTCGTGAAAGCTGGCGCCGAGGCTATGCAGGCTATCGCACAGGTGTCGAAGGAAAAACCGAATCTCGCAGCTGATGCTCTCTATAATCTTGGCAATATAGCATTTAATTCTGAAGACTATGCTCAGGCTGTCCAGATGTATAAGCAGTCTCTTCGTATCCGTCCCGAAGATGAGAAAACCCGTCGAAACCTTCGGATAGCTCAGAAGAAACTCCAGAATCAAGATCAAGATCAGAATCAGGATCAGAACAAGGACCAGAATCAAGATCAAGATCAGAATCAGGATCAAAACCAAGACCAAAATCAGGATCAGAACAAAGACCAGAATCAAGACCAACAGCAAAATCAGGATCAGCAGCAACAGCAGCAGCAACAGCAACCCGAGATCAATCCTCAATCTGCTGAGCAAATCCTGAAGGCTATGGAGAATAAGGAAAATCAGACTCGTGCTCGTGTCAATAAATCCAACAACGGCCAGGAAGCTACCGCCCGCGGCAAGAACACCAAACGCTGGTAACTTCCCAAATCTAATATCTCCAATATCTGCCGATTTGGTCAAGACAATTGGTCATTGTGATGAAGCGAAATCAGGTCGGAGACCTGATCTCCATTCCAAAACCCCAGACTTCAGTCTGGGGTAGTCCAAACAAAAATTCTGTAGCCTCGGAGAGGCGATTTATAGTTGAGATTTTTTTCTCAGTTCTCAATTCTCAATTATTTAGTTTATGACCCAATTTAGAAGATACATTTTCATTTTGTTGCTGCTTGCAATGTCATTGCCTGCCGCTGCCGCTGGTAGGTTCCAGTTGTCTGTCTCTACGCAGACCGGTGGCGACGACATTGAGGTAGGGGAGCAGTTCTATGTTTACATGAAGCTTGATAATATCGACGGCGATCCTTCAGCTCCCGATGTCCCGGGCGCAGTGGTGAAGTATTTCACTCTAAGTAGCCAGTCATCCTCAATGTCAAGTGTAAATGGTAAGGTGACCCGTTCCAGTTCCCGTACTTATGTGGCCACTTGCGCTGCTTCTAAGGAGGGTTCCTATTCTATAGGTCCATTCTCTGTAGATGGCGTGAGCAGCAATAAGGCTTCTTACACTATTGTGAAGGCCGGCTCTGGCAGCCTTTCGAAGCTTAAGCAGCGGCAGCAGCAACACCAACAATCTTCTAATCAAGGTGCATATTCGCAAGATCCCGATGATCAGAATCAAGGACCTAAATTTATTGGCAAAGGCAATGAGAAATTGTTCTTGAAGGCCTCTGTTTCCAAATCTACTGCCTATGAGCAGGAGGCTTTGGTGTATACAGTTAAGCTTTATTCCTCTTATGCACCTATCAAGTTTATTGGTGCCACTGAGGCTCCAAAATTTGATGGTTTCGTTGTCGAGGAATCTGATGAAACGTCCAAGTCTCTCCATTATGAGAATTATAATGGTCAGGAATATGCTACTGCCATCATTGCCCGCTATATTATCTTCCCGCAGATGACAGGTAAGCTTACTGTCAAGGGTAATACTTATACCGTTAGTACCGACGAGCAGGAGTATTACGACGATCCTTATTTCCGTATGCTCACTGTCCGCCGTCCTATTCAGCTGAATGTGACTCCAAACGATCTTGTGATCGACGTTAAGGCTCTCCCCACTCCTCAGCCTGCTGATTTCTCAGGTGGTGTGGGTAAGTTCTCCATTTCTTCCTCTCTTCCATCCGCATCTCTTAAGACAAATCAGCCTGCCTCGATTGTATATGAAGTGAAAGGTAGTGGTAATCTTAAGTATGTGAAGCTTCCCGATTTGAATGCGTTATATCCGAAGCAACTCGAAGTCTTCTCCCCAACTGCCGATGTTGAGGCCGCTGCTAAAGGTATGTCGGTGTCAGGAACTGTTAAGTTCGATTATTCTTTCACTCCTCTTGAACTTGGACAGTATCAGATTCCAGAAGTATCTTTGGTATATTTCGATCCCTCTACAGGTAAGTATGAGAAGTCGGTTGCCAAAGGTTATACTGTGGAAGTCGACAAGGGTGCCCTTTCTGAAAAATCTCAGACTAAAAATAGACTCAAGTTTGATGATAAACTTTTGCCTGTAGGGAGTCTCCACAAGGAGAGAGTGGCATACGTATATACATTCGGTTATTGGCTTTGGTTCCTCATCCCGGCTCTGGCTTTGGGTATTATTATCTTTATCTATCGCCGTCATCTTAAGAGTGCAGCCGACATCGTAGGCACCCGTATGCGTAAGGCCGGTAAGGTGGCTGCAAAGCGTCTGAAGAAGGCTGCTGCTTGCATGAAGTCGGGCGACAGGGAACGCTTCTACGATGAGATGCTCGTGGCTCTCTGGGGCTATGTAAGCGCAAAACTTAATATCCCTACCTCTGAGCTAAATCGTCAGAATGTAGCTCAACGTCTATCTGAGGCGGGGGCTTCAGAAGAGTCTGTCAATAACTTGGTGAGTGTGCTCGACGACTGCGAGTTTGCTAAATACGCTCCCGGTTCCGGTGAAGATGAGCTTAAGCACGTCTACGACCGTGGCACCGACGTGATCAACGCCCTCGAAGATTCCAAACTTACCCACCATAACTCCAATATGACCTCAAAATCCATCATATCTCTCATCCTCTTCCTTCTCGTCTCCTTATCTGCATCTGCTGTTAACACTCCCTCAATGGATATGGCAGCTTCCCTCTATGAAAGCGGCGACTACCGACAGGCAGCCGATGCATATCTGGCAATTGCCAAGGTTGACGGAGATTCCCCGGAACTCCTTTTCAACATTGCCAACTCCTTTGCTCAGGCCGGCGACTATGGCAATGCTATGCTTTATTACTCAAGGGCAAACCGCCTCGACCCATCGAATAAGGAGATAAAAAACAATCTCAATTATTTCGCATCAAAAGTTGAGGATTCCAACCGTGCCGAATTGCGCGGTAAGAAGACCAGTGTCGCTCCTGATCCGGAAACTTTCTTCCAGTCGGTCAATCGTATTATTTGCGCTGATGTAGCTCCAAATCTTTGGGCAATATTGTCGGCGATATTATTCATCCTTGTTTTAGGTGCCGTGGCTGTATATCTTTTCTGCAGCGACGTCAGATTGAGAAAAGCAGGTTTCTTCGGAGGCATTGTTATGTTCTTCGCATGTGTTATGTTTGTAATCTTTGCCTTTATGAGTGCTTCTTATTATGATTCCCACGATAGGGCTGTGCTTATGGCATATAAGACAGAACTCCTCATCGAGCCATCTTCTGATGCAAAACCGGCAAGCAGCCAACTCTGTCAAGGCACTCGTTTCGATATCATAGCAGAGGAGACTGACGTGCAAGGACGGCCGACATGGTACAAGGTCCGCCTCAACTCCGACATCGAAGGCTGGCTCCGCGCCTCCGACCTCGCCATCATCTGATCTCATTATTTCCTCCGATATTTCAATACCCATTCCCATAAATTATCAAACTCCCTGTCAGGTCGGAGACCTGACAATTATGCTAATACCCCGGACTTCAGTCTGGGGTTTACAAATCAAAAGCTCTGAAGCCTCGGAGAGGCGCCTTGTGGTTAAAAAAATATATACCTCTTAATCTATTGATTTACCCATCGTTGCATATTTTTATGTTATAAAACACATTTTTTTACAAGAAAAAAATTATGTTTTCTCAAAAATTATGTGTAAATTTGAAACTCAAAATGAATATAAACAACCTCAAATACTAATAGTATGAGCAAAACCATCACATTCAACGAACTTCGCAGACTCAAAGACAGTCTGCCCGACGGAGCCACTCGCCGCATCGCCGACGAACTTAATCTCACTGTACAGACCGTCCGCAACTATTTCGGAGGTGTTAACTATGAGTTCGGTAAGAACATCGGTATGCACATCGAACCAGGTCCCGACGGAGGAATCGTGGTGCTTGACGACACTACCATCTATGATATGGCCGTCAAAATCCTCGAAGAGGAAAACAAAAAGAAAGCTTAAGCTTCCCTGTTTTGTTTCCAAATTTTCCTCTTTCCCGTATTTGTGATAGGAATTTGTGGATACAAGGGTGGTGTCATTCCCGCGCGGCATGATCCCACCCTTCGCTATGCTCCCTCCCTCCTTCCTTGACAACGATGACAACGATGACAACGATGACAACGCCGACAACGATGACAACGGACAACGATGACA
>DAAK01000204.1:0-155 GCA_001701075.1 Bacteroidales bacterium GP3 | reverse complement strand
TCCTTCTCCTCCGACTTCGATACCGTCCTGCGCCTCCTTCGCCAGACCTCCGAGATGCTCTCCCTGATCCGGAGCGCATCCGATATTCCGGGCTCCAACGTCTACGATGTGATTCCATATCTCAATGAAATCAAGGCGCATGGCTCATTCATGAC
>DAAK01000153.1:9335-12425 GCA_001701075.1 Bacteroidales bacterium GP3 | reverse complement strand
TGGTACTGGTGTACCGACCAGTTCATCGTACAGCGCGTTCTTTCTGGCCGTGATGAGAAGCAGGCTCGCCGTGGTACAATCTTCGGAGCTTACCTGAAGCTTCTCCCTGTTTTCCTCTTCCTTATCCCCGGTATGATAGCATTTGCACTTCACCAGCAGACCGGATCTTTCCTTCCTCTGACTCCGGAAGGCTTGCCAAACTCTGACGCAGCATTCCCGACTCTCGTGGCAAAACTTCTGCCTGCAGGTGTGAAGGGTCTTATCGTCTGCGGTATCCTTGCAGCCCTCATGTCATCATTGGCATCACTCTTCAACTCATCAGCAGCCCTCTTCACCATCGACTTCTATCAGCGCTTTAAGCCAAAGACCGATCCGAAGAAACTCGTGAAAATTGGCCAGGCAGCAACAGTAGTGATTGTGATCCTCGGCATTCTCTGGATTCCTGTCATGCGTTCAGTGGGTGATGTGCTGTATCTCTATTTGCAAGACGTTCAGTCAGTGCTTGCTCCGGGTATTGCAGCAGCCTTCCTCTTGGGTGTCACTTGGAAGCGAGCAACCGCCAAGGGTGGCATGTGGGGCCTTATCGCAGGTCTTGTAGTAGGTATCACCCGTCTTGCAGCGAAAGTGATCTACAGCAACATGCCAGCAACTCCAGAAGCCGACCACTCATGGTTCCAGTGGCTCTTCTTCGATACCAACTGGCTCTTCTTCTGCGGCTGGATGCTCGTCTTCTGCCTTGCTGTGATCTTCGTGGTCAGCATGTTTACTCCAGCTCCTGAAGAAGAAAAGATCAAGGGCTTAGTATTCGGCACCTCTACTCCGGAGCAGCGTGCAGTGACACGTGCAAGCTGGAACAAGTGGGATGTAATCCACTCTTGCATCATCCTTGCAATTACAGCAGCATTCTATTGGTATTTCTGGTAATTAATGAATTCAACTTTCGCAAGCGAAAGTTGAAGTTTATAGGTTATTAGGTTATAGGGTTATAAGAATAATCTGAAAGTATTTATTCATAGAGCATCTTTACCGATACTACTATAACCCTATAAACCTTTAACTCATAAACCTTAAGTTGAGCTTGCGAAACTTAAATCATGAATTACTATAGTGAACACGACAGGCACTACGTAAGTGTAGACTGCGTGATTTTCGGTCTCCATGAGGGAAAGCTCAATATTCTACTTATAAAGCGGCGGATGATGCCAGGCCAAAACAAATGGTCGCTAATGGGCGGATTCGTCAAGGAGGGGGAATCGCTTGATGATGCTGCCCAAAGGGTCCTCTTCCAACTTACAGGTCTTGAAAATGTATATATGGATCAGGTAGGGACTTTTGGAGAACTGGACCGAGATCCGGGAGCAAGGGTAATTTCAGTTGCTTATTGCGCTCTGATGAATTTCGATGACCAAGACCATCAACGTGTCACAGATAACGATGCACATTGGATACCACTCGACGAGATGCCGGAACTCTTTTTCGACCATCCGCAGATAGTGGCTAAAGCATTGGAAAACCTGAGACAACAGGTGCATAGAAAACCGTTGGTGTTCCAATTTCTACCGGAGTTATTCACCTTAAGTCAGCTGCAAGCTGTATATGAGGCAATTCTTGGAGAGAAACTTGACAAGAGGAATTTCCGGAAAAGGATCATGGAAAGCAATACTCTTGAAAAGACCGATAAGATCGACAAGAGCAATTCCAAGCGAGGAGCGACGCTCTATCGGCTAAAGATCAAAGAATAAAGACTAAAGATTAAAGTTATGCTTGAAAAACTTAAAGAAGAAGTATATAAGGCTAATATGGACCTTGTGAAGCACGGATTAGTGATCTTCACATGGGGAAACGTATCTGGAATCGACCGCGAAAAGGGACTTGTAGTAATCAAGCCGAGCGGCGTTGACTACGATGTAATGAAGCCTGAAGATATGGTAGTGGTAGACCTTCAAGGCAATGTAGTAGAGGGTCAGCTGAAGCCATCAAGCGACACCCCGACCCATTTGGCCATCTATCGTGCATGGCCGGAAGTTGGAGGCGTTGTGCATACCCACTCCACATTTGCAACTGGCTGGAGCCAGGCAGGTCTTGACATTCCAAACATCGGCACAACACATGCCGACTACTTCCATGAAGCCATCCCCTGCACTGCAGATATGACTGAGGAGGAAGTGAAAGGAGCTTATGAGCTCGAGACAGGCAATGTGATCATCAAGCGTTTTGAAGGGATGAACCCGATGCATACTCCAGGCGTGTTGGTGAAAAACCATGGACCGTTTGCATGGGGCAAGGATCCTCATGATGCTGTGCACAACGCAGTGGTCATGGAGCAGGTGGCTAAGATGGCGAGCATCGCCTTTGCAGCCAACCCTAACCTCACTATGAATCCTCTGCTTGTGGAGAAGCACTTCAACAGAAAGCATGGACCAAATGCCTATTACGGACAAAAATAATGCATAATTCATAATTGAGAATTATCATCAGAGAACTCTGAGGATTCTGTAATCTGAAAACTGAAAACTTTAAAAACTTTAATATCATGTACGAAAATTTGGAAATATGGTGGGTGACTGGTGCACAGTTGCTCTACGGAGGTGATGCAGTCGTAGCAGTTGACGCACACTCAAAGGAAATGGTAGATGGACTTAACAATTCAGGACGTCTTCCGATCAAGGTTGTCTACAAAGGCACTGCAAACTCTTCTAAAGAGGTTGAGGCTGTGATGAAAGCTGCTAACAATGACCCGAAGTGCGTAGGTATCATCACATGGATGCATACCTTCTCACCAGCCAAGATGTGGATCCATGGTCTGCAGGCGCTCCGCAAACCACTCCTCCACTTCCACACACAATATAATGCAGAGATACCTTGGGACACAATGGACATGGACTTCATGAACCTGAACCAGAGTGCTCACGGCGACCGCGAATTCGGTCATATCTGCGCACGCATGAAGGTACGTCGCAAAGTAGTGGTTGGCTACTGGAAAGATGCCAACACTCAGGATCGCATCGCAGTATGGCAGCGTGTAGCAGCAGCTTGGGCTGACGCTCAGGATATGCTCGTGCTCCGTTTCGGCGACCAGATGAACAATGT
>DAAK01000153.1:0-9298 GCA_001701075.1 Bacteroidales bacterium GP3 | reverse complement strand
GGCTACCATGTAGACTACTGCCCCGTAAGCGAGCTGATGGAACACTACAAGAAGGTGACTGATGCTGACGCCAAGGCTCTTGTAGGCGTATACTTCAAAGAATATGCACATGATGCAGCGCTTGAAGACGAGAAATCTGACGGCTATAAGTCTATCTACGAAGCAGCAAAGGCAGAACTCGCCATCCGCAGCATTCTGAAAGAAAAGGGAGCAAAAGCATTCACTACCAACTTCGACGACCTCGGCACTCAGGACATCAACGATCCTAAGTTTGTAGGTTTCGATCAGATTCCAGGTCTCGCTTCACAGCGTCTGATGGCAGAAGGTATCGGTTTCGGTGCTGAAGGCGACTGGAAATCAGCAGCTCTCTACCGCACTCTATGGTATATGAGCCAGGGCATGGGCAAGGGATGCTCATTCCTCGAAGACTATACACTCAACTTCAATGGAGCAAACAGCTCTATCCTTCAGGCACATATGCTTGAGGTTTGCCCTCTCATCGCAGAAGAGAAACCACGTCTTGAGGTACATTTCCTCGGCATCGGTATCCGCAAGGCTCAGACTGCACGCCTCGTCTTCACATCAAAGCCTGGCGATGGCATCACAGCTACAGTGATCGACCTTGGCAATCGTTTCCGTCTGATCGTAAACGACGTGGAATGCATCAAGTCGAAACCACTTCCTAAGCTTCCAGTGGCATCAGCACTCTGGATTCCGAAGCCCAACTTCGAGATCGGCGCTGGCGCATGGATCATGGCAGGCGGCACACACCACTCTTGCTTCTCTTACGACATCACTCCCGAATTCTGGGAAGACTATGCAGAGATGGCTGGCATCGAGATGGTACGCATCGACAAGGACACCACAATGCAGGGCTTCAAGAAAGAACTGAGATATAACGACGTGTATTATCTTCTGAATAAATAAGCCATGCCTGAAAAGATAAAACAGACAATTGAATCGGGTAAAGCCATCCTCGGTATAGAGTTTGGCTCTACCCGCATCAAGGCTGTTCTCATCGATGAGAACAACAACCCGATAGCACAGGGAAGCCATGAGTGGGAAAACCAGCTCGTCAACAACCTCTGGACATACAGCTTAGAGGCAATATGGTTTGGTCTGCAAGACTGCTATCGCGACCTTCGCGAAGACGTGAAGGAAAAATATGGAGTTGAAATAAAGAAGCTTGCTTCTATCGGCATAAGTGCGATGATGCATGGCTATATGCCTTTCGACAAGAAGGGCAACATGCTTGCAGCATTCCGCACATGGCGAAACACCAACACAGGGGAGGCCGCTGCAATCCTTTCCAGAGAATTTGACTACAATATCCCTTTGCGCTGGAGCATCTCTCACCTTTACCAAGCTATTCTCAACGGCGAGGAGCATGTGAAGAATCTTGCATTCCTTACCACTTTGGCAGGCTATATCCATTGGCAGCTGACTGGCGAGAAGGTGATCGGTATCGGCGATGGCAGTGGCATGCTTCCTGTAGATCCTGAGACTAAGAACTACTGCGCCAAGATGGTGGAGAAATTCGACAGCTTGATAGCCGACAAGAATTTCAATTGGAAACTGGAGGATGTGCTTCCCAAGATTCTCGTGGCAGGAGAAAATGCTGGTATTCTGACTGAGGAAGGTGCAAAACGCCTTGATATCTCCGGTAACCTTGAAGGTGGAGTCCCTCTTTGTCCGCCGGAAGGTGACGCCGGAACCGGAATGGTGGCTACAAACGCTGTGAAACAGCGCACAGGCAACGTATCAGCCGGAACTTCATCATTCTCTATGATTGTGCTTGAAAAAGAATTGAGCCGTCCGTATGAGATGATCGACATGGTGACCACTCCTGATGGTAGCCTTGTGGCAATGGTGCATTGCAACAACTGCACCTCCGACCTTAATGCATGGGTAGGCCTATTCCGCGAATACACAGAGCTTCTTGGAGTACCAGTAGATATGAACCAAATCTTTGGCAAACTCTACAACAATGCACTTAACGGTGACCCGGACTGTGGCGGACTTGTCAGCTTCAACTACTTCTCCGGTGAGCCTATCACAGGACTTTCAGAGGGTCGTCCACTCTTCGTGCGCTCAGTAGCCAACCGCTTCAACCTTGCCAATTTCATGCGTGCCAACCTGAATGCAGCTATAGCTTGCCTCAAGATCGGCAACGACATTCTCTTCGACAAGGAGAAGATCAAGGTGGATCGAATCACGGGTCACGGAGGTCTCTTCAAGACTCCTGGTGTAGGGCAGCGCATCCTTGCAGCAGCCCTCAACTCTCCAATATCAGTTATGGAAACTGCAGGAGAAGGCGGCGCATGGGGAATGGCATTGCTCGCAGGCTATCTCGTTAACAATGTAAACGACCGCAACCTTGCCGACTATCTGGAAATGGAAGTGTTTGAAGGCAATACCGGAACAAGCATCACACCGACAGAGGAAGACGTAGAAGGATTCAACAAGTATATCAAGAATTACCTTGATGCAATTCCAGTGGAGAAAGCAGCCGTGGAATATGTGAAGTAAAGCACAACGATCAACGATTAACGATCAATGATTAACTATAAACGATCGACTATTTCGGAATTCCGATGATAGTTGATCGTTTATCCTTAGCTATAAAAAACGCTGTGGCCGGGATTTTCGCAAACTCCGGCCACAGTGTGATTTTTTAGAAATTGCACCTACTTTCACAAGCAAAAGCAACACTTACTCAACCACTAACTTACAAATTATATCACTATTACTTAAAAAGCTTTAGACTTGCTTGTCAAGAGAAATAAAAATGCTATGCCAATTATTTCAAACCAAACTCTTTCCTCTCTTGACATTGCAAAATTAGTACTTTTTTTTCTTATGTGCAAGAGATACTTTGTAAAATACACCCCAGATGTACCTAATTTACCAATTTTGATACAAAACGACCAATTTATATTAAATGAGTTGGAGATTGAGTAGCTCAGCCACCGATATTACCTCGACATAAGCCCATGGTCGCAAGAGCCAGATATCACTATAATGTTATTGAGAAAATTTATGATTTTTGAAGCAGAAGCAATGATTATTCTGAAATTTTGATTAAATTTGCAAAAGATATCATAGACCATGGAAAAGATAGAAAAGAAAAGACTCGACGCATTGCGCAAGACAATGGCAGAGCATGGCATAGACTGCTGCATCATCAACAGTACTGACCCACATCAGAGTGAAATACCCCCAGCCCATTGGCGTGGGAGGGAATGGCTTACCGGTTTTAAGTCGGAAAACGGCACTAACGGCACAGCGGTAGTGACAAAAGACCACGCTTACGTATGGACCGACAATAGATTCTTCATCCAAGCGCGCCAACAGCTCGAAGGCACAGGATTCGAGATGATGCCATTCGACGGTCCGGAAGCCGTAGACCTCATTAATTGGGTGACAGAACATCTAAATGCTGGAGAGACAGTAGGCATAGATGGCATGACTTTCAGTGTGACAGAGGCTCAGAAAATGGAGAAGAATTTCACTGACAATGGCATCAAATTCCACACAGACTTCCCGCAATTCGACTATATATGGCCCGCGCGTCCGGAGAGACCTCTTAACAAGCTTTTCATACATGATGAACACATCGTGGGAGAGAACGTCGACTCCAAGATTGGAAGAGTGCTTGAACAGGTGCGCAAGACTTCGGCAAACTCCATCCTCGTTTCTGCCCTCGACGACATCGCTTGGATCACAAATCTTCGCACGGCAGGCGACATTTCTTTCAGCCCGATGTTTGTCAGCTACCTTTACCTTGACGCGGAAGGACGCCGCATGCTTTTCATCGATAGTGAGAAAATCGACGAGGAAGTGAAGAATCATCTTGACAAATATAATATTGAGGTGATGCCATATGATGAAGTCACTGATTTTGTCGGGAAACTTCCAGAAGAAATGCATCTCCTTGTCGACCCCACTTTGACAGCCATAAGCGTATTTGACAGGATTGACTGCAGCGTCATATTTGGTGGCGAGGGAGTAGCCAAACTGAAAAGTGTTAAAAATGAATGCATGCTCACTCACTGGCGCACTGCTATGGAGAAAGATGGAGTGGCATTGGTAAGGATGTTCAAGTGGATAGATGAAGAATTCCCCAAGGGAAAACTAACAGAAATGAGCATCGCACGCAAGCTGCGCGAGTTTCGCCTTGCTGATCCTGACTGCGTAGACGAAAGTTTTGCAGCCATAATCGGGTGGAACGGCCATGGAGCCATCGTGCATTACGAACCAACTGACGAGACCGACATCCCGGTTACAGGCAAAGGATTACTGCTGATTGATAGCGGCGGCCAATATAAGCAAGGCACTACCGACATCACGCGCACCATCGTATTAGGGGGGAATCCTACTGCAGAACAAAAACATGACTTTACACTCGTATTGAAAGGTCATATCGCACTGTCAAGGGCTACCTTCCCCAAGGGGACACGCGGAGCACAGCTCGACATCCTTGCACGCCAATATCTCTGGGATGAAGGGAAGGCTTATTATCATGGCACAGGTCATGGCGTTGGCTTCTTCATCAACTGCCATGAGGGGCCGGTTCAGATACGCATGAATGAGATTCCTGTGCCATTGGAACCGGGAATGGTGATGAGCAACGAGCCGGGACTCTACATTGAGGACAAATATGGCATACGTTGTGAAAACATGCTTGCAGTGGAGCTCTGGAAGAGCAATGAGTTTGGCGACTTCTATCGCTTCCGTAATCTGACTCTCTTCCCCTTCGACCTAAGCCTGATAGATTGGCGTCTCATTACGCCTGAAGAAAAAGACTGGCTCGAGGCATACCACCGCGAAGTATACGATAGACTCGCTCCGCTGCTTTCGGAAGAGGAAAAGGAATGGCTTCGCAGCAAAATTTAGAATTGAGAATTTTGAATTTTGAATTTTTGTCCGACGTGTCCGACCAGTCTGACTAGCCTGATAACTGATAACTGAAATCTGATAACTGAAATCTGATAACTGAAAACTGATAACTGAAAACTGATAACTAAAATAAAATGGCAATAATACAAGAAGTCAGGGGATTTACTCCCGTAATAGGCAAGGATTGTTTCCTTGCGGCAAATGCAGTAGTGGTAGGCGACGTTGTGATCGGCGACGGTTGCAGCATATGGTTTGGTGCAGTGCTCCGTGGCGACGTCAATTCCATCCGTGTCGGCAATGGCGTCAACATTCAGGATGGCAGCGTGCTCCACACTCTCTATGAGAAATCAGTGATTGAAATCGGCGACCATGTATCGGTAGGCCATAATGTAGTGCTACACGGATGCAAGGTGGAAGATTATGCTTTGATTGGTATGGGAGCAGTCGTGATGGATAATGCGGTTGTAGGCAAAGGAGCCATTGTCGCTGCAGGATCAGTAGTGCTCAGTAATACTAAGATAGGGAAGCATGAGCTTTGGGCAGGATGTCCGGCGAAGTTCGTCAAGATGGTTGAACCTGAAAAGGCCAAGGAGATGAACATCAAGATCGCAAACAACTATCATATGTATTCCACGTGGTATGGACCACAAGACTGACCGCTTATTATCTCTGCTTTCCCAGACCTTTCCCAATGTGCAGGCCGCGAGCACCGAGATAATCAATCTCGAGGCGATACTCAACCTGCCTAAGGGGACAGAGCATTTTGTGGCTGATCTGCACGGGGAGCATGAGGCGTTTTCACATATACTCCGCAATGCGTCGGGCAATATACGGCGCAAAGTGACGGAGATTTTTGGCACGTCGCTCCGCGAGCAGGATATACGCCAGCTATGTACACTCATCTATTATCCTGAGAGCAAGCTGGAATACACAAAGGCTGAGGAAGACAATATGGACGACTTCTATAGCGTCACTCTTCATCAGCTGATACTCGTCTTGCAGTCAGTTTCTTCCAAATATACACGTTCTCGTGTCAGAAAAGCACTTCCAAAAGAATATGCTTATATTATTGAGGAGTTGCTGCATGAGTCACCGACCGACTATGATAAGGATGCATATTTCAGGCGAATAATCGAGACAATCATCTCCACGGGACAGGCCGACAATTTCATCATTGCACTATGCAATGTGATTCAGCGATTGAGCATCGACCAGCTGCATATCCTTGGAGATATCTTCGACCGAGGCCCGGGCGCGCATCTTATCATGGACACTCTTTGTGAATACGAGCGATTCGATATCCAATGGGGCAACCATGATGCGCTATGGATGGGAGCAGCGGCAGGCAATGACTGCTGCATCGCAAATGTGCTGAGGCTATCGCTGCGCTATGGAAATATGGCGACTCTTGAGGATGGCTACGGCATCAATCTTGTTCCGCTGGCTACATTTGCTCTCGAAACCTACGCTGATGACCCTTGCGAGGGTTTTGGCCCTCACATTATGGATAAGGAGCATGCTCCCGATGAGAAATCAATGCAGCTATGGGCCAAGATGCACAAGGCAATAAGCATCATCCAGTTCAAACTTGAGGCCCAGGCGATCGACCGTCGACCCGAATGGGGGATGGAAGACCGGAAACTGCTTCATCTGCTGAAACCGGAAAAAGGGGTCATAGAAATTGAAGGGAAGGAATACGGATTGAAAGACAAGCATTTCCCCACCGTATCTAAAGAAAATCCTTATGAACTGACTGCTGATGAGGCATCGCTGGTGGAGAAACTTCACCATTCATTCATGGTGAGCGACAAGCTCAACAAGCATGTGCAATGCCTGCTGTCGCATGGGTGCATGTATGCCATCTACAATTCCAATCTGCTGTTTCATGCCTCGATGCCGCTGAATGCTGACGGAAGTCTGAAGGAAGTGGAGCTGTATGGAGAGAAATACAAGGGGAAGGAACTGATGCACCGTATCGGGATGATGATGCGGGCTGCCTTCAACGATGACATAGACGAGGCAAAGAAGAATTTTGCGATCGACTATTACTGGTATCTATGGTGCGGCAAGGACTCCCCTCTTTTCGACAAGTCGAAGATGGCAACCTTCGAACGGTATTTTATAGAGGATACCTCCACACACTCGGAAGAAAAGGGGAATTACTTCAAGCTCCGCAATGATGAGAAGGTGATCGACGGAATCCTTGACGCATTTGGCGTTGAAGGAGAACACCGGCACATCATCAACGGTCATGTACCGGTGAGGGCTGTGAAAGGAGAGAGTCCGATGAGGGCGAACGGCAAACTCCTCGTAATTGACGGCGGTTTTGCGAAAGCTTATCATGCCACGACTGGAATTGCAGGCTACACCCTTGTATATCATAGCCGTGGACTGGAACTTGTTCAGCATGAACCGTTTGAATCCGCTGAGATGGCAATACGCGAGGGTACCGATATCTTAGGGAGCAAGCAGATTGTGGAACTGAGTGCCAAGCGACTTCGCGTGCGCGACACCGACAAGGGACTCGAACTGCAGTCGCAGATACAGGAACTGAGGGATCTGCTCTATGCTTTCCGGCATGGACTGATCAAGGAAAGACATTTGTCGCGGTAACGGCCCCTCCCACCCCTCCACGCAAGGGGAGGGAGTTGAGAGGTCAGAGATCAGAGGTCAGAAGTCAGAGGTCAGAGATCAGAGGTCAGAGGTCAGAGGTCAGAGGTCAGAGGTCAGATTGGATTTGGTGGATTAGGGAATTTTTTGTAATTTTGCAGACGGAAAGGGAATTTTTCCTTTTAGAAATATTAAATATAGATAAAGATTTTCATGCGAAAGGAGGTTGTAGACGACTGAAAATAGAGAATATAATCATTTTTTAGCCGAAAAATTTTGTCAGGTTGCAGATTATGAGTAATTTTGCAGCCGCAAAGGGAATGTGCGCTTATGTGTCCGTTCCACAACAACCAAAAAAATAATAATACAAACTAATAAAATTCAACAAAAAAGCATGATTATCGTTCAGGTAAAAGAAGGCGAGAACATCGAGAAAGCCCTCAAGAAATTCAAGCGCAAATTTGAGCGCACAGGAATCGTAAAAGAACTCCGCAGCCGTCAGGCATTTGAAAAGCCGTCAGTGACCAACCGCAAGAAAATGATCAAGGCCATCTACGTGCAGCAGCTGCGTCAGAACGAGGAGTAATCGATCTATCACTGCATATATAAAAAAGAGCTGTCTTTCATCAAGACGGCTCTTTTTTTAATCAAATTAATTTCTCTGAGTTCTCAGAGTTCTCAGAGTTCTCTGAATATTCAAAATTCAAAATTCAAAATTAGAAAGTGCGGGAGAAGTTTCTGACATACATGGAGCTTGAGCTCAACCGGAGCAGACTGACCGTGGAGGCTTACGGACGGGATCTCCGCGAACTTGCCGAATTTCTCGGCAAGGATGCCGACTTGCAGGATGCCGAGGAGATATCCACATCCGATGTCAGAGCTTGGCTTGCCGAAATGGCACGCCGTGGAATCTCGCCCCGGAGCCTTCGGCGCAAGACCCAAGCAGCCCGCGCATTTTTCAGATGGATGCAGAAACAAGGGTATATAGCCACCAATCCCGCTGCAGAAGTGCAATTGGCAAAGATAGGACGGAAGCTGCCGGAATTTGTCAGGGAGCAGGAAATGGAGAATCTTCTAAGCGATGAGCCATTGGGAGGAGACCCGATGCTTAACATGCGCAACAAACTAATCATCAACATCCTTTATTCATGTGGCATCAGAAGGGATGAACTTGCCAAAATCACCGACGCCGACATTGATGTTCATTCAAAGGAGATAAGGGTGCATGGGAAAAGAGACAAGACACGTCTGATTCCGATTGCAGATGAGCTGATAGAAGAAATCCGGAAATGGCAGAAAGTTCGCGATGACAATTATTCCTTCCCCTCCCCCGCCCCATTGATATGCTCGAAGAGAGGGAGGCTGACCGGAAGAGCCATCTACGAGATTGTGCATAAGCAATTGCTCTCGACCGGCGCCACGCACAAGAGTCCGCACTCACTGCGACATACCTTCGCCACATCGCTTCTCAACAATGGCGCGGAGATTAATTCCGTGAAGGAACTGCTGGGACATTCCTCACTGCAATCTACCCAGATCTACACCCATCTTACATTTTCAGATCTACAAAAAGCCTACATCGGGGCACATCCGCGGGCAAAAAAGGGGGAAAAGGATGATTAATAGCAACAATATTAGGATAATCGGATAATTTTTATTATCTTTGCAACCGAAATCGCAAAAGGGATTGGGCGGCGGAAACGCAGCTCAATTCTTTTGCGCCCAGAAAGCGACAAAGCAAACGAAAAACAAGAAAGAACAATTAGAATGAAACCACAGCCAATCAAGA
>DAAK01000089.1:6945-7077 GCA_001701075.1 Bacteroidales bacterium GP3 | reverse complement strand
TAGACCCTCTTGACACGGGGGGAGAGGTTTGTGGTGCATACGCTCAGCGAGACCCAATTGAGAAAGAAGGTCGGCAGCCTTGTCCATGGCCTTTTTCTTTGATGTGCCTGCGATTAGAGCCGGAAGAGCCAC
>DAAK01000089.1:0-6743 GCA_001701075.1 Bacteroidales bacterium GP3 | reverse complement strand
ACGATGGCGGCGATTTCACCTTTCCCTATGGTCAGAGAAATATCCTTGAGGACCTGAAGATTTCCAAATGACTTGTATATATTTCTGAGTTCTAACATATTTTTATTTATTTTATTTTGATTCTGCCTGTTCTTGCCTGATCATACCTGATTTTGGCTTCTAATCTGGCTTTTGGACTCTTTTATCTCTAATACGGTATTCGGGAGGATAGAGGTTGTTGGAGCGGTTTCCCAAGTTTTTTATGAATCCTAAGGGAAGTCCCTGGAATGTGACTGTAAGATAACCTTTCGGGGCATCGCTTGGAAGCGAAATGGCATCGCGTGAGAGGTAGCGGAGGGCATCCTCTTTAGTCAGTGCCACTTCAGGAAATGGATGAGCCATCGCTGTCGACATCGCAAGTTGGTGGGATGGTATGAGATCCTTACCCTTTATTTCCCCTATTTCTACTCCTGCAAAAATGATTCTTACCCCTTTCGGTATTGAATCAAGGAGGGTGGCAGCGCCAGGAGAAAGAGCAAGTAATCTTCCATCAAAGTTTATGATATCATATTCATCTTTGATCCAAGATTTTGCTGTGGATATCAGCCGCTGATTGGCTTTGTCCTTATTCTGGGAAGTCCCTTTTCCCTTTTTCTTAGGCTTGGAGTGGGATTTGTTTCCTGAATGCTCTCCCGGTTTTCTGAATACGGCCACAAAAAGACCTTCTCCCCGAGTAAATCCGGGCATAAAGCGAAGGCAAGGTATTTTTCCCTTGATCTGACCTTGAATACCGTATTTCCCGGCGAGACCGGTGTCGACTGGTTCAAGACCATACGTCTCCGCAATCCAGTCAGCGTTATCCTCGTCTTCCGTAGTGTTGAAAGTGCATGTGGAGTAGATCAAGTATCCTCCCGGGGCGATCATGTCTACTGCGTTTTCGAGGATCTCGCGCTGAAGACTTGCGCATTGCCTTATAAGCCCTTCACTCCATTGGCTTCTTGCGGCTTCTTCCTTGCGCATCATCCCTTCGCCTGAACAAGGAGCATCTACGGCCACTATGTCGAACTTCTCTTTTAGAGCTGATAGCCGCGAGGTGTCAGCATTGGTCACAATCACATCCGGGAAGCCATATTTGCAGAGGTTTTCCTTCAGGATTGCCGCTCTTGAAGGTGTGAACTCATTTGCGAGCATCACACTTTCATCGGGTAGGGCATTGAGAATAGCGGTTGTTTTTCCTCCCGGGGCAGCACAAAGATCGCATACTGAGAGCCTTTCCTCGTTCATCCCATCACTCTCCACCAAATTCTTCACGATAGTCTCGTAGATCATGGAGGAAGCGTCTTGCACATAGAACGCCCCTGCATGAAGCAAAGGATTTGATGTGAAGGATGGTCGTTCTGGAAGATAGTTTCCGGACCCACACCATTCCACAGGAGTCATATTGGGATAAATGGGGTCTTCGGTGCGCTTACGTCGGTTTATGCGCACCGATGTCTCCGGCTCTTCGCAAAGAGCAGAAAACAGTATTTCGGCTCTGTTTTCGCCGATTTCAGAGCGAATCAGGGCCTTAAAACCATCAGGTAAAAATTTATCTTCAATCATTTCACCGCAAAATTAGCAAAAAACGGGGAATTTTGTTAATTTTGTAGTATGAAAATTCAATCGGCCCTTTATCTTGTACCAGTTCCAATCAGCGGAGCCCCCGTTTCCGACGTCATACCAGCCGGAAATTTGGAGGTTTTGCGTCAATTGCGCCATTTTATAGTAGAGAATCTGCGCACTGCTCGCCGCTATCTAAAGCATATAGATGCTGCATTCCCGATAGCTGACTGCACATTTGATGTCCTCGACCGTCATACGGGTCCCGAGGAGGTTGGAGCTATGCTTGAGCCTCTTCGAAATGGAGAGCCAATCGGCGTCATGAGTGAAGCTGGATGTCCTGCTGTTGCAGATCCTGGAAGTCATCCGGTAGAAATAGCGCAAAGGGAAGGATTGAGGGTGATACCGCTTGTAGGCCCGAGTTCCATATTGATGTCGCTGATGGCATCCGGATTCAACGGGCAGGGTTTTGCCTTTCATGGCTATCTTCCTATTGATGGGGCAGAACGTCGGAAAACCCTGAAGCGCCTCGAAACAGAATCAGCATCGCGGGATATGACTCAGATATTCATAGAGACCCCGTATCGCAATAACAGGATGGTGGAGCTTTTGTCAGAGGCACTCTCTCCGGCCACGATGTTGTGTGTGGCATGCGATATTACTGATCCTGATAAGGAAGAAGTGGTGACAGCTAAGGCACAGGCATGGCGAAAAAGAAAATATGACTATGACAAGCGTCCGGCAATATTCCTCCTCTATGCCGGAGCGAAAGGTGGCGACCGCCGCAGATATGAGAAAAAATGAGCAGGAAGATCTACTTTGACGACCAACCGGAGCTCCCGTTTGAGGAGTGGGGAAATCCATATGACACGGCTTCAGAACCAGAAGCTCCGTCGCTTGCGCCCAAACCTTTGTATTTTTGTTCTTTCGGCAGCGGCTCAAGTGGCAATAGCTGTTATATCGGTTCAAGAGAGGGGGGCTTAATTGTTGATGTAGGGATTCGTACTGAGGATTTGGAACGGGGACTGGCTGCCAATGGCGTGTCGATGCATCATGTAAAGGGAGTCTTGCTCACTCATGACCACGCCGACCATGTGAAATATGTCTATGCATTGCTCCGCAACAACCGGCATTTAAAGCTCTTTTGCACCAACAGGGTGCTGAATGGAATGCTTCGTCGTCATTCCATATCCAAGCGAATCAAGGAGTATCATGTGCCGATATTCAAGGAGATTCCTTTTAAGGTGCTCGACTTTGAGATAACTGCATTTGATGTTCCGCATGATGGGACTGATAATATGGGATTTTCCATTGAATTTGACTCCCGACGGTTTGTCATTGCCACCGACTTAGGAGAAGTGACCGAAAGAGCCCGCTACTATATGAGTCAGGCCACTTATCTCATGATAGAGGCTAATTATGATGCCCAAATGCTTCGCTTGGGTCGCTATCCGGAATATCTGAAGGCTCGCATAGCGAGTGGCTCAGGTCATCTCGATAATAGGCAGACGGCATCTTTCCTTTGCGAGATAATCAATCCGGGGCTCAACCATATATTTCTTTGCCATCTTTCCCAAGACAACAACACCCCTCAATTGGCACTCCGCACGATAAGGGAGGCGCTTGAAAAGAAGGGTATTAAAATAGGGAGCGCCATGGAGACAATGGAAGACCGCAAGGCCGATGTGCAGCTTACTGCGCTTCCCAGGTTCGACATGACAAGATGGTTTGTATTTAGAAAATGAAAATTCATCCCCATAACCTTTTAACACTATAAACCTTTAGTTTCGCATGCGAAACTTAAATCAAAAATATGACCGACGGATCCAATATACTCAGGGCTTCCTACCATACTCTTGGATGCAAGCTCAATTTTTCTGAGACATCTGCCATTGGGATGCAACTTGCCGGGAGGGGCATTATAAGGGCTCTCCCCGAAGAGACGCCAGATATTGTGGTGGTCAATACCTGCTCTGTGACTGAGGTGGCCGACAAGAAAGGAAGGTCTCTAATCAGGCGTCTTCGCAACCGCTGGCCCGATGCCACGCTTGTGGTCACGGGATGCTATGCCCAGCTGAAACCTCAGGAAGTGGCTTCTATCGAAGGAGTGGATATAGTGCTTGGCAATGATGAGAAGCTTCGCATTGCAGAATTTCTGGAGAAGTGGGAAGCCGACCGAAGAAGTCAGGTTGCTGTCCACGACTATCTGGATATCCGGGAATTCCGTGGGGCCTGCGAGCGTGGCGACAGGACCCGATATTGGCTGAAAGTGCAGGATGGATGCGACTATTTCTGCACATACTGCACCATTCCTTTCGCCCGTGGCCGGAGCCGATCCGGAAAGATCGCCGACCTTGTCAGTGAGGCAGAAAAGGCAGCTGAGGCCGGAGGTAAGGAAATAGTGCTCACTGGAGTCAATGTAGGATGCTTTGGCAAGGATACTGGTGAAGATTTCCTTGAGTTGCTCAAGCGTCTTGATGCTGTGGAAGGGATAGAAAGGTATAGGATATCGAGTATCGAGCCGAATCTCCTGACTGAGGAGATAGTGCGTTGGATAGCAGAAGAAAGCCGTGCTTTCATGCCAAGTTTTCATATCCCATTGCAGTCAGGGTCTGACGAAGTGCTCCGTCTGATGAATCGTCGGTATAGGACTGATCTCTTTACCGAGCGGATAAGCCTAATCCGGGATCTTATTCCGGATGCCTTTATAGGCGTTGACATAATAGCTGGAGCCCGAGGTGAGACTGATGAGGAGTGGGAAAGAAGTTTCAGTTATGCAGCCTCGCTTCCGGTGAGCCGATACCATGTGTTCCCTTATTCGGAGCGTCCCGGTACAAAGGCTCTTGGTATATCTCATCAAGTAAGTCAGAAGGAAAAGCACCGTAGGGTAGCGATGCTCACAAAGCTGAGTGATGAGAAATTGCGGGAGTTCTCAAGTCGCTTTATCGGCACAGCTCGTCCTGTGCTTTGGGAGCATCCTGACGCAGAGGAAGATGGCGTGATGTATGGGCACACCGACAATTACTTGCGTGTACGAGCCAAAGCTTCTGAATCTCTTTATAATACGATCACGCCCCTCATTCTTGATGAGCAAAGCTTAATTGAAAATTTAGAATTTAGAATTTAGAATTCAGAGAACTGACAACTGAAAACTGAAGACTGAAGACTGACAACTGACAAATACCATGGCACTCGGAAATATACTTTCGGTAATAATTCTTAACTGGAACGGGGAAAAACTTCTTCGTGAGTTCCTGCCGTCTGTCGTAGCCAATACCCAGGGACCGGATGTGGAGGTGATTGTGGCAGATAATGGCTCTACGGATGACTCTCTGAAATTGATGTGTGAAGAGTTTCCAAATGTCAAGATACTTGCATTTGACGAGAATCTTGGCTTTTCCGGTGGTTACAACCGAGCCATTGCTGAGATTGAGTCGGAGTTTGTGGTGCTTTTGAATTCCGATGTTGAGACACCTCCGGGTTGGTGGCAGCCATTGCTGGAATTCATGAACGCTCATCCTGATGTTGGCGCTTGCCAACCGAAAATACTTTCTTATCGAAAGAGAAACATGTTCGAATATGCAGGGGCAGCCGGAGGTCTTCTTGACAAGTATGGTTATCCTTTCTGTCGTGGGCGCCTGTTTGATAAAATAGAATATGATCTTAATCAGTATGATTGCGGTCCTGCCGACATAGCGTGGGCTTCGGGCGCGGCTTTGATGGTGAGGCGCGACATTTATTTTGATGCCGGAGGTCTTGACGAATTATTTTTTGCACATATGGAGGAGATTGACTTATGTTGCCGTATTCATAATCTTGGCTATAGGGTCTGTGTGGTACCTGACTCTCACGTCTATCATCTTGGCGGGGCTTCTCTCGCCCAGGGGAATCCCAAGAAGACGTATCTCAACTTCCGTAACAACCTTTTGCTTTTGCATAAGAATCTTCCCAAAAAGAAAGGGAAGAAGGTGCTTTTCAAGCGTCGTCTGATGGATACCCTCGCATTTTTCATGTATGTGGCAAAACTTGATTTCCCGAATGCCAAGGCTATCCTGAAGGCTCATAGGGATTTCAAGAAGATGAGAGGGAAATATAGGAATTTTCCGGAGACAGATATACTCTCTACTCTTCCTGGAGCTGACAGATGCATCGTGTTTGACCGATATCTGCATTTTTAAAGATGCCAGATGCCAGATTCCAGGTGTCAGAGGGCTGAAGACTGATGACAGATCAGGTCGGAGACCTGATGATCATGCCAAAACCCCAGGCTTCAGCCTGGGGAGTATGAAACAAAAGAACAATAGCCTCGGAGAGGCGTCTTATGGTGCTGAGAATCTATCATAAAGCGCCTCTCCGAGGCTTCTTTGCTTGGTCTGGATTACCCCAGACTAAAGTCTGGGGTTACCTCATAAATGGCAGGTCTCCGACCTGCTTCGCCAGAGTACAGATGATTTTAAATTCTAAATTCAAAATTCTAAATTAGAAAAAGATATGAAGAAACTAATACTTGTCAGCAACGATGATGGCTATATGGCCAAGGGTGTCAGGGAACTTATCTCGATGCTCGTGCCTTACGGTGAAGTGATTGCCGTATGTCCCGATCAAGGAAGAAGTGGCCAATCGATGGCTCTTACGTTTGAGGCTCCTCTGCGTGTTAGGGAAGAGAAGAGTCCGGTTGAGGGCTCAAAGCTATATAGTTGCAACGGCACTCCAGTCGATTGCGTAAAGATCTCATGCTATTCTGTTCTTGATGGCCGTAAGCCCGACCTCGTTGTTGCCGGCATCAATCATGGCAGCAATGCTTCGGTCAATGTGCTTTATAGCGGGACTATGGGAGCAGTGCAGGAAGGTTGCTCTTGGGGTGTTCCGGCCTTAGGTTTCTCTCTGACTACGCATGATCCGGATGCTGACTTTTCAGCAGTTCGTCCTATCGTGGATGCTTTGGTTCCCCGTCTATTGGAAGAGGGATTGCCTCAGGGGATGTTCCTTAATGTCAATGTGCCGGATGGCTATTCTGAAGCTCCGGCGTCATTATGTCGTGAATGCCAAGCACATTGGAGTGAAGAATACAAGCAATATCAAGATCCTATGGGTCGCCTATTCTATATGCTTTCAGGCCGGATGGTCAACGACGAGCCGGAAAGCAAGGATACTGATTTATATGC
>DAAK01000234.1 GCA_001701075.1 Bacteroidales bacterium GP3 | reverse complement strand
GACTGCTATGATGCAGGCTGCCGACAAGGTCGGACTCGTTTTGAGCGGTGGCGGTGCCAAGGGTGTCGCCCATGTCGGAGTTATCAAGGCATTGGAAGATAATGACATTCCTATCGATTACGTGACTGGCACCTCTATGGGCTCGATAGTGGGGTCGCTGTATAGTTGTGGTTGGACTCCCGATTCGATGCTCAATATGATGACATCTAAAGATTTCCTTGACTGGAGCATGGGTGTCGTGCCTCGTGAGAAACTCTCCCTCGTAAGTATGCCGGAGCCTACCCCAGAATGGGGCAAGATAAGTTTCGGGGTTAAGGGAACAAACGTTGCTTCGCAAGTGCTTCCCAAGAGCCTTATCAATCCAACACCGATGAATATGGAGTTTCTTAAACTCTTCACTCCATATACGCAGGCGTGTGGAGGGGATTTTGACAAACTTTTCGTGCCTTTCCGTTGTGTCTTTTCAGATGTCTACAAGAAGCATAAGGTAGTGTGTCGCATAGGGTCGCTCGGTCAGTCAGTGCGCGGTTCGATGTCGTTTCCGCTTGTCTATCGCTCGATAATGGTGGATAGCATATTGGCATTTGACGGTGGTATCTATGATAATTTCCCGGTCGACGTCATGCGTGAGGATTTCCATCCTGATTTCATAATTGGTGTCTCAGTCTCCAAACCAGATGGCAAACCCAAGGTCAACAATATGTATTCGGAATTAGAAGACCTTATCATCCAGAAGAATGACTATTCGCTTGATCCTGAGATAGGTATCAAAATACAGGTTCCTGTCACTCAATTCAATGTATTGTCGTTTGATGAAGCGCAGGAAATCTACAATATCGGTTATCAGACAGGTCTTCAGTGGGTAGATTCCATCAAGTCGCGTCTGAAGGCTCGTCGTTCTCTTGCGGAGGTCAACGAGCGTCGTGCCAAGTTCGCCGCCAAGGTGCCGGATGTGACTTTTGAGACAGTGTCTACCCCTGGCATCACGGGAAAGAAGAGTGATTATCTGAAATCAGTCTTTACGAGTCGTCAGCGACGCACAGGAGTGATTTCGATGAATGATGTGGAAGATGCATATTATAGCGTGGTGTCGCAGGGCGACGTCGAGGAGATACTTCCGGAAATGAATGGTAAGGATCTTGTCTTGAAAGCCACATTGAAGCAACCGTGGCGTGCATCGGCCGGAGGATGGCTGACTACCGGTGTAGGAAGTTTCATATATGCCGGCATCGGCTATCATAGCCTTAAGAAGAATTCCCTGGATGCGTTGCTGTCGGTATGGGGAGGACAGTCGTATATGGCAGCCCGTGTCAAAGGTCGCGTACGCCTTAATTCCTACAATCCTTCCTACGTTTTCCTTGAAGGAATTGTCTCCAAGAAGAAATATTATAACACCTTGCCATTCTTCTTCAGTAATCATAATATCGAGTCGTTCAATTCCAATATGAACTTCGTGAAGGCTGGATATGAGGTAGGGCAGGGGCCATCAGCACTCTTCCGTGCCGTTGTGGCATACGGACAGCAATACAAGGTCAATACGGGAAAGGTGTCGCTTGAATATGAATTTAATACGTTGGGCGAACGTACTTTCCCGGTCAGCGGACGTAAGTTGCACATTTCATTGAGTGGGATGAAGATGACCAACACTCTTTCTAAGACAGAGACATCTCCTGCTCAGGATGTATGGCGTGGAAAACTTGATATGCTATGGAACAATTATTATTCCGTGCATCGCAATTTCAACATTGGAGTCGTGGCTCAGGGTGGTATTTCCATAGGAAAACGATTTGACGACCTTAAGGCAGATCTTATGACATCGCATGAATTTATGCCTTTGGAGTCAATGGATTACTGCTATCTTCCGGGTCTTCGCAGTGATGATTACATGGCCTTTGGTGCTATTCCGGTGTGGAATCTTTTCCAGCGCATCCAGCTTCGTGGAGAGGCTTTCGCATACACTAAATTCCGCGAATCTTCGGCATGGAAAAAGCCCTTCAGCAAGACAGAGGCTTTGGCACGTGTCAGCCTCGTGACGAGCCTCCCCTTCGCCTCCGTCTCCATGTCAGTCTCCTACTGCACCGCCCTCCACGGCTGGAACTACGGTGTCGCCATCGGCTGGTTTGTCCCGCATCCTAAGTTGTAAAGCTGAAGACTTGCTTCGCTCCTTTTCTATCAAAAAAATTAGGATTTCCACAAAATTTGCACTATCTTTGCATCCTAAACAATCAAAAATATGAACAAGCCAGCATTCATAAAACGTAGCCCCTTGGTAGTTGGGAAAGATTATGCACAGTTGCTGGCTAATCTGAAATCGCATTACCGCAAATCTCGTATCAAGGCTGCCGTCAAGGTCAACACATCAATGCTCGAGTTCTATTGGGAGATGGGACATGAGATCTCCATCCTCAAGGCAACAGCAAAATGGGGCAGTGCCTTCTATGACTGCCTGAGCCTTGACCTCAAAGCCGAATTCCCCGGTCAAACAGGTTTCTCCGTCACCAACATAAAGTATGCAAAACGTTGGTATGAATTTTATAATCAAAAAGATATAATTCGTCACCAACTTGGTGACGAATTTGATAAAGACAACAGTGAAATTCGTCAACGGCCCGTTGACGAATTTGAAAAAGTCAACGCCGATGAAATTCTTCAACGACCCGTTGAAGAATTTCAGATGCCCACAGATTTCGGTCTCGTTCCTTGGAAACATCATATAGAAATCTTCACTCAAACAAAATCTATAGAGGAAGCTTTGTTCTATATCGATCTAACTATTCAAAATGGATGGAGCCGCAATGAACTTTCCTTGGCAATAGATGATGGCCTATACAAAAAGCGTGGTGCCGTCATAACTAACTTCGATCATAAGTTGCCTGCTCCATATAGTGGTCTTGCAAAGGATATTCTAAAAAGTCCATATAACTTTGAGTTTATCTCCGACAGGATTCAAAACGAGCATCAACTTGAAGATGCCCTTGCCAACAACATCACAAGATTCCTTTTGGAATTGGGAAGCGGCTTTGCATATGTGGGTCGCCAGATGGAACTGAGGATGCCCAGGGGTCAGGTTTTCGTCCCTGACATGATATTCTACCACACAAGACTCAAGGCATTTATAGTTTTGGAAATCAAAGTGGTTGATTACATACCAGAATTTGCAGGAAAACTTAATTTCTATGTTTCAGCAGTTGATGAATTGATGAAGCAGGAGGATGACAACCCGACAATTGGACTCTTGATTTGCAAATCCAAAGACGACACAGTGGTGGAATGGTCCTTTAGAGGAATGAACCAACCCTTGGGTGTTGCCGAATATCAGCTCCGGAAAGATATAGAAAAGATAAGCTCAATGCTGCCATCGGAAAAAGAGATGAAAAATATCATCGATACATACAATAGCAATGGATATGAAGATAATTTCGATGGAGTTGAGCCAGATGACTGCGTGAGGGAGTCCGCTGGTGCTTATGGTGAATCATTGAAGAGACTTCACGACATACATTTAAGACTTGAAAACGCCAGAAAGGAATCATATGATGAGGGTATGGCAGAAGGAAAAGCGGAAGTGGCAAAAAATATGAAAGCATTTGGTATGACTGACGAACAGATCGCCTATGCCACAGGCCTACCAATATCTCAGATTGTCTCCCTCCGCCATCTGACAACTGAAGACTGAAGACTTGCTTCGCCACCGCTTCGCTATAGATTTTTCAATAGATTCCCCCATTTTCCTATCAAAAAATTAGGACTTTCCCCCCAATTTATTGTAATTTTGCAAAATAAAGTCTCCAATGGCCGATCATGAGCTTCCATGAGTTCCCATGAGAGTCCATGAGAATCATGAGACCCCATGAGAAATCATGAGAGCCCTTGGAAATAAATCAAAAATAATCAGCGAAGCCCTGCTTCGCCCAAACAACAATATCGATGCCTGTAGAAATTAAATTTTCCCAGTCATACCTATGGCTCAACTCCTGGGTCCTCGCCAACATCATCCAGCTCGGCACCCAGAGCTTCTGCAACAGATTTGTCGATTACAAAATTGACCCAGGCCGTCGTCTCTACGATCAGATGGTTCTGGCAGCCCGCTCCGGTGTCGCCAACATTGCCGAAGGTACCTCGCGCTATACGACCTCCATCGAAACCAACCTGCGACTGCTTGATGTAGCAAGAGGCAGCATAGATGAATTGCAAGGAGATTATTTTAATTATCTGATGAATAACAAGGCTGAGATTTGGAAAGTAGGCGATCCCGACCGAGAAGCTATCTGGAAAACAAATCTGGATTTCCCAAATTACTCAGAAAGCCTCCTGCATGATGCTGCAGTTCATATTCTCAGGCAGAAAGCAAAGATGGATCCCTGGATTGAAAACCAATCCCCAATAATAGCAGCCAACGCCATGCTCATCCTCTGTTGGAAACTCAACAAGATGCTCCAGAATCAGTTGGAGGTATTGCTTGAGAAATTCCGCGACAATGGCGGTTTCACAGAAAATATGACGGCCGAAAGACTCGAAGCCAGACGCCGAAAAGCCGTCGATGAAAATGCCCCTTGTTGCCCCAAATGTGGCAAACCCATGCTGCTGAGGATGCAGAACAAAGGTCAGAATCAAGGACGTGAATTTTGGGGCTGCAGTGACTATCCCCGATGCAACGGAACCCGACCCAAACAGCCATGACCCCATGAGAATCCATGTGTCACATGAAATCCCATGAGATCCCATGCGAATCCATGAGCCCCCATAAAAAATCATGAGATCCCATGCGACTCCATGAGAATCCATGCGACTACAAAAAAAATAAATCCTCAAAGCCCCCCAAACAACAACAACCAACATGAAAAAATTCCTACTTACCCTCCTCTCAGTCCTGACCCTCACCCTACCATCCCTCGCCGCTACAACCTTCGAATATACATTCGAAGGAGTCAAATTATATTATGAAGTGACTTCCGAGGATCCAAAAGAAGTTAAAGTTGTCAAAGATGACTCCTACGAATCCCTCACCTCCGTTACAATCCCCTCAACCGTCACCAACAGCGACGACGTGGAATACACCGTCACCGCCATCGGATTTAACGCATTTAGCGATTGCGATAATTTTGCCTTCATTACTATTCCAAATAGTGTCACTTCCATCGGCGATGACGCATTTAGTGATTGCTCTAAATTGACATCCATTTCTATTCCAGAAAGTGTTACTTCCATCGGTGATCGTGCATTTAATGGTTGTTCTGCTTTGACATCCATTTCTATTCCAAAAAGTGTGAATTCCATCGATATTTGTGCTTTCGAGGGTTGCTCAAATCTTAGAGAGGTAAACTTTGAAGGTACCAGCACTTTAACTGCAATCTCTGAGAATACTTTCTCCAATTGCACAAACCTAACTCAAATTAATCTCCCGTCGTCCTTGAAAAAGATTGGAAAAGAAGCTTTCTCAAATTGCAAAGCTCTGACTTCTATCACAATCCCTTCATCTGTTAGCTCAATTGCCTTTAATGCATTTCAGGGGTGTGCCTTCTTGTCCACAGTCATTTGTCTTGGACAAGAACCTCCAACCATTGGCATTAACGTGTTTAATGGCACTAAGGCTTCCTCCAGTTCTGGAGATAAACTCCTTTTCTTTGTCCCCGACGTTGAAAAATATCAAACTGCATCTTCATGGACTCAACCAAATATAGGGTTAAGTGCCGGCCAATATGAATTCCGCTCCTCAATCGTCGAAGATGACTACTTAAAATATCAGATGGAGGCTCCCGGTTCTGTAGCCGTCGTCGGCATTAAACATGGGGTGACCGTCACCGACCTCGTCATCCCCTCCACCGTCACCAAAAACAGCACCACATATTCCGTCACCTCAATCGGTGAAGGTGCCTTCGATAGTTGTACAACGCTAACTTCCGTCACCATCCCCTCTTCCGTCACCTCCATTGGCAAATATGCCTTCGAAAGATGCAGTGCCCTGACCATCGTCACCATCCCGGCCTCGGTAACAGAATTGGGAGCACACGCTTTCTATGCGTGCACCTCCCTTAATAAGGTTTCTTTTGAAGAGGGAAGCAAATTGGAAACTATTCCTTCGTACGCATTTGATGCTTGCTCTAATCTTCGTGATATTAACATACCCTCTTCCGTCACTACAATCGACGAAGGTGCCTTCTATAGATGCAGTGCACTGACTTCCATCACCATTCCAGCCTCCGTTACAAACATCGCTCAAGATGCTTTCAATGGCTGCTCATCGTTGACATATGTCAAGGTGGATAGTAATAATAGCAATTATAGTTCTGAAAGTGGCCTGCTTTTTAATAAGGATAAGTCTACTTTAATCAAATGTCCCGAAGGAATGAGCTATACTGTTACTGTTCTATCTTCTTTAACATCTATCGCACAAGATGCATTTGCAAATTGCAATAAATTGCCTGCAATAGTATGTTATGCTACTACACCTCCTACTATGGGCTCAAATGAGAATCTTAAAGAAAAACAGACTCCCATCTATGTCCATGCTTCAGCCTATGATGCCTATAAATCGGCATGGATTGGCTACAACCTCCAAAAGATAGGTGTTATACATGATGATGAAATCACAGTCGGAAATCTGAAATTTAAGAAAATCGCTGGCTCAAGTCCAGTTTCGGTGGAAGTGATAGGTCTTGTGGATGGCTCTTCATCTGTTTCTGAAATAACTATCCCCAAAATAGTTTATGTTCAGGAGTCACATGTTGTTATGGGATATTATGTAACTGCCATCGGCTCTGAGGCATTCCAATATTGCAGTTCTCTCACTTCGGTAACCATCCCTTCCTCCGTAACATCAATTGGAAACTATGCTTTCTGTGGTTGCAGCAGTTTAACTTCTATAGATATTCCCGAAGGTGTCACAGCCATCGGCGATAATGCTTTTTATAATTGCTCTGAACTGACTTCTGTCTCCATCCCTTCCTCCGTCACATCAATTGGAAACAATGCTTTCTATTATTGCTCTGGACTGACTTCCATTTCTATTCCAGATGGAGTAACTGCCATCGGAGAGATGGCATTTTATAATTGCTCTGGCCTGACTTCCGTCTCTATCCCTTCATCAGTCACATCAATTAGAAACTATGCTTTCAGTGGATGCTCCTCTCTCACCTCCGTCACCATCCCTTCTTCTGTCACATCAATTGGCAATTATGCTTTCAATCTATGCTCAAATCTTACAAAGGTAGACTTTGATGGCCCCAGCACTTTAACTGCCATCTCCGATAATACTTTCCAAGAATGCAAAAAACTTGAAGAGATCAATCTCCCTTCATCAGTGACAAAAATAGGAGTAGAAGCTTTCCAAAATTGCAACGCATTGTCCTCTATAGAACTTCCTTCTCATTTAAATACGATTGAAGCAGAAGCTTTCAGAAATTGTTCTGGCTTGACTTCCATCACAATCCCAGAATCTGTCTCTTCAATAGAAAAAGAAGCTTTCATCGGATGCACAAACTTGACTGAAGTAACATGTCTAAGAAAATCCCCCGCAATTTTAGGAGATAAAGCTTTCGATATCTCTTCCGATAACTCCGAAGTTAATCTAGCTCTCGAAATCTATGTCCCGGGGGGCACTTTAAATGCTTACAAAACTTCGGCTTCCTGGGTCGATTATAGAGATAATCTAAGGGTCGCAATTACCGGCATCTCTCTCGACATGCCTTCAAAAACTCTCAAAGTAGGGGAGCGCTTCACATTGACCGCAACCCTCACACCTTCCGACGCTACAGATGCCGTAATTTGGTCATCAGGCAACGAAGACGTTGCAACGGTTGTTGCAGATGCCAGTGATAGATTGAAAGGAGTTGTCACTGCCAAATCCGTAGGCTCGGCAGTTATCACAGTAACTTGTGGTGATTTCTCTGCCACCTGCACCGTAACGGTTATCGTTCCAGTCGAATGCATAACTCTTGGCGCATCAGAAGCAACAGTTGAAGTTGGCAATACTTTGGCGTTGACAGCGACAATCACTCCTGACAATGCCACCGACAAATCTGTCACTTGGACATCAAACGACGAGTCTATTGCGACTGTTGATGAAAATGGTAATGTTACTCCCCATAAAATCGGCAATGTGACAATTACTGCCACTTCTGAGGAGAATGCAATCACGGCATCCTGCCAGATTGAAGTGTATCTCATGGGCGATGCTGACGGCGACTCAAATGTGTTGGTAGCTGATGTAGTCCATGTCGCTAACTATATTGTAGGTAATGTAGTGGATAATCCTGCAGAGGATGCTCCATCCAATACTGTGATCGCCATCGAGAATAATTCTGTCAAAACCTTTATGAAGAGTGCCGCCGACATGAACGGTAACGGCTCCATCACCGTAACCGACGCTTGGCTAATTGCCGAAAAAGCCTCAACCTGGGGATTAGGAACCTCAGCCCCAGCTCCTGCTGCCAATAGAATAGCTAACTACTCCAACACCGACAAACTCCTCGTAACCGACACCGGCAACGAACTCAGTCTCTCCCTCTCGGGAGGCGGCTACACTGCCTTCCAAGCCGACATCATCCTCCCAGATGGAGTCGAGATGGCAGAAGCAGTGCTAAGCACTGGTGCCTCCGCCGGCCATACCCTCATGACTGCCTCCAAAGGTAATGTCTATAGGGTAATGGTATTCTCGATGGCGAATGAGGAGTTGTCAGCGTCACTGCCGGTAGTGGAATTGAAGCTGAAAGGCGATAGCTGTGACGACCTCGACGTAGTCAATGCAGTGGCATCCGATGCAAAGGCTAATTCCGTATCTTTCGATGTCGAAATCAGCACCTCGACTACAGGCGTCTCCGCAATAGGGGATAGCAACATTATTATCAAGCCAATCCAAGCCGGCGTGACAATCTCAGGAGCCGAAGGACAGCAAATCTACATCTTCACCCCAGACGGAAAACTGCTCAAGACACTGAAGGCCACCTCTCCGACTGAGCAAATCTCTCTTGCTCCCGGCCTCTACTTAGTTCGAGTTACTGACAAGGCTCAATCTGTCATAGTGAGATAACCAATCCAATGGAAGGGAGGCTTCCCAGCCTCCCCACCAAAGCACCGGAAAGTAGTCAGCGCACTCCGTGCGCGTCCCGCCGAGTCGCGAAGCCAATTGATCATTAATCATTGATCATTCATCATTGAATTACCTTCCCAAAATTGAAATAAAAACTACAACATAAACATGAAAAAATACCTCCCCAAAGCGCCATTCATGAAGCTCCGTCCCTCTCTCCGGCGGTGCTCCATACCCTATTTCTTGCTCCTTATCGCCATCCTTTCCCTCCCCCTCTCCGCCGAAGGTTTCATGGCGGATCAAATATACTATAAGATATTGGATGATGGCACTTCAGTAGAAGTCTATAGTTTTGCCTTCAGTCCAAAAAATGTCACAATTCCAGAAACCATCAATTATGATGGGGTTTTATATACTGTGACCGCAATCGGGAACTCTGCCTTCTATAATTGCACTTCTTTGGAATCGATCGCTATCCCTGCCAGCGTGGAGAATATAGGTGGGGCTGCTTTCTATGCATGTAAGAGTTTGGCATCTGTCACATTCGCTGACAACAGCATGTTAAAATCCATTGGCATGCAGTCTTTTTACCATTGTATTGGACTCCAGGAAATAATTCTACCAGAAGGGTTGGAATCCATAGGGGAAGAAGCTTTTTATTTCTATGATCCTAAGAGTCAACTCAAAAATGTTAAATTCCCATCCTCGCTTAAATCTATAGGCAAGAATGCATTCTATCATTCAGCGTTGACATCCATTGACATCCCTGCGAATGTCGAATCAATAGGAGAATATGCTTTTGCAACTTGCGAAAGCCTTACAAGCATCACATTTGAAGATGGGAGCGTTTTGACTACAATTAAAGCGAATACATTCTACAATTGCTCTGCTCTTACAAATATCGTCATTCCTGTAAATGTTGCGGATATTGAAGGTAAAGCATTTGAGAATTGCTCTTCATTGGCTTCCGTCACTTTCTTGAGCCAAAATCCCCCGACTACTCTTGGAACAAAGATATTCTCCGGGACTTTAGCTTCTAATGGGCTTGACACCCCAAAGCTATACTTTTATGTTCCGGATGTAAGTAGTTACTCGGATAAGCTAAAAGATAATATTGTTGGTGGTTCAAACTATGAATTTGTTTCCACTCAATTCAAGAGCGGCGATTTGATATATCAAAAGTTGAGCGATGGCTCAGTGCAAGTCGTCGGGCCCGCTGCCGGATTCAGTGGCGCTTCCCTCACTATCCCTGCCTCAGTCAAGGATGACAATGGGACGGTATTTAAAGTCACTTCAATAGCCGCCAATGCCTTCAATACTTCCTCCCTGACTACCGTCTATTGCCTACCGGCAAATCCTCCAACACTCGGTGTGAATGCCTTCCCGGAGACTGTACAGATCTATGTCTCTGATGTTGATGCATATCAAGAAGCATGGCCGACTCTCGAGGAAAACATCCATTCCTTCGGTTCCCTCACCCTGACTTCCGGTTCCGTTATCCCCGGTCGTACGATCGAACTTTCCATGATCCTCGACAACAAGGCGGTTTGCTACGGTTTCCAGACCGATGTGACATTGCTCGAAGGATGGTCTTTGACGGAAGTGAAAAAATCAGGACGCACCAACACCGATTCATTCAGCCTTACTTTCAATCGGGCCAACGGAAAGATTGTCTTGTTCGGTGTCAAAGAGGACGCCCAACTCACTGCCATTGAAGGCGAGGTCTGCAAACTTACGATTCTGACCTCTGACGATTTCACCGCTCCGACCACCATCACCCTCTCCAACACCCTCATGACCCTCGGCTCCTCCGATGTTTCCCTCCCTGCCACAACCACCACCATCACCTCGATTGGACCCGGTTACCGATTCACGGTGGATAATATCACATACGAGATTTTGACTATGGGCGAAACTCCCTCAGTCTCCATAGTTGCAAATTCCCTCGACTTCGAGACTACCAAACTCTCCATACCCGCGTCTGTGAATTATCTCGACATTGACTTTACCGTTACTTCAATCGGAGAGGCCGCTTTCAAGAATTGCACCCCACTGAAATATGTCACCATTCCCGCTTCTGTCGGGAGTGTCGGGGCGCAAGCATTCGCCGATTGCCCGAATTTGAGAGGTGTATATTGCCTGAGTGAAGAAATGCCAATTCTCAAGATCGCTGTGGACGCTTTCAATCCATCGTCTGACGATTTCACTTTCTATGTACCTAAGACGGCAATCCCTGATTATAAGTATGCTTGGGATAATTACAAGGATCGGATCCAGGCTCTGGGAACTACCGTAAATTCAGGCCTCATCTTCGCAAAGAAAGAGAACGGTGGTCCCGATGAGATCGAGGTTATCGGGTATACGAAATTCCTTAATGCCGAAGTTAATATTCCCCGGGATGTAACTATATATCATTATGAGTCTAACTACATAGATAATGGTCGCGTGACCGCCATAAAAGACAATGCCTTCTATGATTGTGATAAGATGCTGTCCGTGAAACTTCCGGGATGTCTTGAAGCAATTGGTGCGGACGCATTCTATAGTTGTGATAAATTGAATTCAATCGATGGACTTGATCATGTGAGCAACATCGGAAAGGGAGCCTTCACCTTGTGTTCCGGCTTGACCTCAATAGTGATTCCAGCCTCCGTGGCAGTTATGGGTGAGCAGGTGTTCTCAAGGAGCGGTTTGGTGTCAGTAACCTTTGAGGCCACTATGACAAAGATCCCTGAGAATATCTTTGATAATTGTGTTAGTCTTAAGAATGTCACCATCAATTCTTCCCCTTATGTGGGATATGAGCTTAAGTCGATCGGCGACAACGCCTTCTTGAATTGCAAGGCGCTGACGTCAATTGCGTTGCCCGCTTCTGTCAACGCTATCGGTGATTACGCTTTCGCTGGTGCTCCGCTCTCTTCCGTCACTGTGCCAAACGTTGACTGCAAGGCACAGTATACCTCTTTCGGGGATAATACTTCTCTTAAGATCGTCAATAGTGTTATTGAGGTGCAGGTGCTTACCGCTCCGCAAGGCAACAGCGATCACGGTACCGCAAAACTGTTGACCTGGACCGTACCCGCAGGTGCCGATGAACTCAAAATACCTGAGCTTGTGCTTGAACAGTATCAGATCAGCGAGTTCGCAGCTGAGGCCTTCGCGAGTCTCACTGACAAGACACTCATCATCGGTGACCTGAAATACACCATCACCGCACAACCTTTAGGCGATAACCCTGGAAAGGTTATCCTTTCCGGACACACCGACGGGTTCAACCCCTCGACCCTCGACGTTCAGCAAAGCATTCTCGGTGGTCTCTTTGATGTCACCGCTATCGGCAACGATGCCTTCATCGATTGCTCGGCACTGACGGAAATCACGGTGGAGGAAAGCAATCCCTACTTCTCTTCCCAGAACGGACTGCTTCTCAGCGCCGACGGCACGGAACTCATCATGTGCCCACCGGGTATCACGACCATCATAATACCCGAGACCGTCACCGTTATCACTGCCTCCGCTTTCGATGGTTGCGACAATGTCGCTACTATAATAATCGAATGCCCGACGACTCCGAGCATCGAGGGTGTCACTTTCCCCGCGAATGCCACTATCTATGTGCAGGATACTTCCGACTATGAGGATAACCCCGCTTGGGACGACATCATCAGTGACACCGGCGATAACCTCGAGCAGGCCCTGACAGTAGATGGTCCCGATGAAACGCCCATCGACGCCAATAATCCCACTATCAAATTGACTGCTACCGTGGTTTATGATGATGTGCCCGTCACATGGTCTACCGATAACGCCGAGGTGGCTGTTGTGGACGGTAACGGGAACGTGACCCTGAAGTATGTGGGTAAGGTGACCGTGACCGCCAAGTGCGGTGTGTTCTCGGAAGAACATGGGCTCACCATCTATCCCCAGGACGCGGACGCGAACTGGGACCGGTCTGGTGGATGTCGGCGACCCCGTCAATATCGCCAACTATGCCGTGGAGTCGTTCACCTCTCTCGTGAATTGGAATCCCGAGCAGCAATGGGGTGATTTCGACGTAGATTGGACCCGTGACTATTGGGGTGATTTCTATAAAAGAGGTGCCGACATTAACGGCCAAACCGGTATCACTTTCGCCGACGCTGCCGCCGCTGTCTCGACGATTCTTGCACATGGTGCGGTCGTCGACACGTCTT
>DAAK01000136.1 GCA_001701075.1 Bacteroidales bacterium GP3 | reverse complement strand
GAGGCTTCCCAGCCTCCCCACCGAGTCAATTCCTCAACTCTCAACCCCATAACCCTATAACCCCATAACCCTCAATTTTCGCTTTGCGAAAATTGAATAAAAATATGAACATAAAATACATCGCAGCCGCAATTTCCTTAGCGGCATTTCCCCACTTGCTGTCTGTCGCTCAGTCTGAAACTGGTATCAACGATGAGGCGATAGCGAAAATAATTTCTGTAGGCACCACTGATAATCGCGTGATGGATCATCTTGACATCCTCACCAACCGCTTTGGAGGTCGCCTGATAGGGTCTGACGCCTACGAGAATGCCGCCGAATGGATGCTTCGCGAGTATGAGAAATGGGGCATCAAGGCATGGCTGGAAGAAGCCGGTGAAGTGCCCGTCGGTTTCAATCGCGGCCCATGGTTCGGACGCCTGATCGGAGGAGATGAAGCAATGCAGCTCCATTTCGTCACCCCTTCATATACCTCCGGCACTCGCGGCATAGAACGCGGCCATGTCGTCATGGATCCACGTTCAGAAGCTGAGTTCAACCGCATGAAGCATAAACTGAAAGGGGCTTGGGTCTTGATTCCTGAGATGAGCGAGGGATGGCCCATCAACAAGAGCGCAAAGGGAGATTCATTGCGTGCTGCAGCCCGTACGGAGAATGCCGCTATCCAGCATTATAATGATTCGCTGCGACGCGCAAGCTATGAGAATCATACTGAATATAAGCCAAAACCGCTTAAAGATGAACCCGCAATTTTCTATCGGGAAATGCTTGAAGCCGGGGTGCGCGGATTTGTAAGGAAAGCCGAGGTGCCACTTCGCGCTTTGTATGACCGTCCGCTCGTCAATGATTCCACCACCACATTTGATAGCCTTCCTCATCAGGCTGAGATTTTGCTCGACGAGCATCAGTTTGACAAAATCCAGCAGATGGTCAAGGAGCGTCGCGATATTGAACTTGAATTTGATATCCGCAATCATTTCAAGCTCGGCCCCGTGAAATACTATAATGTGATAGCTGAAATACCAGGCACTGAATTTCCGGATGAATACGTCATTGTCAGTGGCCATCTCGATGCGTATGATGTCGCAACCGGTGGCGTGGACTGCGCTGTCGGAATCACTCCTATGATGGAGGCTGCGCGTCTGCTTGCTCTCTCCGGCGCAAAACCTCGCCGCACGATTCGCTTTGTAGCTTTTGCCGGTGAGGAATTCGGACTCCTTGGAGCACAGGCTTACGCTAAGACCCATGCCGATGAGCTCCCAAAAATCTCAATGATGTTCAACCGCGATGGAGGCCCCACACCCCCGGTGGGTATGAGAGTGCCCGCTGCGATGCTGGAAGATGTAAAGAAGGCCACTGCCGCCATCAATAAAATCAACGAAGAATATCCCTTTGAAATCACTGAGGCACAGCCAACTGAAAAACCTACAAAATTGGGAGGCACCGATGCCTCGGTCTTTGCGATGGAGGGCGTTCCCACCCAGGGCTTCATGACACGCGACTTCAAAGGTTATGATTTCAACTACGGGGAAATCTGGCACACAGAACGCGACGTTTACAACAAGGAGATACCCGAATATCAGCAATACACCGCCGTTGCCACCGCCCTCGCTGCCCTCGGCATCGCCGACCTCGACAGCCTCCTCTCCCGCGAAGCCATGTATAAGGAAAAGGCACCCGCCAAAAAATCCAAGAAAACCCCCAAGCGAAAAAAGAAATTCTGACCTACCGCGTGATTACAATCTTCTTTCCATTGCGGATATATATGCCCAATGAAGGATTCTTGACTTCACGCCCCATCAGGTCGTATGTTTTGCCGTCCTCATTTTCGGATTTCGCAGACTCAATCTCCTCCACTCCGCTCGTGTATCCTCCCGATGCCCATATCTCCGCGTCATTCTTATAGTCTGAGCCAAGATAATATCCCGTATGCGTGGGCTGATTGTATCCTATATTCTGGTTAAGGGCACTCATCTCATACACATGGTCGGTCATAAGCCAGGGAATCCTGTGCTCCGTAGGTATCCAGCTGCTGAATATCTTGAGGTCTTTCGTCTTCGTGCCGTCTGGATATATCAATTCCTCTCTCCAGTCGCCAAGAATATCCCCATAAAATGATGGATTCTCCTTCGTCCCATTGATATCCGAGACATCATAACGATAGATTGTAAAAACGCGTCCCCCCTTTCGGCTGTCAATCTTCGTCCCGGTAAATGTCTGCCTGTTCAAAGTGCCGTCAAACCATATCGCGAAGTTGCACGATCCGGGGTAGTTGGCCGCGTCTCCCTTAAGCTCATCTCCATTGATGCCATGTACTGTGCTTTTATACCACCACATCTCGCATCCGGGCGATGAAGGATCTATATCCGCTATCATCGCACGTCCCATGTCCCCGTCTTTAGCACTCTTGTGGTCGTAGATGATTGTTCCGTCAGCGGCATCCCTCAACGCTACCTCCGTCTTTCCTGTCTCAAAACAAGAAAAAATCTGAAGCCCGGGTCTCGACGGGTCAAATTTGCCAAGATGCAAAGCATCTCCATGCCCCAGGCATGAGGAATAGAGTCCGACACCATCATGATCCACCGTCATTGCTCCATACACAATCTCGTCAAAACCATCACCATCCACATCCCCGACACTGAGCGAGTGGTTGCCTTGCCCTGCATACTTGCTGTAGGCCAGGCCATCCTTGCCGGTAAGTTTCGCATCCGTATCGAAATTCCAACGTCTTGTCAATTCACCATCTCGGAAATCCCAAACCTCAATCACAGACTTTGCATACACACCCCTCCCTAAAATCACTGAAGGAAGTTTCCCGTCAAAGCATCCCACACCGACCCTTAGGCTATGAGCACGCTTGAAGTAATCATCACCCCACTCCTCGCTTTTGCCTCGAGAAATGAAATCAGCGCGAGCAAGCTCCTTGCCGGTCGGGCCCTCGATAATGGAGAAAAACTCTGGACCTTTACCTATGTAATTGGCTCCTTCGGTGCGATAGTCAGTTTTCCCGTCGCCATCTGTGTCTTCTATCTCAACTCCATCTCCAAATACGGTGCCTTCTCCAGTCTTGATAGCCATCTCAGCCTTTCCATCGCCGTCGAAATCCGCAACCGCGAAAGAACTGCTGTTGCCAAGTATGATGTTCGGTCCCGAGCATATTCGCCAGAGCATAGTCCCGTCAAGCTTATATGCTTCATAAAGCACCGTATGTCTTACATTGAGAGGGGAGGCCCCTGAGCCGGTTCCGTCATTGTCGCCATGGGCAAGCAGCCTCTTTACAATTATTTCCATATGGCCGTCTCCGTCAAGATCTCCAACACTTACATCATTTGCCTGATACGTCATTCCGTCTAAAGAGCATACTTCTGAAGTCTCTGTCAGAGGAATCGAAATATAAGGGAGTTTCTCGATGCGCTGTTTTGAAGACAAAGTATAAGAGCCAATTGTCTCGTCGCTTCCTGAATAAGTAAGCCGATAAGTCACGTCACCGGTACCACCACGACCACCGAATGTCAGCGTAAGATCTTGAAAGTTGGTGTTGAAAATAGGATTTGTATTTAGTTTCGTCTCATTCCCGCCTGCAATGCTCCGGTAAAGATCGAAAGAAGTTTCCGAATCATCGCCGGGAAGCATACGCCAGGACACAAGCATCTTGTCAAGTGTCTCCTTATAATTGTTGGTAGTGGCATTCGAAATGCCGCACACCGAACCCCAAAGTTCCCTATCGGTAAGGTTTATATCCTGGGCAGTCGCTGTGGAAGCAGCAAAAGCTGCGACAACAAAACAAAATAACATCGTTTTCATTTCAAAGATTCAAATTTCGCTTGGGTGATTATATGTTGTAGTTTTCTTGCCTCTGACATCTTGCCTCTGGAATCTGGCCTCTGGTCTCTGAAATCTGAAGACTGAAGACTGAAGACTGACAACTAAATAACCCAATAATCTCATAACCCTCAACTTTCGCTTGCGAAAGTTGAATTATTGAATATTTCCCGTCAGATTATGAACATCGTCAGAAGCTACCATTGCCGGACGGTAATCGGGTTCACGGACCGTCATCACTACATTGTCGAGAGAAAGGCCATCTACATGACGCACAAAAAGTCCCCATGCCGGGAGCTCTCCAAACATATGAAATTCTGGATAGGCATCTATCTGCTCAGGAACGGCATTATATCGGTAGGAGCCAATGTAAGCCATACCCTTGGTGCCCCGCCCCGGATATGACACGGTGATATTTTCCAATCTGATATTCTTGACAAGATGTCCGGGTATCCCTGTTATGCTTGCAGGAAAAGGGTTATGTATAGTATTGATATCGGGTCCCCTCAAGTCATATTCGCTATCAGGCCGTCCGAAAGGAACATCACAACTCAGATTTCGTATAGTCACATTGGAAAGGGATCCTGGTTTTACGCCACGTCTATGTCCAAGCCGGATAAAGAATGGATTCCCAGTGTTGACTGCAGTTATTGAATCCACATCTACGTTTTCAAGCACTGCTCCATCTACTGTTTCCAAAGCAATGGCCGACCGGAACGTATCGCGCACCTTGATGTTTTTTATCGTTATATTGCGGAATCCACCGAATGATTCGGTTCCCATCTTCACGGCATTTGCACTGCTTGCAATCCGGCAATCGGATATATGAATGTCTTCATTGCCATCTTCCGGATCAAATGATTTAAGCACGATGCCGTCGTCAGCAGAATTGATATCGCAGCCGGTTATCACGACGTGATGGCAATCTGCCACGTCGATACCATCGTTGTTCCAATAAGCCCTGTTTACGAAGTCGATATCCTTGATGAGCACGTTATTGCATTTGCTTAGCGACATTCCCCAACTCGCTGATGATCGAAGACTGACATCCTCTATCAAAAGAGAATCTACAGAATCAAAATCAAGCAATTTAGGACGTAATGCCGGACGCATACGGCGTGTGTTGTAGTTAGGATCTATTCTTTCTCCGATATGGTGCAGACTGTCTATCGCAAGGGCGAGATCCAATCCACGCCCATCTATTGTGCCCTCTCCAGTGATTGAGATATTGTGGGCATCACGCGCAACAATAAGAGCGAACTGCGGTTTCGAGCATTTATCAGCCACACCTCCAGCAACATCATCTGCTGTCTCGACATATCCGTCATAGTCGTAAGGATTGATGCTTCCTAAAATCATAGCATCTTTTTCGAGATGCAAATTCACTCCCGATTTCAAGCGAAGTGTCCCGGTCACATATTCCCCTGCGGGAATGACCAGTGTGCCACCTCCCTCTAACGCAGCAATCGAATCTATTGCCGACTGAAAGGGACTGACTGCCATACATAAGCATGGATATATGCTTAATGCAAAGAGCATCGTTATTATTTTCACATCAATTTTTCTCATCTTGGTTTTAAGGTATTTCCAGTAGTTTCTGGTCTTCGTGTAATCCTCCTCTGCATTGAAAATTGCGATGATATCCAACACAGAAAACCACCATTTGGAGTTCTCGTCATCCCAAATGGCACGAACAGGACGGTCGCCATAGAATCTTAAGGAAATCTTATCGCTCATACTGCTTTTATCTTCAGCTTTGATTTGACAAAGATAACAATTATTTCTGAATAGTGCAAATATAGTAAGCCATCCAATTTTTGTTAAAATCCTACTTCCGGATTAAATTGCGATTCTTTATCGATTATGCAATGAAATTTCCATCCATCGCATTGATCTGACCGACTGCGCGCCTTTAGAATATGATGAGGATGTCTCTTTAGGTATGCCTTTAGTGCCTCTCCACTTAAAAACTCGCAATCCAATTCAATTCCAATTCTGTTCCCTTTCTTGTATGCTTTTTCAAGCCATTTAGCTATGGTCTCTGCGGGTATTGGAGTATCATATCCTCCACCACTCAACCCAATGCATACACTTTGTGCATACTTATAATCTTCTCCTGACTGCCTATTGAAAGTATCATAATATTTCCTAATCCTCTCCAATATCGCAAATCCTTCTAAATCTCTATTTCCCATAATTATAACTTCAATATTCCACTACATAGTTATCATTGTTGAATTGCTTCTATTCCAAGATCTTTTCATAGGCCTCCTGCTTCTTTTGCCATAGCAGTTAGATTTTGAGTATTTGATGTTCCGTCACTTGCAACATTTTCATCATGGATGCATCTGTACTTTATGCATTAAATCTATAAAAAAATTTATTCTTCTTGTATCTCTTGTAATACTCTTGTTAATGGTATTTAGAAAGATGGTTTCCTATCGTAAGAACTCAATTGAGTACATCAGCCTAAATCTGTTGGTTCAGTCAATTTTTTGATTCTTGCCATGATAGACCCCTCATTCCTTTTAAAAATAGACATAAGATTTTTTACTTCTATTCCAGAATTATATAAATCAATGAGTTTTTTGTCGTCATTCTCTGTCCAGCGTTCGTATGCATTGGCATAAACATCTTTCTGCTGTTGCATGTATGAAGAATTTTTAGATTCCTCTGTTGGCATTTTATCATGTAAAATGACAGTATTATTTAAAATACTCGAACCTGTAATTCCAAAAATTTCTTGAATGTCTGCAATTACACGTTTTTGATTCTCCTCAACTGTTTCGGGAGTCCATACTGTTGGATAATTTTTGTAAATCTTTTGTGTATGCGCAAATGAGCCAATATTTTTCTCAAAATACTTTTTCAGTTTCTCTTGATAATCAAGGTTTCCCAATGAGGTGTTCTTTCTTCTTCCGATTAGACACAAATTTCCTATTCTATGTGTATAAAAACTTCTTTGTTCCTCATTAAAATCTTCCATCCATTTACTGTCAGATTTTGGATTCTGCGGAAGTATATGTTCTATGGAGACAGTCCCGAATTCCTTCCATTCGGACTTATCCTTATACTTATATTCAAGCAACATTAATAATGCATAAGTATATCTACGTCCATACACTTCAGATTGAATATTCGCCATAAATAGCTGTTCATCAAAAGAGTATACTATATTGGATCCAAGAACAGCATCCCTATCCTCAGAATCTTCAATAAGATTTATAATGTTATTCAGATTATCAATGCGATGCGAAGGATACTTGCCACATACTGCGTCAGCAATATTCTTACATGCAACTCGAAGAGTAAACGTCAAAAGTCCTTCATTCCCAAATTTTCTTCCATACGATAAAACTACTGGAATCCAATCTGTTGATGGCATACAGTTTATCAAGATACGAATGAGAGTACAATACTCGGCATCATCATTATCATTTAGATTGATGAGTTTGTTATAATCTTCATATGTTTTGAAAATGAAGTTAAAAAACTCTTTCCCTTGTTGTATTTTTCCTGTCTTGAATATCAGTTTGTCATATTCGTCCAAGAGATTCATTTTCTGACGTTTCCTTAAAAGCATTGTTCTTACATAGGAAAGGAAACGATCGAATTCATTCCCAAGGTCCTCTTGCATATCTTCCCATTCGCGAGCATAATTATTCATATCGGTATGGTCCGTAATCTTTTCTAGATTTGATGATTTTAGAATATCGGCATTACTTAGTTTCTGACCGCGGTCATTCATAACAGAAAACAGTCGGAATGCATCTTCAAGAGAATCTGCTGAGATATATATCATTACTACATTGTTGAGTATATAACCTAAAAATAAATCAAGGTCAATTTCACAATGCTCATCAAAATATTCTTTGTAACATACCAGCGTATTACACATCCTTTGAACAGAAGTGCTTTCCTTTTTGTCATTAGCCATTTTTAAAATATCAGTCCAATATTGGGGAATATTTCCAACGGGCATCAGATATTGTTCTATAAAATTCTTGACATTACCTCTTATTTCATAGGAAAGCCTAATTCGTTTTGGAATCTTTCGAATTTTATTCTCTTTCTGGACTATAAGATCTTTACAATTTTCCTTGACCTCGTCCGAAGATCTGTCATAATCTCGAAGAAAGGCAAATAGTAGGAATAAGGTGGTGATACGCTGTTGGCCGTCAAGTAAATCATTGTTATGCTCCTTATTTTGAATAATATATGAGCCAAGGAAATATTCCTCGTTACTATGTTCTATATAATTAGACGCAAAGTCTTCGAGCATATCAAGAACATTATCACTTTCCCATACGTAATGTCTTTGGTATGATGGAACAGTATACCATTCCTCAAATACATTTGCAATGGTCTGCTTCCCATATCCTATTTCTTTATAACCTGATTTCATTTATTTGATGAGCTTAATTAAAATAATTTACTTACACACTGATCGTAAAACCTATATTATCTGAACTTCAATTGCAAGATGAAGTACTTTTGCAATTTTGTCCAGTTGCTTCTTC
>DAAK01000238.1 GCA_001701075.1 Bacteroidales bacterium GP3 | reverse complement strand
AAGCATCTTTCATGATGCAAAGATAAAGTATGCGCTACTCAATACCGTGTGTGAAGATGGACGGTCACAAGTGCTTTCCACGAAAGACACAGTGACACGATTGTAGAGTACCTTGCCGACAGTCCCGATGTCAGGAACGCGGCCCACACCCTGAAGGTGTTTGCACGTCCTTTCCTCGACAACCGACAGTTCGACAAAGATAGCAAGGAGTTAGACCGTCTTACTTCCAATTTCCCTTCTGTGCTGGAGGAAGTGAACCGGACGCAGAGCCGGGGATTTCGGCGTTGAAAATAGCCTCAAATATGCCTTTTTGCACCTTATTTGTACTTTTTCTGTGTAATAAGCAAATTTTCAGTGCAAAAAACTTTTGTGTTCCAAGCCTTTTTCCTAATTTTGCTTTAGGATTGACGATTGTCGGTCCAAGACATTTTGGCAAAATAAGAACGTTATGCGTCTTGCAAACTGAAAACCAGAGAAACTTTTAGTTTTGATGCAAGAGATAGCATAGTGGTTCTCACGCATATAGCGTGGTATGCTATTGTTACATCTATCAAAGGTTTCCTATGTCTTCACTTAGCGTGGCATAGTTGGCTCACGTATTACAAATTTAACGTCCAGCAGAGTCAATAGGAAAATATCTGTCTTCTTATGTGTTTGCTCCAAAGACAATACCTATTCTAATTCTAATAGTTGTTTCCTATAACTTTCAATGTACCTCACAAATTCATTTAACTTGCGATTGCGTTTTCTTATTACACGCGGCCGGAGTACAAACCAGTTTAGAGCAATCCACAGCAGCAGAATAGAATAGACAATTATACCCCAATAAAACGAATGGAAAAATGTATATTCATATCCATAGAGTGCAAAACCAATTGACAAAAAGAAAAAAAACAAGTTCAAGATGAGATGCTGCTGTCTGTATTCCAGCTTTTTTATTCTTAAAAGATTATCTATATAATCAATATGGGTACTGTCAATTTTCAGTCCATAATAAAGACGAAGCAGTCTTCCGTAGGATAAAACCGGTAGCATAAAGCCTATGGACAACAAAGTAACCCCCACTTTGGTGACCGTCAGCAAAGGCGTACAACATATCCAGATAACCGCTCCAAAGACAATGGCTATTATCATAAGCATAATGACGGCATAAGCCTCTCCAATTCTGTGTAATCTGAAGCATTTTATCTTTTTACGTATGACAGACAAATCTGCAACAGGTGTCTGCTGTCCTTTCCATAAGGATTTTATATCTATATCATTCATCATTATTACGTATTTTTTTTGCTAATGCGGATTTAATCCGATTTATTTTTACACGTACATTTACTTCCGACAAACCCGTGATTTGAGCAATTTCCGATTGTTTCAGCTCTTCGAGATAAAGTGAAATAATCAAGCGGTCAATTTCCGGAAGTTCGGCTATGGCTTTATATAAGGCCTGCACCTGTAATGAGTTGTCGCTCGGTTCTTTAGCAAACAGATCCAACGGAACTTCTGTTTGAGCAATACTATTCTGGCGTTCTTTTTGGCGCAGACAAATATTTGTGGCAATACGAAAAATCCACGTTCCTACAGACGATTTACCTTTGAAAGTGGGAAGATATTGCCACACACGGACAAAGACATCTTGTGCCAAGTCCTGTGCCAAAGAATAATCATTGAAATAGCCCATACATAATCTGAATACCTTATCCCAATAGACCTTATATAAATACTCGAAACTCACAGTCAGTCATTTAAAAAGTCCATAATCTGCTGTATATACCATTCCCAGTCATCAAACATAATGAAATGCAGTCCTTTATTTGCGTAGTCCAACCGAATGTTCGGCAGATTGCCAAACTGCTGCTCAACCATAGGGGCTATTTTCTTAAAAGGATACTCCAACAAAACTAATGTTGAAACGGATATGTATGGTATAATGGGTCTTAAATCTATGTTGGAATACTCATAATACATATGGGCGTAAGTCATTCTGTCAGACGATAAGCTCCATTCGACGAGATCGTCATACCGAAGCGAATCACTCGTAAGCGATGTTGCGCTGATATAGGCTTGCCTGTAAAACTGCGTCTCATCTATCTTGCGCATTTGAGATTCAAACTCGTTAAACTCTTCAGGGGCAATCTTTTTAGTCTGAAAATTGGGATTATAAAGAGCCGCCAAGCAAGGAAGTGCATCTATAATGACAATGCCTTTGAGTAAATTGGGCTGTTTTGATGCTATATAAAGAGCCAAGCCACCACCCATACTATGGCCTATGAGTATAGGATTTTCTATATTTTCTTTTTGAATAAACTCAATAATCTGATTTGCCCAACTATCAAAGGATGGATTCTTTTCGGGAGTAACACCTGCAAATCCAGGCATCGTTAAGATATAGCAACTGTAATTGTTTTGTAAGCTATCAACAGTCTGTTCCCATACCTTACCTGAACACGCGAAGCCTGGAATCAGAATAATGTTTTGTTTTCCATCACCTACACGTCGCACAGAAAAGGATTGAGCAAAGCCCGTATCAATGATTCCCAATAACACAACACACAGCAGCCCGACTTTACAAATTAAATTCTTCATAAATTAGTTTTTTCCATTTAGATACAAAACCATGTGAAATGTTACAAAATCAAGCGTATTTTTTCGCTCGGTATTTTCCATAAAAGATGCAAAATTACATAAAAAATCTGATATATCAGCAGATCAGGCGGCTTTTCAGTTAGATTTTGTCTATTGTTGATTCCAATGATGTTCGATTGCCTCTGCAAGATGTGTTTTTGTCGGACATTCGCACGGCTTCATGCCGTCTAAAACCCCCTTGCAAGGGGAAACCCATCGACCCGATTTCACTTGAATAAAAGTACCAACATTGGCTTTTCAGCCTATTCTACACCCAGAATTCCCTAATTTTACTACGTTAAATATTGTAAATATAAATAGAATAAAGTTAATTAATAACCAAAGAAGAGGAAGAAATATCTAACTTTGTGTAAATACATCTAACTACTTGAAAACACCAAACTTACACAACGGAACACATTTTCAGCCTTTTCTAATCCAAATCTGTACTTTTTTGTATCCTTTTAAAATAATGCCCTACTGATTATCAGCAAAATAAGGGCTCTCATATGGATTCCACATGAAAAATAACAGTTAGATTTGTTTGCCGTAGCGGGCATAAATCTCGATACCTAATTTCTTTGCTTTCTCTATGTCTTCTTTTTTGGTTGGGTCTACTCCATACTTACTTAGCTTAGGAATGACAACAGGAGTCCCGGGACGAATTCTATCAGGATGGCCGAGAAATGACTGGTTTTCTTGGTAGATATAGGGCCACAGATTGTAGTTGCCATAGTGAGCTTTAGCCATAGTTGTCAGATATCTTGTAGTGCTGATGGTGTCGTAGACTAATGCATCTGATGGTGAAGTGGGCACTTCTATTTCTGATTCTTCATCTGGAGCAGAATCTTCTGCACTATCAACAGATACGATAGATTCAGGTGTAGTCGCGTTTCCTTCTGAGATAGATTTTCCTACGACAAAGCCCGAGGCAGGTTCGATAGATGCTGTAGTATCGGCTTTTTTTAATATTTTATTGAAATCATTAGTCGCGAAGACATACCATACTGCAAAAGTAGCGAAAAGTGCGATTACGGCAGCTCCAAGAGTTATCATAATACCCTTGATCCAATTTTTCTTTCGGGTATTTTCCTCAGTATACTCCTCAAAGTCATCAGATGACTCTGTCTCCAGATTCGTTTCCGATTCCATGGAAATGTTGTCATCTACGTTGACATCCATCTGTTCTACATCCACTGGGATATTATCTTCCGTGTCTTCTAAGATTGGAGATACAATATCTTCTATTGGAGGTAAAGTCTCTTCTGTATTTGGTTCTGGGACAATGACAGTCTCGAGCACTTCGTTTTCAGCCGACACTTCATATTTCTTATCCTCAAATCTTTCCTCTTCAAGTTTTTCATCATCAAGCATTTCATCCTTTTGAAGAATCTCTAAATCTTCATTGGAGAAAAGTTGCTCAATATCGGTATCATCACTGATTTCAATAGCAGTGAAAGCCTCGAATGGGGCATTGACAGCCTCAGCAAGCTCTTTAGAGGGAATAAAAGACACTTTCATGTGCCCCGATATTTCCATTGGCTCGCCGGTTGTGACATCCACGCTTCGTCTTGGTTCAACGCGTGATAGGCGAAAGGTTCCAAATCCTTTAATCTTGACATTTTCCCGTGATTCAAGAGTTTCGCTAATCAACGAAAAGAATTCGCGCAAGAAATCTTCAGAAAATCTCTTCGATCTTCCTGAACGGTCGGCAAGCAATGTCGCAAGACGTGGGAATGTGATTTTATTATTCATGATTGCGAACTTTCTGTTTGAGCAAAGTGGATGGTCGGAATGAAAGAGTAATCTTTGGCGGAATAAGCATCCTTTTCCCGGTAGATGGTTGAACGGCAATTCGTTCTAAACGTTTCCGTGGTTCAAAACTGCCAAATCCGGGGAAGGTGATCGTGTCTCCATCAAGGGCAGTATCGGTAACAACCTGGCAAAGAGCTTCGACCATCTCTGATGTCTCTTCTTTTCCAGCATTGATTCTTTGGCTTAAAGTGTCCAAAAAAGTCTTATAGTCCATCTTGGGGTTGTTTTTATTCAAATTAAACGGGAATCGATTGTTGTCTCTGGAATATCCTTAGATTATGATTTTCTTTGATGAAGTCATCCCTTTTATTATGTATAATCCTTTGGGAAGATTCGATAATTTTGCAGAATCTGTCACTCCAGACATTATCAACCTCCCATTTATGTCAAATACAGAAGAGTTTTCTATATCAGCTCCATCAACTTGCTCTACTGATAGGCTTACACGGTCATTATAATCAGGGATGGCAAGTAGGCGAGTGTCAGAAAGTCTTTTCAATTTTGCATTATATGCCTCTGACAAGTCGCTATTGCAAATTACAACGGTTTTAACCGGCTTCCCGGAAGTCTCTACTGCATAGGTCATGAGATTCTTTTTCACATTATTCAAGTCTTCTGTGGTTATAGTCAACTGTTCGTCATCTTCATTATATGAAAAAGAATATTTATTATTGAGTCGAGAAATCCAAAAATCGCCATAGTCCTCAAAATTATACAGTCCTACTTCTGACCGGTCAAGGCGTTCTATTAGTCTTTTCTGTAGTATCATTTTCCATTCCCTGTTGGGATGAATCAAAAGTATAGCTGAAGCATAGTTGCCTTTCATTTTCTGCAGAGCCTTCTCCCAATCATCGGGTGCTCTATGTGTGTCCCATGTGTCGTTGTTTAGCGGAGCACCATCCTTTTCGCTATAGACATCTGAAATATGTAATGGAATTGTCAATACTTTTGACTGGTCTTTTCCCCAATCTTCCTGATATCTTCCGAAGAATGGGAATTCCGACAGCAAGTCGCCTCCAGTATAGCAGGATTGAAAACTATAATCGCCTGCTTCAAGGTAAGTGTGCATTTCTGGATTTATAGCGAGATGGCCTGATCGAAATGACCTTACATTATTTTGTAGGTCTTTCTCAAGGATTTGCTTCGACATAACTATTTCTGCCCAAACAGAACCTCCAGTGCTGACACCGTCTTCACATGTGGCACGATTGGCGTATTCGTTTCGACTCACAATATCAGTATTGGTAATTTTTGCGAAATCGGGGAAATGGCATACGGAATGACTTCCTACAGTGTGTCCATCTGTAAGTAATTGGGCTGCCTTAGGGATGGTCTCGCTATTGTAAAAATCAGAAAGATATGAATGACCAAAGTTTTTCTTGTCACTGTAATAATGTGTAGTTAGGAAATAGTGAGCACTTATGCCAAGTGACTTTTCATACTCCGACATATAATGCATTTCTTCATAAGCGGTACGGCTATCGCAGTCATGAGTGGGAATCAACAGTTGAAGATACCCAGCTGGAACAGTGAATTTCCAAACAGAAACCCCACTCGTTTTGGCACATATGGAACGTAAGAAAAATGCCCAAACATCAGCAGATGGCTCAAAGCCATTGCTATATTCTCTGGAAGCTTTCTGGTCTTTATTGAGCTGACTTCTCTGGATCACATCTCTCCATGAGATTCCGATAAGATATGCTGTTCCATTGCCAAGAACGTTTCTTGCCACTGCTGCAGATCCATCGCTGAAATTTGCAAGCACTTCGCAAGAGGTAGGAGTATACGAGAAACTCTTTATTGAGCCAATCGAAGTCTCTCTTTCGTGGTCTTCATCGATATATTCGAGTTCTCTGTCTTTGTAATACTCCTCATTCCATTTGATTATCGGTCGGTCGGAACTTTTGGTGATTTTATCGGAAGCATTTATTCCAAATATTCCGGATACTATTTCATCGCATGAGTCAGGCACTGATTTTATGGCAGGGGATACAAAAGTTCCTCCTCCCTTTATCCATTCAGATAAGGAAAGCATCTCATCTTGTGTGAATGATGATTTTGTCATGACATTTGCAAGAAGAATCACTTCTTGTGTCATTGCCTCTTCAAGGTCTTGCGTCACGATATAATTGTAGCCCGCTATATCACACATATATGTCGCGGAATATACTTGTCTGGAGTATGATCCCGATGATTCTGTATCGTTATTTCGCCCGCTAATGTCAAGTACGGCTATCGTGGCAGAGGCATGCTGTCCAGTAAGAGACATTATGCCTAAAACAAGTGCCTTTATGACATTAAAGAAATTAAGTTTCATTATTCTATACTTGAATATATGCCTTATTATCATTGAATAGACCTATGCTTGATAGCGAAGATTTACTCATTTTTAAGGTGCAAATATAGTGATTAATTTTTATTCGTCAAAATATTATGCTTATCAAAAAGGAATTTTGAATGAAATTATATAGAAAATTCATTTATTTACGAACGAATGCCCCTGATTTTTTTGGATTACTTGAATTTATTGATTAATTTTGCATTTCAAATACACAATCTATAGATTTTAGTTCGAATATGAAAAAAAGTCCTCTTCAGAGAGTTCGCGCTGAATATCAGCCCAAGCTCCCCAAAGCACTTCAGGGTGCAGTAAAATTGGAAGTCGGCGCTCCTACAGAATCTGTTGCCGATCAGGAAGAAATCAAAAAACTTTTCCCTAACACATATGGACTCCCCATCGTGGAGTTCAAGCAGGATGAGAATCCCGAGCGTGTAGAGGAGCCATTCAACGTCGGTATCATCCTTTCTGGTGGTCAGGCTCCTGGCGGTCACAATGTAGTCAGTGGTATTTTCGACGCACTCAAGAAGCTTAATAAGGAAAATCGTCTTTATGGATTCCTTATGGGTCCTTCAGGTTTCGTAGATCATCAGTATATGGAACTTACTGAAGGATATATAAAGGATTATCGCAACACCGGTGGTTTTGATATTATCGGTAGCGGTCGCACAAAGCTTGAGAATCCTGAGCAGTTTGATGCAGGTCTTAAGATCCTCAAGGAACTCAACATCAAGGCTCTTGTCATCATCGGTGGTGACGACTCAAACACCAATGCTTGCGTTCTCGCAGAATATTATAAAGCTAACGGCGCAGACGTTCAGGTGATCGGAGTTCCTAAGACTATCGACGGAGACCTTAAAAACAAGTGGATCGAGACTTCTTTCGGTTTTGACACTGCCTGCAAGGTTTATTCAGAGGTTATTGGTAATATCCAGCGCGACTGCAACTCCGCAAAGAAATATTACCACTTTATCAAGCTCATGGGTCGCTCTGCAAGCCACATCGCTCTTGAATGTGCCCTTGAATGCCAGCCAAACTACTGCCTTATCTCTGAAGAGGTTCAGGCTAAGCGCATGACTCTTGACAATATCGTCAACCAGCTTTGCTACATGATAGTAGAGCGTGCCAAGATGGGATGGAACTTCGGTACAGTCCTCGTTCCTGAAGGTCTTATTGAGTTCATTCCTTCGATGAAGGATCTTATTTCTCAGCTCAACGACATTCTTGCTGATCATCAGGATGAGTTGGATCTGCTTAAGGATGATGAGAAACTTGAAGCTATTGCCAAGTATCTTCAACCGACTGAAGCTGACCTGTTCCTTTCTCTTCCGAAGAATATCGCTCTCCAGCTCAGCCTCGACCGCGATAGCCATGGCAATGTGCAGGTTTCTCTCATTGACACTGAGGAACTCCTCGCTGATATGGTCGGCAAACGCCTTGCTCAGCTTAAGAAAGATGGCGAATATCATGGCAAGTATGCTACTCAGCACCATTTCTTCGGTTATGAAGGTAGATGCGCAGACCCGACCAACTTTGATGCAGACTACTGCTATGCTCTCGGCTATAATGCCACAATGCTTATCAATAGCGGTGTGACTGGCTATATGAGCTCAGTGCGCAATCTTACTGATAAACCTGAAAACTGGATCGCAGGTGGTATTCCTATCACTATGATGATGAATATGGAAAAACGTCATGGTCATATGAAGCCGGTTATCCAGAAAGCACTCGTCGACCTCAAGGGCAAACCTTATATGAAGTTCGCTTCCATGCGTGAGACTTTGATGCTCAATACTCTTTATCAGTATCCTGGTCCGATCCAGTACTTTGGTCCTGCTGAGGTTTGCGACCGTCCTTCCATGACACTGCTTCTTGAGCACGATAAGGAAATCTAAGACATGGCAAATAACCAAGTATATTTAAACGATAAGGCCTGGGCCAGATGGACAGCATTGCTCCTTCTGGCCATGGCTATGTTCTGCAGCTACATCTTCATGGATGTGATGTCGCCTATCAAGAATCTGGTTCAGAGCCAGCTTGGTTGGGACAACACCGCATTCGGAACGATGCAGGGCAGCGAGACATTCCTTAATGTCTTCATCTTCTTCCTCATCTTCGCAGGTATCATCCTCGACAAGATGGGTGTTCGCTTCACTGCGCTTCTTTCGGGAGTAGTGATGCTCATTGGCGCTACAATCAACTGGTATGCTGTCACTGATATGTTTGCCGGCAGCTCTCTTGATGTCTGGTTTACTGAGCATCTAAACTACATTCCAATTTTTGATGAACTCGGCGTGTCTCCTTTCTATGAGGGGATGCCGGCATCGGCCAAGTTCTCAGCCATTGGTTTTATGATCTTTGGTTGTGGCGTGGAGATGGCAGGTATTACAGTAAGCCGTGGTATTGTGAAGTGGTTCAAAGGTCGTGAGATGGCTCTTGCGATGGGATCTGAGATGGCTCTCGCTCGTCTGGGTGTAGCTACTTGTATGATTTTCTCACCTCTCTTCGCCTATATGGGAGGCACTCCTAAGGTAAGTAATTCTGTTGCTTTTGGTGTTGTGCTTCTTATGATTGCGCTAATCATGTTTATTGTCTATTTCTTTATGGACCGTAAGCTTGATTCGCAGACACATGCCGAAGAGGAGAAAGATGATCCATTCCGTATCAGCGATCTTGGTCAGATACTCCGCAGCAGCGGTTTTTGGCTTGTAGCTTTCCTTTGCGTGCTATATTATTCAGCTATTTTCCCATTCCAGAAGTATGCTGTCAATATGCTTCAGTGCAATCTTACTTTCACAGAAGTAGACCCCAATAGCTTCTGGGCATCCGATGCAGAGACTGTAGTGCAGTATATCGTCATGCTGATTGCAGCCGCGGCTGCTTTTGTAAGTAATTTCTCTTCCAACAAGGGAATGAAATCCGGTATGCTTGTACTCGCGGTTGTAGCGCTCCTCACTTATTGCTGGATGGGCTATATGTGCCAGAGTGCAGCTGCTATCTTTGCTGTTTTCCCGTTGCTTGCTGTGGGTATTACTCCTATTCTTGGTAAGTATGTTGACCATAAAGGTAAGGCTGCCTCAATGTTGGTATTTGGTGCGTTGCTGCTTATAATATGTCACTTGACGTTTGCATTTATACTTCCTTTGTTCAAGGGTAATGATCTTGGTGGAGTGGTTGTTGCTTATCTCACTATCCTTGTTCTTGGAGCTTCGTTCTCTCTTGTTCCTGCTTCCCTTTGGCCTTCAGTTCCAAAACTTGTGGATGCAAAGATCATCGGTTCGGCATATGCACTTATCTTCTGGATTCAGAACATTGGTCTCTGGCTATTCCCGCTTCTCATCGGCAAGGTGCTCGACAATACCAATCCAGATATCGCAGAAGGTCTTGCCAACGGTACGTTGACAGAAGCTGAGGCTGCTGTCAGCTACAACTATACTTGGCCTCTCGTGATGCTTGCTTGCCTTGGTGTCGCTGCTTTGCTCATTGGTATCTGGCTCAAGATTATCGACAAAAAACAAAATCTTGGTCTCGAACTTCCCAATATCAAGCAGGATGAAAATGAAGTTGATGCTTCTGAAGTGGTAGCTGCGGAAGAATAAGGCATTCGCCTAAATGTACTATTTCGCATCCTCGTGCGTTATATATGTATGAGGATTTTGAAGAAAATATTAGTTTTGATGGCTGTCTGTGGCTCGTTTGTCACAGGTGGCCATCAAATGTTTGCTGAGACCATTGGTCAGAAAGAGGCTAAGGCTATGGCTCAGAAGTTCTTCAATGAGTCAAAAAACTATGTGACTCCTCCTGTCTCATATGTATATAACGGTAAAGATCTTACTACTCAGCGTCTTTTCACACCGTTTTATGTCTTCAATTCCCCTTCAGGTGGTTTTGTTATCGTTTCTGCTGAAAACAAGGCGTTCCCGATTTTGGGATACTCTCTTAAGGAAAGCTTTGATAAGGACAAGATGACCCCAATGGTGCGCTCCATACTTTCAGATTTTTCAAGGGACATAGAAATGATCCGTTACGATAGCCGAATACCTTCAGATGCGATTGAACAGTGGATTACTTATCCTGAAGTTGTCTTCGATATGCTGAAAAATCCTGAAAATGAAGACTATTATGCAGTTTCGTTCGATGACAAGGAGTCATTCTGGATGGTTCGTAGGGAGGCAACCGAATTCGATTTCGAGACTCAATCTCCTGTAGAATATGTCAGCGAATTGGCTGAGACTCGGTCTGTTACTATGCCAGAGCCCCCGATTGTCACATGTAATGGTGCTGGCCATTTTGCCTTGCAGATTCCTGTTGAAGTGGATAGGGTATTGGTCTTCGATGTTACCGGGATGATGGTTGAAAATAAAAAATACAGAAACACCAAAGTTGCTCATATAGATCTTGCAGCTCATCCCAATGGTTTTTATATAGCTTTGCTTATTGATAAGGATGGCAGAACACGCGCAGTAAAACTTTATAGATAATGAATTCCACAAAAAAATTATTATTAGCTCTTCTGGCTCTTATTGTGAGCATAGTATATATAGCGTTG
>DAAK01000043.1 GCA_001701075.1 Bacteroidales bacterium GP3 | reverse complement strand
CCCGACATCTCGTCGATTATCTCATCTTGAACTTCGTTGATTGTCATATTCTTTACCTTATTATAATAAGCTCCCTTCTCCCCTATCATTCAGTCGCAAATTATGCCCAATCCCCTTAAAGATGCAAATTTAACAATAAAATTCCTTTCCCGCAAATCTATTCTCCAAAAACTTCGGGTGCCCGACGCTGATTAATCATCGGAAGCCAGTAATTTTCTTTACATAGTTCTAAAATTGCCCGAATAAATCTTAATTTAATCGGGCAATCTTATGAATGAGTGTATTCTAAGCGCAGTATCCAATCTTTGGACGACCGCCTTTAGTGAGATTCTTGGATAAGGGGATATCGCATGATTTTATCAGAGATAACGATTCCACATCCGGATTCTCCTGATCAACCACTCGTGAAGCCATAGAAGGCAAAATCTCTGTCTGAATCAGGTTTATTACATGGCGGGCATTCCCAAACGTTTTGTCTCGGGAAGCATAGTCAGACGAGAGCCTGCTCCGAATGGCTTCCTGGGCATCAGATGTCAACGTGTATTGATTATTATGCAGGTAGTTTTCCGCTATCTCCATCAATTCTCCTTCCGAAAAATCATCAAATATATAGATGTTCGATTCAGGAATACGCGACTTAAATCCGGGATTCATTTCAAACATTCTCAACATCTCATCCTTATATCCGGCAAGGATGAGCATCCAGTCGCGGTTGCTTTCGTCAGCCAACGCTGTCATAAGAGTTTCGATTACCATGCGGCTTGGGTCGCGAGGGTCATTGGGCTGATAAAGCTGATAGGCTTCATCGATAAATAGAATGCCACCTTTTGCATCATCTATAGCCTCAAGCGTCTTCTCCTCTTCGCTACCATAGACCTTTCCGACAAGAGTGGCCCTCTCGCGGAAAACCACGTGCCCTTTAGACAGCACACCAGCCTTTCGCAACATACTACCCATATGTCTGGCTACAGTAGTCTTGCCTGTCCCCGGAGAGCCGAGAAACATAGCATGGAGAGGGACTTGGTAGGTAGCTAATCCAGCTTCTTCACGCATTTTATTGAAGCGGACCAGTTTCTCATATGAGCAGAGCTTATCCTTTACGGATTTGAGTCCGGTCAATTTGCTGATTGCTGACATAAATGACTCCTCTGACTTTGAGTCTGACACTTCTTCAGAATCGGGTTCTTGAGAACCTTCCTCGCTGTCCGAATCATCATCTGTTTTCTCTGAATCTTCTTTCTCTGAATCTTCCAAGTCTTCCGGTATATGTGATGTCAGGAAATCATCCAAGGCACGATAAAATTCTAAATCGGAGGAAAAAGGGTCGTCGCTCTCACCTTCTCTTTCATCATCTTCTTCAGTTAATTTCTTCATATTTTACAGTTTTAAGGTTGATTAAACAACTGCTCAACTGGGAAGCTGGGCAGAGACAAATTGTTAATACTTCATTATCTAATCTCAAACCGGAGGCCTACCCCCGGGTGACGCACCAACATGTCAATGTACTCATAACTGGCACCCCACCGTTGCGTCAAGACACAACAATGGCTGTCAATTACCTTTTCGGCTAAAAATTTGTTGGTGGAATACTATGCGCATCCCATCTTCGCGCTCCCTGGAGGAGCCGCGATGCCGAAACAGATTTCAGTAAGATGTAGATGCTTCATAGCTAAAAATGAAGTTGTTAAACTATAAAATATGAAATGCGCCACAAGGGGCTATTTCCCATTATGGCGCAAAATTAATAAAATAAATCTATCTAAGCAAATTTTCCCCAATTTATTTTATTTATTAGGGTGAATACGATTATCCCCTTACCCTATAGAATCAGTATTATTATAAGGTATCAGACATATTCTGCCTTGACTATTAATCATAGCATATATATTTGCATTAAGTTTACGAAGGAACTGGTGAATCTCCAATTCTTTATTACAAAAAAAGACTTTGGTGAATTCGGAATCTTTTGAAGTATAGAATGGATATAATTCTCCTTTGTCCAGAAGTTCATATGCGCGGTTCATCAGTTGCTCAAATTCTTCAATTTCTGTATTACGGACAGCTGCTTTTTCATCGACATATTCTATTGCACTATTTATTATATCTTTATGCTTTTCTCCCCATAAGTCCTTTATGACTTCATCCGTACGTTTTATGACATACTCAATTCTTTTTTTCAATAACTGCAAGTCTCTCCTTTTTATTTCTATATGCATATTAGGGTCTTTCAAATGGTCAGTAATAACATCTATCTCTATATTTGTATTTCGTAGATTGAGTTTGAAATTCTCCATAACTCTGCATTTCACGGGTTCATATACAAAAGCTTCTGGATATATTGCTTCATTATTGACTTTAAGTTTTTGTATATGTTCTTCAGAAGGATAATGAGTATCAAGATGGTCTTTAAGGCGAGCTTCTACTGCATATAAAACCATAATATTACGATATGAGTGACGGAATATGTCTATAAGAAGATCCTTTTGAATTTCCGGACTTATACGCATAGTATTTTTCTGCGTTTTTTCCTGAGATATCCAAGTACATGCAACAAATACAAGCGAAATCAAAGAAACCGCCAACGCTATCCAATCCCAACATGGAAGAAGAAGGTTTTCAAACAAAATTTCAATCTGTTCTGAAGTTACGCCAATAAAACTACACAAAATGATCATTAGACAGGTAGCACCGGTGATAGATGCCAAAACAATCTCAAATGGTCCTTGATAATTTTTAAGGCACCACATTGCAAAACCAACAGACAATATGGATAATAAGACACTTACCCATAAATCTTCATAATTGAAAAAGAAAAGAATACTCGAAAAAAAGAGTATTAGAGATAATACCATCAAAGATGATTTTCCCCATAATTTATTATTCAGAGTCATGCCTTTAATTTTAAATTTAAGCAAGTCAAGACACAGCGTGTATAGACGCTTAGTATGTACACACTTATGCGCACTGTATTTGTCTTTGCAGTCTGTCTTTTCTTTATATCAGACCAGGGCTACCGCAAGACGAACTTCATTTGCAAAGTTACAATTAAAATTTCAAATAAGCAATACCCTGATGCAAAAAACTTCGTTTATCACTATTTCCTTCTTTGCTTTAGATTTTGACCATGTATTATTTGGAGAGAAAACTTTGCGAAACATTTTTTTTAATTAACCAAAAGACATATTATTCGGAACTTTCTTTTGGAAGATTAGAAAATAATGGTTAATTTTGCAGTCATAGGATCGAGATTTATGTATAGTTTTAATAGAGTCCAAGCAGAGGTCGAGGTCTACTACTTTCGTTAATATCATAAAACAAGATAGTATGGTCAATAAGAACATCTTCGATTTGATTCCTGTCATCAAACATTATTTTCAAGATAAACCGGTATTGAGAGCATGGCTGTTCGGATCATGTTCTCGTGGTGAGGAAACCCCTTCAAGTGATATTGACATATTAGTGGATTTCGATGAATCTAAAGGCGTAGTATCACTCTTAAAAATAGGAGGTATGCTTATGGAGCTTTCAGGTTTACTTGGCAGACGAGTAGACCTTGTGGAATCACAGGGCCTCAAAGAATTTGCACGTCCATCTGTAGATAAAGATAAAATTCTAATTTATGAGAGAAAAAATTAAAGATCCTGGTAGAATTCGCCATATGCTTGATGCAGCCAATATCTTAGCAGAAGAGGCTCCTATGCATTCATTAGAATCTATCCAGAAAGACAGGATCCTATTTTTCGGGCTTGCCAAGCTTATAGAAATCATCGGCGAAGCCGCGTACAAATTAACCAAGGAATTCAAAAATAACCATCCTGAATTACCCTGGGATGCAATTGTCGGTATGAGGCACGTTATGGTACACGATTATTATACTATGAGTCCCCAGAAGATATGGGCAACGATTGTTTCAGATATTCCGCCTATGATTCCTATCCTTAAACGATACCTTGAAGAAATCGAATCCAATAATTAGATAATAATTTGTATTCTGACTTTAGCTTAAGCGAACCAAATTATGCATTATGAATTGATCAGAAGGGATATCCGATAGAGAAATGGAAGGAGGCGTCGCGCGACCAATTGGGTGAAATAAGCGGCCAGGGCTTCTCACCCATTGCCGGATTATGAGCTTTCATGCCAAGGTCGAAACGGAGAAGGAAGTAATTGAAATCCATACGTAGGCCAAGTCCATAAGCTGCTGCAAACTGCTTGTAGAACTCATTGAATTTGAATACTCCTCCTTGTTGGAACGGATAGTCGCGGATAGTCCAAATATTGCCTATATCAATGAATGCCCCTAACTCAAGCACCCAGAAAAGCTTTGCACGATACTCAGCACTCGTGATGAGACGGATATCGCCACACTGATTGATAAAGTCGCTCACTGAATTACGTCCGGGATACGCACCAGGGCCTAATGTACGCACTGCCCATCCGCGCACTCCATTCGCTCCTCCGCCATAGAAACGCTTCTCAAACGGCAACACCTCAGAATTGCCATAAGGCACTCCGATACCTCCGCCAACGCGGAAAGCCACAGAATTCCTATCATCAAACCTATGAAGGAGCGCATAGTCTGCCTCAAGCTTGAAATACTGGGAATAATGGATACCGAAAATCTTATAAGGGTCCTCATGGAAATTACTGCGATGAGCGAAAATACTTGAGATGGCAAAGAGCAAGTTGCCCGCTATCTCAGCATTCACACGAACATTGTAGATATCTCTCTGCATGCTTTTCTGCCATGGCGTTGCCTCCCGCTTGTTGGAATGATACCAACGCCAACCCATACGCATGATAAAGTGATCCTCGTAGCTATAGCGAAGCAATGGATTGTCGGGAGCTATAAGGTCGATAAAATCATTTGTCGAAGCAGGAAGATAGACATAGTTGATGTCTATGGGAGTGAACGTATGCCGGTTGTTTTTCCGAGCATCAATCCATTTATAGCTCCAGCCTGCTGTGGAGATCACTCGAGTATACTCCGGTCGCTCCTGATAGTTCATCGAGAAATTCATCTCCGTCGACGCTTGAATCCTTCGTCTTATCCTGCGAGATATTGGAGCCTTGAACTCAGGCATCGATAAGCCGAGATCTACGGAATATTCCATATATCGGTTGTTGAGCAATCCCTCTAAGTTGCCCGACAACGACTCATAGCTGCCACGAAGTTTTCCTGTAAAGGTCTCCGACCCTCTTCCTATGTTGCGATGGGAATATGTCAAACCTACAGCGACACCAAGGTCTCCTTCGGAATTGGTCCCCTCAAGTTCCACACTCGCTGTCTGCGACTTTCCTGGTGTCAGCATTATGTAGGCGTCAAGAATCCCTTCATCACCTATATGTCCGACAGGCACAAAGGAGACATTGATAAACTTCAAGATGCCAAGACGAGAGAATGCCCGGTAGGTCTTATCTACATTTTTCTGTGAGAAAACATCCCCTGGAGCAAGATAACAGTTGTTTGCAATCACCGAAGGTCGCAAATAGCGGGAATCGGCATACAGAATCTCAAGCCCATGATAATTGACGGAATCCTTTCCTACTGCCATCGCAGGGTTTTCCGTATTGATAGCATCAGCATCTGCTATCACAGTCACTCTTCGGATGATGAACTTAGAATAGAGGTCAAGACGCTCCTTCTGCGGCCCGGATGGATAATTGATTTTCATCATAAGCTCGACATCCGACGACCCTTCAGTAGTGTCTGCTACAAATGAAATACATTCCTTGCCGAAATTATAATATCCATTATTCCGAAGGGCATCCGACACCACAGTACGCTGTGCTTCAAGAATATCTCTTGAAAGAGGAGTTCCCGGATTGGTGACAAACTTTGAAGAGTCGGCCATAATTATTTTTCTGACGGATGAATCCGGAAACTCATATTCCATCTTAGAAATAATTTTCTGTGGACCGGGAGCAAGATTGTAGGTGAGCTCTATCTTTTTCTTTTTCTCATTTTTGACTGAATCAATCGACACTTCGGCATTGAAATAGCCTTTGTTTGCAAGATATTGCATCAATTGCCCGGCACTGGCTTCTGACAAAGCCGGATCATAGATGACCGGAGGTTCGCCAAGCTTACGCATCCATCGATTCCACCAATTTGTCGAGTCATTTCCTGCCAAATTATAGAAACCAAGCCTGAACTTGATGCTCCATAGCATCCTGTGGTTGGGGGTCTGCCGAAGATATGCCTGCATTTCAGTGACGTCGAGTTGCTCTTCACGCCCTACCGAGTCAAGTCGGATATGCACCTTATCGAGAAGATAGCTTCCATCGGGCACATGCTTGCTCGACGAACATCCAGAAAGGATGACACAGAGCATGGCCAATATCCATAAGGATACCGGCATTGCGTTCCGATGTATTCGCTGCTCGAGTGGAAACATAATGCAAAATTAAGGAATTTTTCCGATATTCGAATCTTATATATCTTATAAATCTTACAATTCTTATAAATCACACCTGTTTTTTACTCAACTATCACGATTTTTCATTAAATTTGCACTATGGATTTATTTGACCAAGCGGTAGGGCCGCAGGCATATACACTTTCGCAGTTCTCACGATTCGTCGCCACAGCGATGAGCCGGGAGCCTGTGCTCATGGGTGCATGGGTGACGGCTGAGATCAGCGACATCTCTTCAAGCGGAGGCCATTGCTACATGACACTCATCGAAAAAGACAAGAATGGCACCACCATAGCACGCATGAGAGCTACAATCTGGGCCAACCGATTCCTATATATCAGGAATAGATTTCTCCAAGCTACGGGGAAGGAACTGTCAAATGGCATGAAAGTCATGTTCTATGGCGGTGTCAACTACCATAGTTCATATGGTCTCTCCTTCAACATAGGAGAAATTGACCCTTCATATACGATGGGCGACCTCGAACGCTTACGTCGTGAAATCTTAGCGGCTCTTCAGCGGGAAGGTATCATCAACCGAAACCGAAGCCTGATTATAACTGAGCCTCCATTGAAAATAGCCGTGATTTCCTCTGAAAAAGCAGCCGGATATGGCGATTTCATCAATCAGATTGAAGGGAATCCTGCCGGCGTCAAATTCCAGACATTTCTTTTCCCTGCTGTCATGCAAGGAGATAAGACTGCCCAAAGTGTCATTGCAGCTCTCGATCTTGTAGAGCAGACCTATGGTTTGTTGGGCTGGGACTGCGTTGTGATAATCCGTGGAGGGGGCGCAACTACAGATATGAACGGATTCGACGATCTCCAGCTTGCCCGACGGGTAGCGACATTCCCCATTCCAGTCATAGTAGGTATCGGTCATGAACGCGACCGCTGTGTGCTCGATGAGATAGCATGCGTCAGATGCAAGACTCCCACTGCGGTTGCCGCATGGCTGTCTGACACAGCCGGCATGGCTTGGCAAAGGGCTTTTGATCTTGCCACAAGAATCTCCTCGTTCGCTTCCGAACGGTTGAAAGGTGAGCACATACGTCTGCAGAGCATCGAGACGATGGTCCCGGCACTCGCCGACACTCAGTTGAAGAATGCACGTCTTAAGCTTCATAGCATTACCGCCCTCTTGCCAAGTGCGGCAAACGAAGCGATGTCAAAGGCCAAGATACGCCTTGAGGGGCTTACCACCAGCTTGCGTATGGCCTCACATTCAAGAATCCAAATTGAATACCCGGCCCTGCAGGCAATTTCCTCATCTCTTAGGTCGGCAGCCACTACACTGATAGAACGAGAGAAGGCACGCATTGACAATATTGAGAAACTCATAGATGTCTTGAACCCGGCGTCAACTCTAAAACGCGGATATTCCATCACGCGAATTGGAGGGAAAGCCGTGACTGACATCGAGATGGTAAAAGCCGGTGATGTCCTTGAGACAATTACGGATAAAGGTTCAATCTTCTCAACGGCTTCTAAAGTCCATAAAAACTCCAACTCCACATCTTGACACATCGTCAATTTGTCTACAAAAACACGACTCAAAATGAAGAAACTTATCATATTCGACCTCGATGGGACTCTGCTTGACACGATTGCCGATTTAGGCACCGCGTGCAACTATGCCCTGGAGACCAAGGGATACCACAAGCATCCGTTGGCTGCCTATCCATATATGGTCGGGAATGGGGTCAGAAAACTTATGGAAAGGGCCCAACCGGATGCAAGTCCCGAAGAAATAGAAGAGTTGCTCACGCTTTTCAGGGAATATTATGACGCTCACTGCACTGATCTTACTAAGCCCTATCCGGGCGTTCCGGAACTCCTTCAGCAGCTGACCGACAATAATATTGCCATTGCTGTCGCAACCAATAAATATGAGTCTGCAGCAAAAAAGATAATCGGCCATTACTTCCCCGACATACCTTTTGTCGCCATCATGGGACAGATTGAAGAACGCCCGGTGAAGCCTGATCCAAGCATCGACTTCGCGATACTCCTCGCCCATCCCACTCCAAAGAGTGAGACAATGCATGTCGGCGACTCTGCCGTCGACATCGAGACGGCCCGACGTGCCTGTATAGACTCAGTAGGAGTGACATGGGGATTCCGACCCATAACAGAACTTAGGAAGGCTTATGCCGACCATATCGTATGCTCTCCTGCCGATATCCTAAAACTTGCTCTCAAAGATGACTGACACTCTTGAAAATGCTTCTGAATCCCAGGAAAGGATGACTCTGCGCAAAAGTGCTAAGTTGCGACATCGCACTCTTGTCCAGGATCTTTTCCAGAAAGGGAAATCTGTCTATTCCGGACCGCTCCGGGTCACCTTCCGCACTCTCTCGCAAGAGGAGTTGGAGGACTCTTTCCGTGTGCGCGTTCCCGACCTTATGGGACCCGTTCAGATGCTGATTACGGTTCCAAAGAAAAAGAGGCGCCATGCAGTAGATAGGGTTTTGATGCGCCGACGCATCCGCGAAGCATTTCGCCTCCAGTGGCATCCTCTTCGTAAGATGATTCAGGAAGACCCGGAGATTCGCACGCTATCGCTTGCTATAGTGTATATGCACACTGAAAACTCTGATATGGAATCCATATCTTCAGCAATGGGGTCGGCTCTGGCTAAAATAAGAAAAAAGATTTACCCTCAACCTAAAGAGGAAGAGAATTGTTAAAATAGAGTGAATATGAATATCGCACAGATTTTGCTAACGGCTCTGATTCGCTTCTACCAATATGCCATCTCTCCACATACTCCTCCAAGCTGCCGCTTCACTCCTACGTGTAGCCAATATGGCATTGAAGCCATCAGAAAGCATGGCGCTCTGAAAGGGGGCTGGTTGACTATCAAGCGGATTTGCCGATGCCATCCTTGGGGTGGCTCAGGATATGATCCAGTGCCGTAAGCAAGCGTGGTGCGTTTCGAGAAGAGTCCAAAGTCCAGAAACTCTCAACTCTCAACCCTCAACCAATAACCAACAACCCCATAACTCTATAACCCCAATTCACGATGGATTTCACACCTATCGCCAGACATATTTTCGCTTCCCTTGCCCATCGCACTGAAAAATGGAGAGGGCATGTAGAAGAAATACAAAGGGAGCAGCTGCTATGGCTCCTGAATCGGGCTGCCGACACTGAAATAGGTCGCAAATACGGATTCAGGGATATCCTGAATGCCCCCGATCCTGTAGCTGCATATCAAGCTGCAGTCCCTACTGTCTCCTATGATGACATCCGTCCATATGCAATGCGAATGGTGGAGGGGGAGAAAGACATCCTTTGGCCTGGAGTATGCAAAAGATTTGCCCAAAGCAGTGGAACGAGCGGTGGAAAGTCGAAATTTGTGCCTATCACCAACGACTGCCTCCGCAAAAACCATTATCCGGGGACATACGATGTAGTGGCCCATTATCTTAAAATGAACCCCAAAAGCCGTATCTTTTCAGGCAAGAGTTTCATTTTGGGAGGAAGTTTCGCTAATGAGCTAAATCTGAAAAGTGATGTGAAAGTTGGCGACCTCAGCGCAACTCTTATCGACCGAATGCCAAAACTCGCCGATATGGTGCGTGTGCCCAAGAAACGCATAGCCTTGATGGAGGATTGGAGCGAGAAACTTCCTGCTCTCGCCGGAGCTGCATCAAAAGCAAATATCACCAACATATCGGGAGTCCCTTCTTGGTTCTTGACTGTCATAAAAGAAGTTTGCCGCATCAAGGGAGTGGATAAGATTTCAGATGTTTGGCCAAACTTAGAGGTATTCTTCCACGGAGGCATCGACTTCCGCCCTTACCGCAAGGAATACGAGGCTCTTACCGATCCTGCGAAGATGCACTTTATGGAGACCTACAACGCAAGCGAAGGTTTCTTTGCCTTTCAAAATGATTTCTCCGATCATTCTATGCTGCTTATTCTTGACGGATGCGTCTTCTATGAGTTCGAACCATTAGAGGGTAGAAACCCCGTACCAGCGTGGGAGACAGAGGCTGGCAAGACTTATGAACTGCTGATCACCAGCAGCAATGGGCTATGGCGCTATCATTTAGGCGACACTGTCACAGTGACTGCCACCGACCCTGTGAAAATCCGGATTGCCGGGCGCACGAGAAGTTTCATAAATGCCTTCGGCGAAGAGGTGATGGAAGACAATGCAAATCGGGCTATAGAGGCTGCCTGCGAAGCTACGGGCGCAAGCATTGCAAACTATACTGCCGGACCATTTTATGCCCACAACAATCGCCGCGGTCATCATCAATGGCTCATCGAATGGAATGTCAAGCCCGATTCAATGGAGAAGTTCCGCGACGTACTCGACGAGACATTGCAAGAGGTCAATTCCGACTATCAGGCGAAGCGAGCGCATACCATTTTCCTTGACCCTCCCGAAATAATTACAGCCAGACCTGGTCTTTTCTACGATTGGCTTGCGAGTGCCGGCAATCACAAGCTCGGAGGTCAGCGCAAAGTCCCCCGCCTCAACAACAACCGCTCCCTCCTCGACGATTTACTAAAGATTAATTATTAGTTTTCTCCTCCCGCAAACTCCATCAGATAAGCCTTGATGAATTCATCGATTTCCCCATCCATGACGGAGTTGACATCAGAAGTCTGATAGTTTGTGCGGTGGTCTTTTACGCGACGGTCGTCAAAGACATAACTGCGTATCTGTGAACCCCATTCTATCTTTTTCTTTCCAGCCTCAACCTTAGCCTGCTCCTCAAGGCGATGGTTCATCTCCTTTTCGTAGAGTATGGAGCGAAGGTGACGGAGAGCATTCTCCTTATTCTTAGGTTGGTCTCGTGTTTCAGTGTTTTCTATGAGAATCTCCTCTTCTTCGCCTGTGTATGGATCCTTATACTGATAACGCAGACGGACACCAGACTCAACCTTGTTGACGTTCTGACCTCCAGCGCCTCCTGAACGGAACGTATCCCATGACATGCGCGCCTGCTCTACATTGATCTCGATAGTATCATCGACAAGCGGAGTTACGAATACAGATGCAAACGATGTCATTCGCTTGCCCTGAGCATTATAAGGACTTACCCGCACCAGACGATGGACACCATTCTCGCTCTTGAGATAGCCATAGGCGTAATCGCCTTCTATATTGATAGTCACCGACTTGATTCCAGCATCATCACCTTCAAGAAGTTGAGCGATCGAAGTCTTGTAGCCATGACGCTCGGCATAGCGCAGATAAAGACGCATGAGCATCTGGGCCCAGTCTTGGCTTTCTGTGCCACCCGCTCCTGAATTGATTTTCAGCACAACTCCGAGTTTGTCTTCCTCTCTTCGCAGCATATTGCGGAGCTCGAGGTTTTCAATGTCCTTTGCCACTACATTATACTGCTCCTCGACCTCATCTTCAGTCACCAGACCCTCCTTCACGAAGTCGAAGGCAAGATGAAGTTCCTCCACTTGCTTCTCGAGAGCCTCATAGGCGTCGATCCAGAAATGAAGATCCTTTATCTTTTTCATCTGAGCCTCAGCTTTTGTACGGTCTTCCCAGAAGTCGGCCACATGAGTACGAAGCTCCTCTTCCTCCACTTCTATCTTCTTGGAGTCAATGTCGAGGTATCTTTTTAGTGCAGCGGTTCGTTCTTCCGCCTCTTTCAGTTGTTCTTGCGTTATCATTATTCAAATTTAAATTTTAACCCCATAACCCTATAACCCCATAATCCTCAATTTTCTCTTTGTGAAAATTGAATTACTTTTTGGTTCTCGCAGTTGGACGCTTCTTGGGAGCTGCATCCTGCTGCTCTATGAGTTTCAGCACATCATCCAGAGTCAATGCCATCGGGTCGGTGCCTTTAGGAATCTTATAATTGATTTTCTTTTTCGCTCCAGCCGGCAGATAAGTGAAGTATGGGCCATAGCGTCCGTTGAGAATCTCAATCTCTGGGCGCTCGGGGAAAGACTTGATAAACTTATTTGCTTCCTCTGCCCGCTTGTTTTCTATAAGCTCTATCGCCTCAGCCTCCGTGATCGACAATGGAGACATATCCTTGGGAATTGAGACAAACATCGAGTCATGACGAATGTAAGGACCGAAACGCCCTATAGCCGCAAGAATCTTTTTCCCCTCGAAAGTTCCTACATCACGAGGCAACTCAAACAGTTTAAGAGCTTCTTCAAGTGTAATTGTCTGTACGCTCTGGTTTGGTTGCAAGGATGCGAAAAGTGGTTTGTCTTCATCTGTAGCATCCCCTATCTGGGCAATCGGGCCAAAACGTCCGATTTTCACATATACGGAGCGACCAGTCTTCGGATCTACACCAAGTTGGCGCTCCCCTACCTTATGCTCCATCTTGAGAGTGTTTATCTTTTCAATCTCAGGATGGAAATCGCCATAGAATTCCGACATCTCATTCTGCCAAGGAAGCTTTCCTTCGGCTATATCATCGAATTTTTCCTCTATCTTGGCTGTGAAATTATAGTCGAGGATATCAGGGAAATACTCAGTAAGGAAGTCATTGACCACCATTCCGGTATCTGTCGGCACAAGCTTCCCTTTCTCTGAACCCACTAAAAGTGTCTTTGTCTTGGTCGTTATCTTGCCCTTCTTGAGAGTAAGCTCCTTGAAATCTTGTGGGGTACCCTCTTTTTCTCCACGCTTCACATATTCCCTTTGCTGAATAGTTGAGATAGTAGGTGCATATGTAGACGGGCGACCGATACCAAGTTCCTCCATTTTCTTTACCAAGGATGCCTCTGTATATCTGGCCGGAGCCTGAGTGAAGTCTTCGGTAGCGGTAATCTCTTTGGGTTGCAGATCCATTCCTACTGAGAGTGGAGGCAAGGAAGTGTCTTTTCCTGCGCCTTGCTGATAGACCTTTAGGAATCCAGGGAATACGACGACCTCTCCTTCTGCCTTAAAGACCCCATGAGAAGTGTCTTCAGAAATCTTAGCAGCCGATGGAGTAATAGCAATGTCTACGGTAGTCTTCTCTATTTCGGCATCTGCCATCTGGGAGGCCACTGCCCTTCGCCATATAAGGTCATAGAGTTTCTGCTCCTTGGCATCCCCATCGATGGTGCGATTGCTGACATATGTCGGGCGTATTGCCTCATGGGCTTCCTGTGCTCCCTTGGAATGCGTATGATAATGACGAACCTTGAGGTATTCCTCGCCCATATCTTTTCGGATAGTGTCTGAAATGTCGCGGAGGGCAAGTTCCGAAAGATTTGTGGAGTCGGTACGCATGTAGGTTATCTTTCCGTCTTCATACAGTTTTTGGGCAATCACCATGGTCTGATTGACTGAGAACCCAAGTCTGCGTGAAGCCTCCTGCTGAAGCGTGGAGGTTGTGAATGGAGGATAAGGCTGGCGTTTGCCTGGCCGTACGCTGACCTCAGCAATCCTGAATGTAGCGTCGCTGCATTCACTCAACACGTCCATGGCATCCTTGACATCGGAACAACGTCGTGAGAGATCTGCTTTGAGGCCGGCATCTGATCCCGGAATCTCAAAGTGTCCGGAAACCCTGTAATATGATTCGGGAGTGAAAGCTGCTATTTCTTTCTCGCGTTCGCAAATCAGACGTACTGCCACACTCTGCACTCTTCCTGCCGACAGGGAAGGCTTTATTTTCTTCCAAAGCACAGGGCTAAGCTCAAAACCAACAATACGGTCGAGAACTCGGCGAGCCTGCTGGGCATTGACCCTGTCGATATCTATGTCGCGGGGATTTGCTATTGCATTCAGGATAGCTGGCTTGGTTATCTCATGAAAGACGATTCGTTTTGTATTGGTTGGTTTCAGGCCAAGCACCTCATAAAGATGCCATGCTATGGCCTCCCCTTCACGGTCTTCATCGGAAGCGAGCCATACCATGTCGGCCTTCTTAGCGGCTTCTTTAAGTTTCCTTACAGTGTCCTTTTTATCTGCAGGTATCTCATATTCCGGCTGAAAATTATTTTCAAAGTCTATAGCTATTCCTTTTTTCTTCAGGTCGCGAATATGCCCATAAGATGACAGCACAGTGTACCCTTTACCAAGGAATTTTTCAATGGTTTTAGCCTTTGCCGGTGACTCTACAATTACGAGATTGTTCATAATATCCTTATAATCAGGCTTTCATATCAACCAATCCGCATTTTGTGCGAATTAGCGGTCATATTTTTGCCGCAAAATTAATACTTTTATTTCACAAACACAATATTAAGGTGTATTGTTTTGGAAAAAATATATTCTTAATCGTTATATATGTATAATGAATGTAGTTTTCATCGTTGTCGACGTTTTCATCGTTGTCAAGGGGCAGCTGAAGACTGAAGACTGACATCTGAAGACTGAAAACTTAAAAACATGGCAAATAAACTTGTAGAAATGATTCGCCGGCAGGCGGAAAAATATGGCGATCGCGAGGCTTATCGCTATTGCTGGCGTAAGGCCGGGGAATGGCTGCCAACAAGCTGGGAGGAATTCCGCGTACAGATTGATGTGGCCGCCCGTGCTCTCGCCCGACTCGGTCTCAAGGAGAAAGACACTATCGCTGTCTGCTCCAACAACACTCCCCAAATCCTTATCACCGAGTATGCCGGCTTCCGTAACAGAGCTGCCACTATCCCGCTATATTCAAGCAGCAGCCAGGCGCAATACGACTTCATTGTCAACGACGGCCAACCAAGAATTCTCTTCGTAGGAGAACAACATCAGTATCCGCTTGCTTACAATTATTGGAAAAAACATCCTGAACAGATCGACAAGATCGTGATCTTTAAGAAAGAGGGTGTCGACCTGTATCCCGATGATAATATGTCGATATTTTGGGACGATTTCATGAAGCTCGGCGTCGATGCTGACGAGGACACAAGGATTCTCGTTGAGCAACGTACTGACCGTGGTCTCCCCGAAGACATTGCTACCCTTATCTATACTTCCGGCACTACCGGAGAGCCCAAAGGTGTCTGCCTGAGCCATGCAAACTATGATGCCGCAATGGAAGCACATCTTAAGTTCCTCATCAACGTTACAGACAAGGATCTCTCCATGGCATTCCTTCCTATGAGCCACATCCTGGAAAAAGCATGGTGCTTCTTCTGCCTCACGAAAGGCATCAGAATAGCCATCAACGAAGATCCTCGCATCATTCAGGATACCCTGCCACAAGTAAGGCCTAATCTTATGACGTGTGTACCTCGCTTCTGGGAAAAGGTATATGCTGCAGTGAAGGAGAAAATATCAAAGATGAGCAAGGTGCAGCAGATGATGGTAGGCCGCGCTATCCGTGTTGGTTACCGTCGCAACCTCGGATTCCGCAGGGAGGGCAAGCCAGTGCCGTCTTGGCTCGAAAAGGAATATCAATTCTGGGATAAGAGGGTATTCTCAAAAGTGAAGCAGACCATTGGCATCCCCAACCCGAAGATGTTCCCGACAGCAGGCGCGCCGTTAAGCCCACGTATCACTGAATTCATGCAGTCGATAGGAATCAATGTCATAATTGGATATGGACTGAGCGAAACTACAGCCACTGTTTCTGCATTCCCATTCAAGGACTTTGAAATCGGGACTGTCGGCAAACCGCTCCCGATGGTTAAGGTGAAGATTGACAAGGAGGGTGAGATTCTTGTGAAAGGACCGACTGTGACTTCCGGATACTACAACAATCCTGATGCCAACGCAAAGGCGTTTACCGACGACGGTTGGTTTCGCACCGGTGATGCCGGATATTTCACAGAATCCGGTGCTCTCGTCCTTACAGAGCGAGTGAAGGACCTTTTCAAGACATCCAATGGCAAATATATTGCCCCTCAGCTTCTTGAAAGCCGATTGGCCGAGAATAAGTTTATTGACGAAGTGGCTGTAATTGGAGATGAAAGAAAGTATGTGACAGCTCTCGTCGTGCCCAATCTGTCTCAACTTTTGGCATGGGCTCAATCCAAGAAACTGGACACCGAAAACTTGGATGCGTTGCTGAAAAATCCCGAAGTCATGGATATGATGATGGGGGAAATCAATGAGCTCCAGAAAGACCTCGCATCCTACGAGCAGATCAAAAAGATAACATTGCTCCCAAATCATTTCTCAATCTCTCACGGAGAAGTGACCAATACGATGAAAGTGCGCCGACCAGTGGTAGCCAAACGTTACGCAAAGGAGATTGAAGCGATGTACGATGGTCCGAAAGATGGCGACACACCCCTTATCCCGGAAGAACACGTCAAGAAATGAACCCTCAGATAAGCAGACATACTATTAGCGGGAATGCTACGATCAGAGAGACACTGACAGCGCTTAATGAGCTCAGCGGTGACTCAATGACCCTTTTTGCCATAGATGACGAAGGGAGACTTATCGGAAGTGTGACCGACGGCGACATAAGGAGGGCTCTGATAGCCGGACATACCACTGAGGATATAGTCCGTGACATTGCTTTCAGAAACTACATATCCCTTAATGCCGATTCTTCACCCAAAGAGCGGTATCTCACAGTAGCACGAGCCAGAGACAGAAGAATCAATCTTCTCCCTGTCTTATCCGATGGCATCCTGATAGAAATTCTCGACCTCAGGAAACTGCGGTCGGCAATCCCCGCCGATGCCGTTTTGATGGCTGGTGGCCGTGGAGAGAGGCTCCGTCCCTTGACACTCGACACTCCTAAACCGTTGCTTAAAGTAGGAGGGAAACCCATCATCGACTATAATGTAGAGGCGCTTAGCAGCTTTGGGATAAAGGACATATATGTGACTGTCAATTATCTCAAGGATCAGATAATAGATCATTTCTCCGATCCGAAGTGGCAGGGAAATGTGCATTGCATTGAAGAACCACGACGTCTCGGCACTATGGGGAGTGTCGCACTGATCGACACCCTGAGTCAAGACCATGTGATTGTGATGAACTCCGATCTTCTCACCAACATTGATTTCGAAAAACTCTGGAGACATCATGTCGATGTGGGAGCTGCCCTTACAATGGCTACGATTCCATATATCGTGTCTGTGCCGTTTGCAATACTGAAGACTGATGGCGACCGTGTCACAGGACTTGAAGAGAAACCGACATTCAACCATTTTGCCAACGCAGGCGTATATATAATAGACCGCAAGGTTCTGAAGGACATAAAACGTGGCGAATACCTCGATGCCCCCGACTTTGTGGAGTCATTAATTGCAAAAGGGAAGAAAGTATCTCACTTCGCCATCGACGGCACCTGGATCGACATCGGCTCCCCCGACGATTTCCGCTATGCCAACGAAGTGACCCGGAATCTTTTCTGATCTAAGATGTCAGAGCTCAGATGTCAGAGTTCA